>JACQTO010000203.1 GCA_016210745.1 Betaproteobacteria bacterium
CCGTGGTTCCCGCCTCGGGCAAGGTGCTCACCGGCGGTGTCGATGCCAACGCGCTGCAGCGTCCGAAGCGCTTTTTCGGCGCGGCGCGCAACATCGAGGAAGGCGGATCGCTCACCATCCTGGCCACCGCGCTGATCGACACCGGCAGCCGGATGGACGACGTCATTTACGAGGAGTTCAAGGGCACCGGCAACATGGAGATCCACCTGGACCGGCGCATGTACGAAAAGCGCATTTTCCCGGCCATCAACGTCAATCGCTCGGGAACGCGCCGCGAAGAACTGCTGGTGGAAAAGGACATCCTGCAGAAGATCTGGGTGCTGCGAAAACTGCTCTACCCGATGGACGACCTGGAAGCGGCCGAATTCCTGGTCGACAAGATCCGCGCGACGAAGAGCAACGCCGATTTCTTCGATTCGATGCGTCGCGGCTAGGCGTATTCAGGATTCAGGATTTAGAGGGCGTCCCAGCGGTTGGGGGCGCCTTGCCTGGGGTAGTGATTTACGGGATAATCTCGCCCCTCCCGGCCGTCTCGAGCGGCCAATCGCCAGGACACCAGCCATGAAAGAGAAAATTCACCCGAACTACAAGGAAATCGAAGTCAAGTGCAGTTGCGGCAACACGTTCACCACGCGCTCGACGCTTGGCAAGCCGCTGCACGTGGAGGTCTGCTCGTCCTGCCATCCGTTCTACACGGGCAAACAGAAGATCGTCGACACGGCCGGCCGGGTGGAGAAATTCCGCCAGAAATACGCCGCCAAGCCCGCCAAGACGGCCGCGACCAAGACCCCCGCGGCGTAGCGCGCATCCACTGTCCCTCGCAAAGGCAGCTTCGGCTGCCTTTGTTGTTTTTTGGGCGGCCGCGCTGCCCTTTTGGTCTACCGCGGGAAGTTTCTGATGCCGACTCCAGCGCGGGGCAGCACCCGTGCGTTGCCGCAGGATAAAATGCCCGAAGGCACCCTGCGCCTGTCAATGCCACTTACCCCAAGGGCGATCCCGAACCCGGACAATCGATAAAGGTCATTGAATGAATGCGCTGCCGCGCCTGCCGCTTCCGCTACAACGCTGGCCCCTGGCCGCATTGCTGCTCGCTTTTACCCTGCCCGGTCTGATAGGCCACGATCCATGGAAGACCGAGGATGCCATCGGCACCGGCCTGGTACATCAGATGCTCGCCCACGGGCAATGGCTGGTGCCATACCTCGCCGGCGAGCCGTTTCTCGAGGACGGACCGCTGCACTATTGGGTCGCATCCGCCTTTGCCTGGCTCGCCTCGCCGTTCATCCCGATGCACGAGGGCGCTCGCTTGGCAAGCGGCGCCTTTGTCCTCGCGGCGCTGTTCCTGATCCGCGGGGCGGCGCGTGAACTGTACGGGAAGATCGAAGGCGAATGCGCCCTGCTCACGCTCCTCGGGTGCCTGGGGCTGCTGATCCATGCCCACGAAAACCTGGGAGAAAACGCGATGCTCGCGAGCCAGACGCTATCGCTGTATGCGATCGCGCTGGCGCGGCGGCGAGCGCTGGGGGCAGGTCTCGCGCTCGGCGCAGGCATCGCCGGCGCCTTCCTCGCCAAGGGCTTCGCCGCAACGCTTATTGTGGCGCTCCCCGCAATCTTGGTCGTGCCGCTCGCCGCGGATTGGCGCCGGCGCGATTACGCATACACGCTTGCGGTGGCGCTAGTGATCGCAGCGGCGGTGTGCGGCGCGTGGCTGGGGGTGAGCGCGGCGCGCGCCGGTAGCGCGCTGCAAGCCTGGCTCGCATTCCAGCGCGCCGCGATCGTCGACGCGCCCACGCCGGCGACGCTGCTCGAGTATGCGACGACCTTGTCGTGGAGCGCGTGGCCGGCATGGCCGCTTGCGTTCTGGACGCTGTGGGAACGGCGACGCAAGCCCTTCGGCGCAGCCAGCGCGCTGCCGATCGCAGCGCTCGTCGCCGCAGTGGCCCTGGTCGCTTTCGCGCGCGGCCCGCGCGAGATCAACGTCCTGCCGCTCCTGCCGCCGCTTGCACTGCTTGCCTGCGCCGGCGTCCCGCTCCTGAGACGCGGGGCGGCCAACGCGTTCACTTGGTTCGGCGCCATGACTTTCAGTTTCTTCGGACTGCTGGTGTGGCTCGGGTGGTTTGCCATGATGACCGGGATCCCGGCGCCTATTGCGCGCAATTTCGCCAAGCTGGAGCCGGGCCACGTGCCACAGTTCGGATGGATCGCATTTCTGATCGCCGCGGCGCTGACGCTCGCCTGGCTCGCGGCGCTGTTCGCAACCGAACGCTCGCCGCTGAGGAGCGTAACGGTCTGGGCCGCGGGGGTCACGTTGCTCTGGGGTCTTCTGATGACTCTGTGGCTGCCATGGATCGACTACGGCAAGAGCTACCGTCCGGTGGCAGAGGCCCTTGCGCGCGCGCTGCCCAAGGGCACGCGCTGCATCGAGGGCCGCAACCTGGGAGAGCCGCAGCGCGCTGCACTGGATTATCATGCAGGCATCGTTACGCGCCGCGGGGAAATTCGTCGTGGCGGCGGCTGCTCCGCCCTGCTGGTGCAGGGCAGCCCCGGGGATGCCGAGCGTCATGTCGGCCGCGAGTGGCGGCGCGTCTGGGAAGGCAGCCGGCCGCGCGACAAGGAGCGCTATCGCTTGTACCTGCGGATTCCATGAGCATACTCACCCACAGTCCTGCATGGCGGGCATTGGCCGCGCACAGCGCAAGCGTGGCGGGGGCCAGACTCACGCACCTGTTCGCCGCCGACGATCAGCGCGCCGAGCGGTTCTCATGCGCGTTCGGCCAGTTGCACCTCGATTACTCGCGCCAGCTCGTTACCCAGGAGACCATGCAGCTCCTGTTTGCGCTGGCGCGCCAGGCCGATCTCAGCGGCTGGATCCGGCGCATGTATGCAGGCGAGCCAATCAACAACACCGAGGGACGCGCCGCCCTGCACGTCGCTCTGAGGACGGATCAAGTCGCATTTCCCGCCGGAGGCGACGTCATGCCCGAGGTGCGCGCGACGCGCGAGCGTATGCGCGCAATGGTGGAAAAGCTGCGCGCCGGGTTGCTGCGCGGCGCCACCGGAAAACCGCTCGCGAACGTGGTCAACCTGGGCATCGGCGGCTCGGATCTGGGGCCGCGCATGGCGACGCGCGCGCTGCGCGCCTGCCGCAAGGGCGGCGTGCGGGTTTTCTACGTTGCCAACGCCGATCCGGCCGATCTGGAGGGCGCGCTCGACGGTCTCGACCCGCAGGCAACGCTGTTCATCGTGACCTCCAAGACGTTCACCACCGTCGAGACCCTGGACAATGCCCGCCGCGCCCGCGCTTGGTTGGAGCACTCGCTCGGTGCGGGCGCCGCGCTCGCGCGGCATTTCCTCGCCGTGACGGCGAGCGAAGCGCGTGCGCGCGAATTCGGCGTCGAGGCCGAGTGCATTTTCCCGATGTGGGACTGGGTCGGGGGCAGATTTTCCCTCTGGTCGGCGGTCGCCCTGCCCTTGGCGATGGCAATCGGCATGGATGAATTCGACGAGCTGCTCGAAGGTGCGCGCGACATGGACGCTCACTTTCACACCATGCCGCTGGAGCGCAATCTTCCCGCGCTCCTGGGGCTGCTCGGCGTGTGGAACATCAACTTTCTCGGCGCCGAAACGCATGCGGTCATTCCCTACTGCGAGGACCTGCGCGAGCTGCCGGCCTACCTGCAGCAGTTGGAGATGGAATCCAACGGCAAGCGTGTCGACCGCGACGGTCATGAGATCGACTACGATACCGCGCCGATACTCTGGGGTGCGAGCGGGACTTCAAGCCAGCACTCGTTCCACCAACTGCTGCATCAGGGTACGCATTTGGCGCCGGTGGATTTCATCGTTGCCGCCGACGGCGCTGGCGATGGACAGGCGCGCGACCTGCTGCTCGCGAGCGCGCTGGCGCAAGGCGCCGCTCTTATGTCCGGCGCACCTGCGGAGGACCCGCACCGGCGCATTCCGGGCAATCGCCCTCTCAACACCGTGCTGATGGAGCGGCTCTCGGCCGAATCCCTCGGGCAGCTTATTGCCCTCTACGAACACAAGGTCTTCGTGCAGGGCGTGATCTGGAACATCAACAGCTTCGATCAATGGGGCGTCGAATTGGGCAAGCGGCTGGCCGCGGAACTGCTGCCGGCGCTGCGCGAGGGCAAAATGCCGGCGCAGACCGATGGCGCGACCCGCGCCCTGATTGAGCGCATCCGCCGCCTGCGTCGCCGCCGCTGACGGTAAGAACGAGGATCGGGGCGCGGACTTTCCAGGCTCCATCTCCACGATCAACACGCCAGGTTCCAAGAGGGCGCCACATGAATCAAGCGCGAGAACCCAACACCACGCTGCTGGAGCAACTGCGCGGACTGCTCGGTGAGCGATTCACCACCTCGAGCGGCGTTCGCGAACATCACGGCAAGGACGAGTCCTACCATCCCTACGCGCCACCCGACGCGGTAGCCTTCCCGAATTCCACGGATGAGGTGCGCGAGCTGGTCGACATCTGCCGCCGCCACAGGACGCCGATGATTCCGTTTGGCGCCGGCACCTCGCTCGAGGGCCATGTGCTCGCCGTGCGCGGGGGCGTGTGCGTGGACCTGTCGCAGATGAACCGAATCGTGCAGGTGCGCGAAGCCGACCTGGACGCGACGGTGCAGGCCGGGGTGACGCGCAAGCAGTTGAACGAGCACATCCGCCATTCGGGACTCATGTTCCCCATCGATCCGGGGGCCGATGCCACCCTGGGCGGCATGGCCTCGACACGCGCTTCGGGAACCAATGCGGTGCGCTATGGCACCATGCGCGAAAACGTGCTTTCGCTAACGGTGGTGATGGCCGACGGACGCGTGATCAAAACCTCGCGCCGATCGCGCAAATCGGCCGCGGGCTATGACCTGACGCGGCTTTTCGTCGGCGCCGAGGGCACTTTGGGCATCATCACCGAAGTCACGGTTCGGCTGTACGCGATTCCCGAGGCGGTATCTGCCGCGGTCTGCTCTTTCAGCGACATAGGCAACGCGGTGAGCACCGTGATCCAGACGCTGCAGTCGGGCATACCCATCGCCCGAAGCGAGGCGCTGTGCGCAACCACGATGCGCGCGCTCAATGCCTACAACAAGACCCGGTACCGGGAACAGCCGACGCTATTTCTCGAGTTCCACGGCAGCCACAGCTCGGTCGAGGAACAGGCGCGCTTGGTGCAGGAAATCGCCCGCGAGCATGGCGGCATGGACTTCGAGTGGGCGACCAGGGCCGAGGATAGGACCCGGCTCTGGAACGCACGCCACCAGGCCTATTTCGCCTGTCTGCAGCTGCGCAGCGGAACGCGCTCGGTATCGACCGACGTGTGCGTGCCGATCTCGCGCCTCGCCGAATGCATCGTGGAGACCTCCCGGGACATAGGGAAAGCCTCGATGCCGATCCCCCTGTTCGGGCACGTCGGGGACGGCAATTTCCACTGCGTCATTCTGGTTCGCCCCGGGAACGAGGAGGATCTGGCCGAAGCGAAAACATTCAATGAACGATTGGTCGATCGGGCGCTCGACATGGAGGGCACCTGCACCGGCGAGCACGGCATCGGTTTGGGCAAGATCGGTTCGCTGCAGAAGGAATTGGGCGAGGCAGTCGAGCTGATGCGCGACATCAAACGCGCCTTCGATCCGGAGAACCTGATGAATCCTGGTAAGGTGGTGGTGATGCAGGATCTGGGATCTTGGAGCTGAGAACTAGGATTCAGAAACCAGGATCGAGGATTTACTCACCTACAAGTTCACTGTCGACAAATTTGGCGAAGATTCGGTTTCCAAATTCGCCCCCCCTTTTCTGGCAGTTGCATGCAACTGCCAGAAAAGGGGGGATTGATAAACGGCAAAACCAGCTTCCTTGTTTCCGGCTCGTCCGGCTTAGGATTGAGCGGCCGCGCTTCGCGCGGCTGACCTCCCCTGAATCCTGAATCCTGAATTCTGTCCCGACTAGATCCTGAAAAAGTTCTCCCTGTAATACTTCATTTCCTCAATGGATTCGTAGATGTCGGCCAGGGCTTCGTGCTTGCCGTGTTTGGCGAGTCCTTTGGTCAATTCCGGCTTCCAGCGTTTGGCCAACTCCTTCACGGTGCTGACGTCGAGATTGCGGTAGTGGAAATAGGCCTCCAGACGCTTCATCGAGCGCGCCAGGAAGCGCCGGTCCTGGCAGATCGAATTGCCGCACATCGGCGAGGTCTTCGCCGGCACGTGCTGCGCGAGGAATTGCAGCATCGTTGCTTCGACGTCCGCCTCGGCCAGTGTCGATGCCTTGACCTTCTCGATCAGTCCGGAGCGGCCGTGCGTGCCCTTGTTCCAGTCGTCCATCGCGTCGAGCACCGTGTCGGGCTGATGCACCACCAGCACCGGCGCCTCGGCAACCGTATTGAGCTGCGCGTCGGTGATCACGACCGCGACCTCGATTATGCGGTCGTTATCGGGATCGAGGCCGGTCATTTCCATATCGAGCCAGATGAGATTGTTCTGGTCCTGCGGCATAGCGTCGGGATCTCGTGCACGGGCTGCGTGTAAAATCGAATTGTCGCACAACGAATTTCGTTCGATGCATCCATTTACCCTCATATTCCTCGCCGCGCTGGCGCTCACCACCCTGACGCGACTATGGTTGGCGTGGCGCCATATCCGCCATATTGCGGCACACCGCGACGAGGTGCCTGCCGAATTTTCCAGCCGCATTGCGCTTTCGGCGCATCAGACCGCGGCCGATTACACCTCGGCCAGGACGCGCACGGGGATGATCGAGACACTGCTGGGCGCAGTTATCCTGCTCGCCTTCACGCTGGGCGGGGGCCTGGAGGCAATCTCGCAGGCCTGGGAAAGGGTATTCGAGCCCGGGGGATACAGCCAAGGCATTGCACTGGTGGTCTCGGTGGCGGTGATCGGGGCGGTGCTCGACCTCCCGCTCGATCTGTACCGCACCTTCGTCATTGAAGCGCGTTTTGGTTTCAACCGGACCACGCTTGCCCTCTACCTGGCCGACTTGGCGAAGCAGGCGGCGCTGGGTGCGCTCCTCGGCATGCCCCTTTTATTCTGCGTGTTGTGGCTGATGGCCATGATGGGTGAAGCCTGGTGGCTGTATGTGTGGTTGACTTGGGTCGCATTCAATCTGCTCGTGGTGACGATCTACCCGACGCTGATCGCGCCGCTGTTCAATCGTTTCACTCCGCTCGAGGATGAGCCGCTCAAGCTGCGCATCGAGCGGCTGCTCGCCAGGTGCGGGTTTCGCGCGCAGGGGC
Organism: Betaproteobacteria bacterium; assembly: GCA_016210745.1. Classification (GTDB taxonomy): domain Bacteria; phylum Pseudomonadota; class Gammaproteobacteria; order Burkholderiales; family SG8-39; genus JACQTO01. The sequence goes on from JACQTO010000203.1 coordinate 7,268, forward strand.
TGTTCGTCATGGACAGCTCGCGCCGGTCGAGCCACGGCAACGCCTATTTCACCGGCTTCGGCGCAGCCAAACGCATCGTGCTGTTCGACACGCTGGTCGCCCGGCTGACGCCACCGGAGATCGAGGCGGTGCTCGCGCACGAACTGGGCCACTATTCCCTGCGGCATGTGTGGAAGCGCATGGCCATTATTTTCCTGGTCAGTCTCGGGTTCTTGTGGCTGCTCGGCTATCTAATCGGACAGGACTGGTTCTACGCCGGTCTGCACGTGCACAGCCGTTCGACAGCGCTCGCGCTGATCCTTTTCTTCATGGTCGCGCCGGTGTTCGCGTTCCTGCTGCAGCCGCTTGCCAGCCTGTACTCGCGCCGGCATGAATTCGAGGCGGATTTCTTCGCATCCAAGCACGCGGCCGCATCCGATCTCGTACAGGCGCTGGTGAAGCTCTATCAGGACAACGCCGCGACGCTGACGCCGGATCCGTTGTACTCGGCCTTCTACGACTCGCACCCGCCGGCGGCTGTGCGCATTGCGCGGCTGCAGGCTATGGCGCGCTGACGCCAGCTTGACAGCCCCCCTCGCCCTTGGAGAAATAATTGCCGCACACGGTCGCCACTACCTGGTAGATTGCGGCGAGGCCGGTCTGATCGTCTCGGCTCCGCGCGGCAAGAAGAGCATTTATGCCTGCGGCGACCGGGTCAGCATACGTGCCACGGGCGCAGGTCAGGGCGTCATCGAGTCGGCCATGCCGCGCAAGACGGAATTCTTTCGTGCTTCCGCCCATCGCACCAAGCTGATCGCGGCCAACGCCACGCAGGTTGCCGTGGTTGCCGCTGCCGAGCCGAGTTTCAGTGACGAGTTCATCGCGCGCGCGCTGATCGCGGGAGAGCATCAGGGGATGAACTGTCTTATCGTGCTCAACAAGTCCGATCTCACCGAGTCTTTTGCCTTGGCGCGAGCCCGGCTGCGTCCATTCGAGCAGGCTGGCTACCGGGTAATCGAACTCGCCGCGCGCTGCGACGTCGGACCGCTGCGCCCGCAATTGCGCGCCGCGGTCACTATCCTGGTGGGCCAGTCGGGCATGGGCAAGACCACCCTCATCAACTCGCTACTGCCGGGAACCGGCAGCGCGACGCAGGAAATCTCGCGATTTCTCGATTCCGGACGCCATACGACGGCCCACGCGCGGCTCTACCGAATCGATGATGAAACGGCACTGATCGACTGCCCGGGACTGCAGGAGTTCGGGCTCGCCCACTTGGGTTATCGCGACATCGAGTGGAATTTTCCCGAATTCCGCTCCTTGATCGGCACCTGCAGATTCCAGGACTGCCGCCACGACAGCGAGCCTGGCTGCGCGATGCGCGCTGCTTGCGCGCAGGGAAAGATTCATCCGCGCAGGTTCGAGTTGTTCCGTCGCATCGTCGCCGAGATAAGAGCCCGATGAAGCCGCTCTACACCTCGCTCAATTTGCTCGAAATTCATCATCTGCGGAATTTGCTTGAGTCCGCTGGAATCGGCTGCCGGATCTGCAATGAACGCCTGTCGACCTTGGCGGGCGAGGTGCCTTTCGCCGAGTGCGCCATGCGGCTCGAACTGGAGAACGAGGCCGATCGCGACACCGCCGAGGCGCTCATCCGCGAGATAGCGCGGCGGTCCGAGCGCAGCGGGTCCGCTTGGACCTGCACTCGCTGCGGAGAACAGCTGGAAGCGCAGTTCACCGCCTGCTGGCGCTGCGGCGCGGAGAAGAAATTATCTAGCTGACTGCCGAAGCGATGCCCAGCAGCAAGAGCGTCAGTAACCACAGCACGAGCGCCCTCCAAACGAGTCCGACAGTGCTGTCCAGAAAACCGCTGTCGGCCTCCTCGCCCAGCCCCAGCTCCGGCCGCTCGGCGAGAACCCCGTCGCGTACAAAAGGATTGCCCAGGCGCACGCCGATCGCCCCGGCACCGGCCGCAAGCACGATACCGAGCGCCGCGTCGGGCCAAGTGGCGGCCTGGGTGCGCCAGCAGAAAATGGCGTCCTCGAAATCGCCGACCACTGCGAAAGAGGCGGCTGTGAATCGTGCCGGCAGCCACTCGAGCGCGTCGAACGCCTGCCGCGAAAAGCTTCCGAAGACGGACAATTCGGACGCGTCCGAGCTGCCCCAACGCCGCGAGAGAAAATCGGCCAGCCGATAAAGTATCGCGCCGGAGGGGCCCGGAAGCAGCACGAACCAGAACACCACCGCGAACACCCGGCGGTGCGAGGCAACCAAGGCCTCCTCGATCGCCAGCTTCGCCACTTCCTCCCGCGACAGATCCGAGCAGGCGTGGCCGCGCCACTGCGACAGCAGTTCCCGCGCGCGCTGCAAATCGTCCTCCTTCAGCGCCAATTGGATGCCGGTGAAGTAATGGCTGAACTGCCTAAAGCCCATCGTCAAATAGAGCGCGGCCACGTTGAAAGCCAGGCCCAGCAGCGGACTCGCGACCAGCAGCAGGTTGTACGCCATCCAGGCTCCGGCCGTGGCCGGCAATACCGCCAGCAGCCAGGCGATCCGCCCATGGTGCCTTTCCCCGGCATTGAATTGGCGTTCGAAAAAATTCGCGTAGCCTTCGGCAGGCGCGAACAGTTGGCGCCGGTCGCTAAGCGGCCGCCATTGCTCCAAGACCAGCGCGACGATCAGGGATACCAGGCCCATCATCAGTCTGTACAGGCGCAGTGGTTCATTGGCATCCCGGCCACGGCAACTGGGAGCGTCATATTGAAGATCATGCGGTCAGAAAGGCGTAGAAGTTCATTAGCATACCGGCCGTCGCCCCCCAAATGTAGTATTGCCGGTAAGGCATAGCGTAATAATGCCGCAGGGATCCTTGCTGCGTGACGCTGTGGCGCAAATGGTTTGCCGGGTCGAGAAAAAACTCCAACGGCACTTCGAAGATCTCGGCAACCTCGAACTCGTCGGGCTTGAGTTCGAACGGCGCATGCACCAGTCCGACGACTGGGGTCACTCGATACCCGGTCACCGTTACGTACTCAGCCAGCGCTCCCAGGATTTGAACGTGGCTCGAGGGTAGGCCGATTTCCTCCTCGGCCTCGCGCAGGGCGGTCGCCGCGGGCGACTCGTCATACTCCGAACGCCCTCCCGGAAAACTGATCTGGCCGGCATGGTCGTACAGGTGTTCCGTGCGGCGAGTGAGTAGGACGGTCAGTCCGCCGTCGCGCCGGACCAAGGGCACGAGAACCGCCGCCGGTCTTGTCTCCTCGGGCTTCTGGAACGACCGTCCGTCGCCCGTTGCAAGTACAGGCACCGCGCGCACGGGGGCAAAGCGGCTCCTGAGCCACGCCTCATCGCGGGCGCAACCTTCGTCCAATCTTGAACCATAGGCGGGCATGGAATTCTGCATTTGCCAGTATTTTACGCGGATGCGCGGTCTGTTTCCGGCGCTGCGGAGGCCGGCGCGGGAATAAGCAGCCGGTGCCTGTCGTTTACGCGGCGAAGGGACAGACCGCGAGCCGGCGACAGGGATCATCGGCGCAGGCGTACCCGGACACAGCCAGCTATCATTTTCCACCAGGAGGACCCATGAAAATCCGCAACGCAACCTTGTTTTCGGCGCTGATGTTCGCCAGCGCGAGCGCATTCGCTATGCACTGTCCGGCGGATATGAAGAAGATCGACGCAGCGATGGCCAAGAATCCGAAGCTCTCGGCGCAACAAATGTCGGAGGTGAAGAAATACCGCGCCGACGGTGAGGCGCTGCACAAGGCCGGCAAGCATCAGGACTCGGTAGATACGCTTGCCAAAGCGATGAAGCTTCTGGGTATCTGACGTCGTTATCAAGAATGGGGCAGCCCCCATGGCCGCGCCAATCGGTGAAGGATTCAGGCGGGCGATTCCCACCTGAATCCTTCATTTACGAGGTAGGTATTGACGGTTCCTCATCGGTTCCGGCCATACCGGTTAGTCGCTTACAAGCCTGCTGTTGAAGACGCTGGCGAAGATTTGGTTTCTAAATTCGTCTCCCCTTTTCGTGAAGTTGCGAGCAACTGCACGAAAAGGGGAGATTGCTAAACGGCGGGACCAGCTTCCTTGGTTCCGGCTCGTCCGGCTCAGGGCACAAGAATCGTCGAGCCGGTAGTCTTGCGGGCCTCGAGGTCGCGATGGGCCTGAGCCGCATCGCTCAGCGGATAACGCTGATTGACCTCGATCTTCACGCTTCCGCACAACATGACGTCGAACAAATCTTTCGCGCCGGCAATAAGATCCTCGCGCTTGGCCATATAGACCATGATCGAAGGTCGCGTAAGGTAAAGCGAGCCCCTGCATGCCTTGGCGATGTCGATTGGAGGCACGGGTCCAGAGGAGTTGCCGAAGCACACCAGCATGCCGAAAGCGCGTAGGCAGTCGAGCGAACCCTGGAACGTGTCCTTGCCGACCGAGTCGTACACCACCGGCACGCCGGCGCCGCCGGTAATCTCTTTCACCCGATCGGCGAAGTTCTCGCGCTTGTAGTTGATCGCATGGTGGCAGCCATGCGCCCTGGCGAGTGCGGCTTTCTCATCGGAACCCGCGGTGCCGATCACCGTAGCGCCGATCGCATTCAGCCACTGGCAGGCGATCAACCCGACCCCGCCGGCCGCCGCGTGAACAAGCACCGTATCGCCGCGCTGAACCTTGTAGGTGCGCTTGATGAGGTACTGCACGGTCAAGCCCTTCAGCAACACCGCGGCCGCCTGCTCGAAGGAAACACCCTCGGGCAAGTTGACCAGCCGGTCTGCAGGCATGTTGCGCAGTTCGCTATAGGCGCCGTTGGGCGGGCTAGCGTAAGCGACGCGGTCGCCGGGCTTGACGTTGGTTACGCCAGCCCCGACCGCATCGACAATACCGGCAGCTTCCATGCCGAGGCCCACCGGGAACGATACTGGGTACAGGCCGCTGCGGAAATAGACATCGATGTAATTCAGCCCGATACTGTGATGGCGCACCCGCGCCTCGTTCGGTCCGGGGTCGCCGACCGACACCTCTTCCCATTGCAGCACTTCCGGTCCGCCATTCCTGTGGATGCGAATTGCGCTTGGCATTTTTCCTCCTGAAGCAGCATTAAACGAACAGGGTCAACACGCCCGTGTAGCCATAGAGCCGGTCATGCGAAATTTCTCCGTTGGCGAAAAATCCAACCATAGGGAAATCACCCAGCTCATTACGGATCATCTGCATTTCCGCCGACTTGGCTCCGAACATGTTGGCGCCGCGGCCAAGGCAGGAATAATACAGGCCCGCGGCCGGAGCAGCGCCCTCCAGGCTGCGCGCTATGCTTTTCAGCATCCGCTGCAGGTCCTCTCGGGCCGCATCGCCACCGCGGCGGCAAAACATGATCGGCATGCCCTGTTCCACCGGCGCCCCTATCGCGAGCAACCGGTTGCGCGTATCGATGCCGACGAGATTTCTGACCAGGTAGTCACCGGTGTCGGAACCGGGCACCGGCAGCCCGACGAGAATCATGTGTGCAGCGCGATTGAGATCGCGCGCCAGGATTTCACCCACGTCCGCGCGAAACACGTCCAAGGCCGGTCTTTCATCCAGCATGACGATCACGTTGCGTTCGCATTGAGTCACGCGGTGCACCAGCGGTTCGCCGAGGCTGCCCGTGCGCAGCGGTGCACAGCCCTGCGTCAAGCGCGTAGCGACCTGGATGTCGGAGGAAAATACCACGCCCGACAATCCCCCGTGCAGCACGCGGTTGGCGACCTGAAGCGTGCGCCCTCGCGCGGACGACAGCCCGCCGACCAAAAACCCGCTCTCCACCTTCTGCGACATATCCTCGATTAGATCCGGCATGTCCTCGGTGCCCGGATCCCCGTGCACGACGGCGAAGTTCGCTGCATGCGCGCCACTGGCGGTACGTGCGCCGGCGCGCGGGGGCATCGATGCGCCCGAGAACACCTGGAACGATCCGGGAGGAAACGCCCCGACCATCAGCGCCAGCGCCGGCTCCTCCAGATACTCGGTCCCGGTCGCTATCACTCCGATTCCTATCGATCCGACCCAATCGCTTATGCCGGTCTGCTCCACCAGCCAGGCGAGCAGCGGCTCGGCCTGCTCCGCATGGTCCTCGCTGAAGTAGACGAAGCCGAGGTTCGCCCCCGCCGGCAACGGCCGCATCTGATCCACACAGGCCTTCGCGGCGGCACGCCAGTTGCGCGAGGCGCTATGGCTGAAACGAAAGGCCAAGGTCATTTCTGGGACGAATCCGAGCCGTCGGGCTTTTTCGCCGCGTGCGCCTCGAGAATGCTGCGCCAGGCATCTGCGGGAGAGTCCCCGCCCTGTGCGGACCCGGGGACTGCCTCGGCCGCGGCGGCTGCCGTGGCTCGCATCGCAGCGAGCGTCGCGCGCTGCATTTCCAGACCCTGGATGCTCATCTTGAGAACGTTAAGATTCATGGAGAGCCAGTTCTCGACCAGCTTGAGCTCGGCGATGCGCTTGTCGATCTCGGAGACGTCGAGTATCGGCGCTACCATGCCGCTCATTGGCAAGCCCATGGGACCCCACAGCGTTTTCAGAAACTCGAATGGATCTGGACCTGAGGACTGTGTCATGGGGCTCCCCCAATGCAGGAGTGAGGGCACCCAGTTTAGTTCGCGACCCCCAAAAACTCCAGCACCTCGGTTCGGCGCGCAAGCGTGTCCTGGTAGCCCAGGTCGATGAGCGCCCGGCAGAAGCCGCGCTCGAAGAGCAGATAGCTGACAAGATTGGCGCCATTGGTATTCATGGCGCCGATGCCGCGAAGCAGGAATCGCAGGGTTCGCGGCAGTTCATTCAGGTAGCGCGGGGCGTACTGCTCGATCGGCTGGCTTGGAGAAATAACCAGCACGTCGATCTTGTGCAAAGGCACCCCGCCTCTGCGCAGAGTGTCCGGAGGAATCAGGGCGATGGTGCGGTTGATGCGCCGCATCCGTTCGATGTCGACGTTGAGGCTGTCGAGGAAGATACTGTTCATCGCATGGCCGGCGATCTGCGCCAGAGACGGGTAGACGCTGCCGGACACCCGGGGCGGCTCGGCGTCCCGGCGTCCGGTGCCGATCACCATCACCCGATCGGAGCCGAGATGCACCGCAGGGCTGATGGGCGAAATTTGGCGCATCGATCCGTCGCCGAAATACTCGCGGTTGATCATGACCGCGGGAAATATGAACGGCAGCGCGCTGGAGGCCATGAGATGCTCGACCCGCAAGGGCGTGGCGCAGCCCAGGCGATGCGTACGCTCCCACGCCTCGACCCCGGGGCCGCCCTGGTAGAACGAGACGCTCTGCCCTGAGGAGTATCCCGAGCAGGTGATCGACACCGCATAGAGCACCCCGCTGTCGATATTCTCCTGGATGCGCCCGAAGTCCAGGGTTTTCGAGAGCAGCTCGGCAAGGGGCGTGTTGTCGAGCAGCGATCGCGGACTCCGGCGCGAGAGCAGCATCATCACGCCAAGCCAGCGCGCCCCCGTCCTTGCGATACTGAATGGGTCTGATCGGTAGACGAAATGCGCGCGCATGTTTTCCCAGGTGTCGAGCAGGTTTTGCACCGCGAGATCGAAGTTGTCGGCGAATACCGCCAAGGTCGCGGCATTGACCGCGCCGGCGGAAGTGCCGCAGACGATTGCAAACGGGTTTTGCTCCGGCGAGGGCAGCAGATCACGCACCGCCTTGAGCACACCGATTTGGTAGGCGGCGCGCGCCCCGCCTCCGGTAAGGATCAGTCCCGTTTTCGGTCTCGGGGGACTCACGATTGCCGCCTATCCCGGCACTCAGCGGACGTGCCTGTGGCGTATGGAAACACCCGTTCGCGCCGGTTGACTCTAGCCCCGCCCTTGATCTTGCGCGGTCGCGGCCGCCGCCGGCACTCGGGCGCGCTTTGGCGCGGCAAATCGTTCATGGCATATTCGATCCCGGGATGCGCAGTGTCAATCCACCGCGCGTATAGTTTAATCGTTACTCCCGCATCGGCGCGGATCGGCGCCAGGAATGCAGGCATGCACGGAGAATCGGCCCCATGAATCGCCAATCGACCATCCCCCTTGCTGCGCGGATGGCAGGAATCGAACCGTTTCACGTCATGGAAGTGCAGAACCGCGCCTTTGAGCTCGAAGCGCAAGGCCGGCACATAGTCCACATGGAAATCGGGCAGCCGGATTTTTCCGCGCCTCCGCAGGTCATCGAGGCAGCGGTAGAGGCCCTGCGCAGCCGCCCACTAGGCTACACACCGGCGCTGGGAATCGCCGAGCTGCGCGAAGAAATTGCGCGCTTCTACCGCGAGCGCCATGGCGTGGAAGTGCCTGCCGAGCGGATCATCGTTACCGCAGGCGCGTCGGGCGCTTTCATGCTCTCGCTGGGAGCGCTGGTCGATCCGGGCGACGAGTGGCTGATGCCCGATCCGTGCTATCCATGCAATCGCCATTTCGTGCGCCTTTTCGAAGGCTGCCCCCGCGCATTACCGGTCGACGAGCAGCAGCTCTACCAGCTCTCGGCAGCCGAAGTGCAACGCAACTGGAACAAGCGAACGCGTGGGGTGTTGATCGCTTCGCCTTCGAACCCCACCGGCACCACCATCCCCCCGAGCGAACTGGGATCAATCATCGATTGGGTCCGATCCCAGCGTGGTTTCGTCATCGTCGATGAGATCTATTTGGGTCTGAACTACGCCGGCGCGCTGCCGACAGCGCTTGCCCTCGACGACGAGATCTTCGTCGTGAACAGCTTTTCCAAGTATTTTTGCATGACCGGATGGCGCCTGGGCTGGATGGTCGCGCCGGCGCGATACGTGCGCGAAATAGAGCGGCTTGCCCAAAATGCCTTCATTTGCCCCCCCGCGCCGGCACAGTACGCGGCGTTGGCAGCCTTTCGGCCGGACACAATCGCCCTGCTCGAGGAGCGCCGCCTCGAGTTCATGCGGCGACGCGACTTCATGCTTCCGGCGCTGCGCGCTCTGGGCTTCGAGATTCCGGTCACGCCGACCGGGGCGTTCTACATCTATGCCGGATGCGAGCGATTCGCTGACGACAGCGCCGAATTCGCGCTACGCCTGCTGGAGCAGGCCGGCGTCGCCATCACCCCTGGAATAGACTTCGGAAGCCATCTTGCGCGCTCCCACGTGCGCTTCGCGTACACGCGCGCGCTGGAGGGACTCAAGGAGGGCGTGGCGCGGATCGGGCGGCTGCTGTAGACGCACCTCAGGCCGAGGAACCTCTCGCCGGTTGGCGCTCGAAACGCTGAACTGCCTGGCGCAGACGCTCCTTCTCGGCGATCACCTTCTGGGCGTATTGGCTCGAGGTGTCCGAAAGCGCGCCGGCATAGAGCTGCAACGCTGCCTCGAGATTACCGGTGCGCCTGAGGTACTCCTTAAGAATGCGCGCCCCGACTTGAATGTTGGTCATGGGATCGAGCACTGCATCCTCACCACCGTGTTCGAAGAACTTGTCCAGGTGATGTTTAGGGATGACCTGCATCAGTCCCTTCGCGCCGGCAACGCTCTCTGCGATCGGGTTGAACCTGGATTCTATCGCCATCACCGCCAGGATCAGCAAAGGGTCGATGCCAACCCGCTGTCCGGCATCGAAAGCGGCGCCAACCAAATGTTCGGTAGCGTCGGAGGCGACCCTATATTTTCTCGAAAGATAATTGGCGAGGGCGCGCTGCTTCGGGTTGTCGTTGTCTTCGCCGGCAGCAGCGGCCAGCACGGATTCGCCGTCGTGGCGAACGATGCCGAAGCCGGTCGAGGGACCGGCAGCTACATCCCCTGTCACCAGGTTCCATTCGGAAACGAGGAACACCAGGGCGCCGACACCCAGAATTGCAAATCCACGGTGCAGGGCTGCCCAAAACCCCCTAACGCTAGTTCGCAGGCGCTGCCATAACGCAGTTGTGTTCATCGCACACCTCCGTATTCAGCCCGCTATCGCGGACCACAGTCCCTGTTCGTCCTGACATGCTCAGGCTGTAAGGGCTTGTTATTAGGCTTGCTTTTCCCGGTGCTGGACCTGTATTGGCCGACCGGAACTCATACGACTACTGACGCTTTTGGAGCCACTCCCGGCTTGGCCAGAATGGTTACAACAGCAAATTAGAGTAAAGAATTGACGCGATGCGAGGTGCGCATTCTAATGAAGAAGTTGCTGCCAGTCAAGAAAACATTACTAAATAAATTCAATTACTTAAAACACAACGCGCCAGTTCCTGAATACCCTGGATGATACAAAAATCCCGGCTTCACCGATCGAGTACCTGATAGAATATTCCGGTACGTTAGCAGTAAAAGCCGGGACGCCATCCCTAACCGAATGCCTGCGGATCAGCCCAAATCCAACCTTGGGCTGTCCGCAGTTCATTCGCAACCCGCCTAGGGCCGTGAGCCTGTAGGAAACGGCCAAGCTGCTACGGGGTTCAGGGCAGTTCTTGCCCCGGGCGTTGCCGCGGTGGACTCGACGGCCGGAACCGACGGTGCCATCACAGGCGCAGCTTTCTTCGCAGCGGGTTTTGCCTTTTTCTTCTTCGCGGCCTTTTTCTTGGCCGCTTTCTTTTTCTTGGCAGGTTTCTTCTTCGCCGCCTTCTTCTTGGCGGTTTTTTTCACCGACTTCTTCTTCGCAGCTTTGGCTGCGCTCTTCTTCTTCTTTTTAGCCGGTTTCTTCGCCGCTTTCTTCGCCTTTTTCTTCGTAGCCATAACAACCTCCATCAAGAGTTAAAGGAACAACAAGAACCCGCCGGTACAAGCACGGGCTACTCAGACGCCGGGGTCAACTCCGGCGACCTGAATCTCTTGTCAAGCCTGCTCGAAAGCAGGTCCTGATACAGGATGACCGTATCCAAAGCGATGTCGGCACCCCACGCTGTTGTCGACCGCCTCATGCGGAACAAATCACTGATGAGGCCGATGTTACGGTTGTCGGGAAGACGAGAATAGATGCTGGAGAGAAGGCGGGAGAGACTCGCGCTGGTAGCAGCCTGGATTGTCATGGCTTCAGCGATCACATGCATCTCAACCGGACTCCTCTGTATTGCTGCCTGTACAGCCTTTGATTCGGCACGCCCTGAAATGTCCAATGACCACAATATATAGTAGCTCAACACTCATATGCAACTAATTCTAGTGCGCATTTTTTTTGGATGCAAGCATTTTTTGCGTTCCAGCATGCTCGAGCGTCCTTTCGGCGAAGAAAATTGCAGCGTCTCCGCAAGAATTCGTGCACTCGATGTGAAACAACACGGATTTTTTGTCTGACTGCATCGCCTCAACCGCGCCAGCTCATCCCATCGATATCATTCTGCGGAACTTCGGCCAGTCGAACGCCGGGCCCGGATCGCTCTTGCGCCCCGGGGAAATATCGGAGTGCCCGACTACATCGCGTACCGGATAGTGACTGCAGAGAGCACGCACGAGCACCGCGAGCGTTTCGTACTGCATATCGGTATATGGCGTCTCGTCCGCACCTTCGATTTCGATTCCGATGGAAAAGTCGTTGCACCGTTGCCTGCCCTGCCAGCACGACTGACCGGCATGCCATGCGCGTCGTGCACACGGAACGAATTGGATCAGTTCGCCGCCACGGCACACGAGAAAATGGGCCGACACCTTGATCCCCTTCAAGTTCGCAAAATAGGGATGGGCGTCGCAATCGAGGGTGTTGGCGAACAGGCGGCAGATCTCGTCGCCCCCAAACTCGCCAGGCGGCAGGCTGATGTTATGCAGTACGATCAGGGTGACCGCCTCGGCCGGCGGGCGCTCATCGGAGTTCGGGGAAGGCACCTGACGCGCCAGGGGGACCACTCCCTCCGCGGTAATCTTCACCGGATTCCGAGCCGCTCCATGCGGTACCGAAGCGCCCGAAAGGTAATCCCGAGCAACCTGGCTGCGGCCGTCCTGTTGAAACGCGTCTGATTCAGCGCCTCGAGAATCGCCTCGCGTTCGACGCGGTCGAGATACTCATGCAGAGGCCGCTTCGCGTCGGACCCGCCAGGCTCGGTGACGAACTGGGGCGGCGCCAACTGGAGGTCCTCCGGCTGAATTTCGTCGCCGGTAGCAAGCGCGGTAGCCCGCTCGAGGATGTTCTCGAGCTCACGCGTGTTGCCCGGGAAGTCGTATTGGGTAAGAGCTGCCAACGCCGAGGGCGCCAGGACCGCCCGACCGGAACTTCGGCCTCGGGCCAGTCGCGCGAGAATCGCCTGGGACAGCAGCGGAATATCCTCCCGGCACTCTCGCAGCGGCGGCATCCGCAATTCGATTACGGCCAATCGATAATAGAGATCCTGGCGAAAGCGCCCGGACTCGACCAGCTCCGCAAGGGTCTGATGCGTCGCGCTCACGAGTCGGACATCGACCGCGTCCTCGCTCGTATCCCCGACTTTGCGCACGCGCTTCTCCTGGATCGCTCGCAGCAACTTCACCTGCATTGGCAGCGGCAGTTCGGCGACCTCGTCGAGGAACAGGGTGCCCCCGTTGGCTGCCTGGAAAAACCCCTCGCGATCGGTATCGGCGCCGGTGAAAGCGCCCTTGCGGTAACCGAAGAACTCGCTCTCCATCAAATTCTCTGGAAGCGCCCCGCAGTTGACCGCCACAAATGCCTTGTCGCTCCGTGCGCTCTTTTCGTGGATAAGGAGCGCCGCGAGTTCCTTGCCGCTGCCCGATTCCCCGGTGATGTAGACCGGAGCCTGGCTGCGCGCGAGCTTGTCGATCATGGCGCGCACTTGCCCGATAGCCGGGCTCACCCCGAGCAGTTCGTGACGCCCCGGGGTTTCCGCGGACTTTGGCGGCAGCGCCAGCGCCGACTTGACGAGCGTGCGCAGCTGATCGAGAGAAAGCGGCTTGGTGAGATAGACGAAAGCACCGGCCTTCAGGGCGGCAACCGCGTTCTCCATGCTTCCGTACGCGGTGATGACTGCGACCGGCAAGTCCTCGCATTGGCTGCCGATGAACCGGACCAGTTCCAGCCCGTCGCCGTCGGGAAGACGCATATCGGTAAGGCACAGGCCGAAGGAATGCTCCTTGAGCATCGCCTTTGCCTCGGCCAGTGACCCCGCGCATTCCGCGCCCAGTCCCATGCGCAGCAGCGAAATCTGCAGCAGCTCGCGAATGTCGGCCTCGTCGTCGACGACCAACACCGTCGTTGCCGGCGCTGCGGGCGAGCGTCGTTCCGAGCGCCGGGTCACAGGGTTCCCTGCCATAAAATTCCGAAGTCCGCACCACCCCTGCGATCAAAGTAATCGAGACGGGTGCCGTTCGCGGCGCACAGTTCCCGTGCTATATAGAGCCCGAGTCCGGTGCCGCTGCTGAACGTGGTAAAGAACGGTTCGAACAACTGCGCTTGCAGCTCCCGCGCCACACCCGCGCCATCGTCGATTACGTGCAATTCTATCCGATTGGCGCGATGGAGCACACGCAGCGTCACACTGCCGGACTGCTTGCGGCAATGTCGCCAGGCGTTCCCCACCAGATTCCACAGCACCTGGATGAGGTGCGCCCGGTCGAACGCCACAGCGGCATCTTCGACCGTCTCCAGCATGAAGGCATTCCGCGCGATTCCCTCGTTCTGTGCGAATTCGTCGATGAATCCGGCCAGGAAAGCCCTGAGATGGATCGTTTCCGCCTGCACCCGATCCCGGCGCGAGAGCTGCAGGACATCGCGCACCATGTGGTCCAGCCGCTGCGCGTTGTCGCCGATGATGGTCACCAGCCGGTTACGCGAGGAGCTGCGGCTTTCCTCGCGAAGCAGGTCCGCGGCATGGGTAATGGCCGAAAGAGGATTGCGGATTTCGTGGGCGATGTTGGCAGTGAGCCGGCCCAGCGCGGCAAGCTTGAGCTGCTGCGCCTGCTCCTGCACTTTCGAGAGGTCCTCCAGAAAGACCAGCGCGAAGTTCCCACCGGCAATTCCGGCAGGCACGAACCTCACCCGTGCCAGCTTACCGCTGTCGGAAAAGCTCAGGCTAATCTGATCGGGACCGCTACCGGCGCGCCACGCGGCCAAATGCTCGGCGAGTTGGGCCGAATATTCTTCGACTTGACTCAGTTCCGGGGCGGCATGCCCGAGCAGCGCCTTCACCTGCCGATTGTGCTGGCGCACCAAGCCGTTGGAATCGACCACCAGCACGCCGTCCTGAACATCCTGAATCACCAACTGGTTGATGCGCAGCTGATTGGCGAGGTCCTCGCCTCGCTGGCGTGCCACGCGCTCGTTCACGATGACGCGCCGCGCCAGGCCGTTGGTGATCAGCGCCGTCGCGAAATACCCGATCGACAGCAGTCCCGGTTGCAGAAAGTTCGCCGTGCTGAAGTCGTACACCAGGACCCAGAATGATTGTTCCAACAGGACCGCAATCGAGGCGAGCGCCGCGTAAAAAAGCATCAGCGTACCCCGGCTCACCAGCGCCGCGCCGGCCAGCGAGATGAGCAACATCACCCCCAGGCCGCTGCGGATGCCCGACGAAGCATTCATGAGCAACGTGAGCGCGGCGATGTCGGCAACCACGTGCAATGTCAGCTGGGCATTGAAATGCGCCGGCCATTTGCGCAGCAGCACATGGAAAGCAAGCGCGGCGCCGAGATAGGCTGAACAGACGTAGACGAAAAGGCGCAGGTTGTGGCCGCCCAGGTTGAGCGCATCGCCATAAACCAACACCACAAGCAGAAAAAGCACCCCTACCGAAATCCGGTAGAGGTTGAAGTACCTGAGCGATCCCCAGAACGACTCGGTCGCCTCAGCCTGCGGGTACGCGGCCGGGAGAGGGAGCTTCATTAGCTGCTGCACGCCTGACGCCTATTTGGCGCCGAGCCGGCGATGTTCTTCACTGCAAAAGTAATTGCCATCGGCCTCGAGCGCCTCGCTGCGCGGCAGGTTCACCCCGCAACGCGCGCATGCCTTCATGTTCTCGGCTGGTGTCTCCGCGTGCCTGTCCGCCCGCGTGTCGCCGCGCTTCGTGCGCATCGCGCCCCTGATAAACAGATAGGCGGCGACCGCAAGGACGAGAAAGAGGATGATTTTGCCCACGTTCGGTTCCGGCGCGGCGTAATGCGACAGCAGATTGCCGGTCGCGCGGGCATTATAGCGGCCGATCACCGGCCCCGCGAACGCCATGACCGAAGTTCAAAGACTGGCAACACCTCGCCAATGCGGCCTTGACCGTGAGGGGCAGGAAATGGGATTTGGTCGGGGTGACTGGATTCGAACCAGCGACTCCTGCGTCCCGAACGCAGTACTCTACCAGGCTGAGCTACACCCCGAACTGGGCTGGGTTTGACGCGACAGATCGGCGCACACCGGGAATTTGACGCCTGCAGACTCTAATAGCTGCGCTCGACCGCAAAGCGCGTCAATTCTAGCAGAGATTGTTTGTATTTTGAATTTGGCAGTGACTCGAGCGCCTCGCCGGCATTGCGCGACTCTTGCTCGGCCTGACTGCGGGTATAAGCCAGGGAGCCGCTCTGCCGCACGGCTGCAAGGACGGCGCCGAAATCCTCACGACCGCCCTTCTCGATCGCGCGGCGCACCAGGGCAGCAGCCTCCGGTGTGCCGTACCGCATCGCATAAATGAGCGGCAGTGTGGGCTTGCCTTCATTCAAGTCGTCGCCAAGATTCTTGCCGGTCTCCTGCGCGTCGCCGGAATAGTCAAGAACATCGTCGATGAGTTGGAACGCGGTGCCAAGATGGGCCCCATAGCGCGCGAGCGACTGCTCAAGGGCGAGTTCCGCGCCCCCGAGAATGGCGCCGATCTGCGCTGCAGCCTCGAACAGCTTCGCGGTCTTGCGCCGGATCACATTCAGGTATTCGGCTTCGCCGGTGGAGGCGTTGTGCGTATTGAGCAGCTGCAACACTTCGCCTTCGGCGATGGTGTTGGTCGCGTCGGCGAGCACTTCCATCACGCGCATGCTTTGCACGCTCACCATCATCTGAAAGGCGCGCGAATACAGAAAATCGCCCACCAGGACGCTGGCGGCGTTGCCGAACTCGGCGTTGGCGGTCTTGCGCCCGCGCCTGAGTTCCGACTCGTCGACCACGTCATCGTGCAGCAGCGTCGCGGTATGAATGAACTCGACTACGGCAGCGAGTTCGTAGTGGTGGGTGCCCCGGTATCCAAACGCACCGGCAACGAGTAGCACGAGCGCGGGGCGCAGCCGCTTGCCCCCGCTGCCGATGATGTATTCGGCAATCCTGCGCACGAGCACAACGTCCGAGTCCAGGCGACGCCTGATCAAATTGTCCACCGCCGACATGTCGGCGGCGACCAGGGAAAGGATGGATTCGGGCTGCAAGGTGTAGCCGGTAAGAGAGACGAATACCGCGCAAGGCGGCACAAGCGCGGGCAGGATACCACAAAACCCTTTGACCACGCATCATAAACGCATGTATAATTTATGTTTTTCGAGCAACGCTCGCTTGGGGCACCAACATGTATGCGGTTTTCAAGACCGGGGGTAAGCAGTACCGCGTTACCGCCGGGGAAAAAATCAAGGTGGAAAAACTCCTCGCCGACGTAGGCAGCGAGGTTGTTATGGATCAGGTGCTGCTTGTGGGCAGCGGCGGCGAGGTCAAGGTAGGCGCTCCGGTTGTTCCGGGCGCCTCCGTGATGACGAAGGTACTTGCGCACGGATTCGGCGACAAGGTGAAGATCTACAAACTCCGCCGGCGCAAGCACTACGAGAAGCATCAGGGTCATCGGCAGGCCTTTACCGAACTCGAGATCACCGGGATTAGCGCTTAGGCAGAGTTTGAACCGGCGTGGATTCCAGTCGGCGTAGCCCCAAAATGAGTAAAGGCGCTCGCCCGAGGATCCAACGCTCTCCCAAGGAGTTTTTGCAATGGCACACAAAAAAGCAGGCGGCAGCTCTCGCAATGGGCGCGACTCGCAGGCCAAGCGCCTGGGCGTCAAGCGCTACGGCGGACAGACGGTCCTGGCGGGCAATATCCTGGTGCGTCAGCGCGGCACCCGAATCCACCCCGGCGATAATGTCGGCATCGGCAAGGACCACACGCTCTACGCGCGCGTAACCGGCAAGGTCTCGTTTGGCTTTAAAGGCCCCCAGGGGCACCATACGGTGAGCATCATTCCCGTCTGAGATCGCCGAGGACGGAAAGCCCTATCCTCGCGATAGGGCTTTTTTATTTGTGCGCCCGAAACTGGATCACAGACCATGAAGTTCATCGACGAAGCCAGAATCGAAGTTCACGCCGGCAACGGCGGCAACGGCGCCGTAAGCTTCCGGCGCGAGAAATTCGTTCCGCGCGGGGGACCCGACGGAGGCGACGGTGGCCGTGGCGGCAG
>JACQTO010000208.1 GCA_016210745.1 Betaproteobacteria bacterium
ATTAGCGCAATCTGATCGGCACTGCCAGGCGCTCCGCCCCATCGGTCGAGCGGATGCTGATGGTGTTGCTCGCATCGGGAAGAATCGCCGAATTGCGCACCCTGAGGACCCAGGTTCTGGCCGACGACACCACCGCCGTGCCGATCACCGGACCGGTGAGGTCCACGCCCCGGCGTACCGTGACGGTCGCCCCGATCGTCGAATCGGAGCCTGCGATCCGCCACTCCGAACCGTTCGCGATGTAATCGGCCAAGGAAACGGTAATGGTCGGCGCCGCTCCCACCGTCACAGTCACGGTGCCCGTGGCCGAGCCGCCACGGCCGTCTGCCACCGTATAGGTGAACAAGTCGGTGCCGCTGGTCCCGCTGCTGGGCGTGTAGGTGACGCTGATGCCGTTGTTGGCCACCGTGCCTTTGGTGCCGTTGGTCACCGCGATCACGCTGAGCGGATCGCCGTTCGCATCGGTGTCGTTGGCGAGCACGTTGGCGCTCACCGGCGTTCCAAATGCAGTGCTGGCGCTGTCGGCATTCGCCACCGGGGGCTGGTTTTGTCCCGGATTGACCGTAACGCTGACAGGTGCCGTAGCGGTGCCGCCCTGACCGTCGGAGATCGTATAGGCGAACGTCGCCACGCCGGTGAAGAGCGAACTGGAATTGAAGGTGACGTTGCTGCCGTTGTTCGTCACGCTGCCGGCCGTGGCGGGCGACACCGCACCGACCGCAGTCACGCTCAGCGGATTGCCTTCGGGATCGGTATCGTTGGCCAGTACGGGGATAGTCACCGGCACACCCTGAACCGTAATCGCCGTGTCGGCCACCGCGACCGGTGCCGTATTTGGTTGCACGATGGGTGTCACGGCGATAGGCAGTGCAGCAGGGTCCGCGGGCGGCCAAGCCAGCACCGACGCGTTGCCGTTGAAGTTACCGGCCGCCGGCGTCTCGAAACCATTGCCCTGAAGGCGAACCTGCGACGCATCCACATAGGAAAAGATGCGGTTACGCGTGCTGGTCAGCGGACTGGCCGTGTAATTGGGGTCGGAGTAGCTGTTGGTGGGCACACTCGCCTGAGTTCGCGGGTCGAGTCCTTCGAAGGGATAAGGATCGAGCGGCTGGGGAGTCGCTTCGCAGGGCCCATTGCACCCGCCCGGGCTCAAGCGGCGGTCCAGGGTCCAGGGCAGCGCCGTGAACAAGAAGGGGGTATTGATCGCGTCGAGATTGATTTCGTTGAACTCGGGGAAAGAAACGCCGCCGAGATTGGCGCCGAACGGGAACAGGTACTGGCCGTTGGTCGCCACGTTGCCGTTGACATCCAGCGTGACCAAGCCGGGATTGGCGAGGCTGTGGCCGGTGCGCGCCTGGATCTCGCGCGGCATCGGGCTCAGGATCGAAAACTGTTCGGCGAGGTTGAGTTCGGCGTCGCCGCCGTTCGGGCAGATGTTGAGCGCGTTGAAGCGCGGATCGCCGCGCAGGTGAGCGCATGGATTCAGCCGCGGCTTGGCGCCGACCAGGAAATCGACGTCGTGGCGGATTTTGAAGATCGCATTGCCGGTGCCGACCAGGCCTTGCTGGCCGCAGGTGCCTACGCCAGCGGCGATGTCGCAACCCAGCACGGAGGCCAGCGGGAATTCATGTGGGGCATTGGTCACCGGATCGTAATGGATGGTCCAGATCAGGATATCGGAAGGCGCCAGCGTCGAATAACCGATAATCAGGGTGCGCGCACGCTGATTCTGGAAACCGCCGACGTCGACTTCCACTTCATCGAGGAACAGGTAGTCCGGCTGGCCGGGCTCGTTCTTCGTGGTGAGCGCCTTGGCGATCATGGACGAATGGGCAGATAAGAACTGGATGCCGTTTACGCGTTCGAAGTTGCCTTCGGCGGTGATGTTGTCGCCCACCATGATGGGAGCGAAGCGTCGCGAGTCATCCACCGGCTGGCCGCCGTTGACGGTGCGGTTGGTCATCGGGCAGAGCAGGTCGCCGCTGCCGTCGGGCAGCGCCTGCGCCTGCGCGGTCGCAGGCAGGCCGATCGCCGTCCCGTTGAACACGCGCTGCACCGTGCTCGGGATGCAATACGGAAAGCCGCTGGTGAAGGAGTTGACGTAGTTGTCGCCATCCAGCGTGAAGCGGGGATCGGCGCTGCAGTTCGGGCCCCCGGCACAGCCCAGGCCCTGCTGCACCGTGTGGCGGCCGTCCGGATCGTTCAGCCGGACCATGGTGCCGGTGGCGGGGTCGCCCGGAATACCGTTCACGCGGAAATAGCCGTCGTTGTAGTCGACGTAGGTGACTTCGCCGGTCACCGCCTCGATTCCCTTCTCGATCAACACGTCGCCGGCGATGACGTTGCCGGCGGCGGTGCGGTTGGCGGCGATGCTCGCGATGCCGCCCATGCCCGAGGTATTGCAGCTATCGCCCTTCGCGAGTCCGGTCTGGCCGACCGCCACGCAGGCGGCGGGCGCCTGATCGAAGAGCTGCTTGAGTGTCAGCCGGTTGGCGGGCAGGTCCAACAACAGGTTGCGCGGCAGAATGACGATCTGTCCGCCCACCACTATCGTTCCGCCCGACCAGTGGTCGGCTGGATTGTCGATGGTGATGAATTGAATCTCGCCGCTGACCGGCGCGTTGCCGCGTGCCGCATGCAACGGCGTGGCCACCAGCGCAGTCAGCAACAACACCAGGTGCAGCAGGCAACGGCTCCAAATGGACCGTGAATCTATAAGCTTGTTTTTCACTTTGCTCTCCAGTTGTGTTATGGCCCACCGCCTGGAACGCGATGCCGGCGATACGCACCGGTCACCCGAGCCGTGGCTGCAAAGCCGCCGAGTTTGGATTTCCATACGCAAACAATTGGGGGATGGTTTGCGGATATGGCCCAGACTGCATGGAACATGCCAGCGCCCTTAGCTGCGCTTTCTGGACGGACAGTGGCGTAATCTTTGTGTAATCCTTCTGTAATCCGCCTGTAGGTTTCCTGAAAGTTTTCATTGAGTTGATAATTATTCTCAGGGCAGGCAGCGACGAATTTGGCTCTATGGGGACAGTTGCCCCACGTCCCCACTAGTGGGGCAAGGAAAACGATGTTGGGTAAAGAAGTCCGGAGCCGAAGGGCTGCGCTGCATTCAAATGCGCGGCGGGCAGGCACCGAATACCGGTGCCTGCCCGCCGCTTGGTCGAAGCCGGATCAGACCGGCTTCTTATCGATTAGCGCAATCTGATCGGCACTGCCAGGCGCTCCGCCCCATCGGTCGAGCGGATGCTGATGGTGTTGCTCGCATCGGGAAGAATCGCCGAATTGCGCACCCTGAGGACCCAGGTTCTGGCCGACGACACCACCGCCGTGC
>JACQTO010000209.1 GCA_016210745.1 Betaproteobacteria bacterium
AACTTGCGCGACGCTATCACCTACAGGGTTACGATGCCGTGTACTTCGATCTGGCACGGACTCTCGGGGTCCCACTCGCCACTCTCGATCATGGCCACCGACAAGCGGCCAAAGAGCACAACGTGCTGGTGTTCAGTTCCGCCTAAACACACTCAAATTGGGCGACAGGGCGTTATCGACGAGAAATTTAATTCACCGTCGCTCCAGTCGCCCGCACGACGCGACCCCACTTCTCGTGCTCGGCGCCGATGAAAGCGCCGAGCTCCTGAGGCCCCAGGAGGCTTGGCGCAATGCCGGCGCTGCGCAGGTTCTGCAGCATCTCCGGATCCTGAATCGCTTTACTGATTTCGCTGTAAAGACGCTGCACGATTTCCCCCGGCGTGGCCGCCGGTGCCAACAAGGCGAGCCAGAGCGTCGCCTCGTAGCCTGGAACACCGGCCTCCGCAACCGTGGGCACTTCCGGTATGTCCGGCCAGCGCGCCGCGGTAGTCACCGCCAGGGCCCGCAAGCGCCCGCCCCTGACGTGCGCGAGCACGTTGGGGATTCCTGCGAAGGAAACCTTGACCTGCCCCGAGAGCAGGTCCTGCATCGCCTGGCCGCTGCCCTTGTAGGGCACGTGGTTCATGTCGATCCCGGCCATCGAATTGAACAGCGCGGCCACCAGATGCTGGGCGCTGCCGTTGCCGGAACTCGCGAAGTCGATCTTTCCGGGCTGCGCCTTCGCCGCGGCGATCAGTTCCAGCACCGAACTGACCGGCATCTGCGAGTTGACGACCAGCGCGTACGGGCCGGAGGCGATCAGCGCGACCGGCGTGAAGTCCTTGAGCGCGTCGTACTTCAGCGCCTTGTAGAGATGCGCGCTTATCACGTGCGGGGTGGCGGTGAATAGCAGCGTATGGCCGTCAGGCTCCGATTTGGCGACCAGATCGGCGCCGATCGTCCCGCCCGCACCGGGCCGGTTCTCGACGTAGAAGGGGCGGCCGATCTGGGCGGCGAGCCGCGGTGCCAGAATGCGCGCGGGGACGTCGGCAAAGCCGCCTGACGCAAGCGGCACCACGATGCGCACCGGCCGGGAGGGCCACCCCTGCGCCATCGCTTGCGATGCCACCAGGAAAAGAACCACGGCAAGGCGTCTCATAGTCGGGGGCTCCGGGCGGGTTAGTCACGTACAAGCTTACTGTTGACAGATTTGGCGAAGATTTGGTTTCTAAATTCGTCTCCCCCTTTCATGCGGTTGCTTGCAACCGCATGAAAGGGGGAGATTGATAAACGGCAAAACCAGCTTCCTTGGTTCCGGCTCGTCCGCCTTGGCTGAAGAATAAGTTGACAATAGGGTGCGCGTCGAGTTCGCCGCAAGACTGAAAGCCGGCCTTCGGCTATCCTAGCGCCAACACACCGACTCGCGATATGGACTCCACAGCTGAAATCGTCGTCATCGGCGCCGGCATCTCGGGGCTCGCTACCTCATGGTGGCTGCAGAGCGCGGGCCGCAAGGTCACGGTCATCGAAGCGGGGCCGCGCGCCGGCGGCACCATCGGCACTCTGCAGGAATCGGGCTACCTGATCGAGACCGGGCCGAACAGCACGCTCGAAACCTCGCCTCTCATCGGGAAACTGCTCGACGAAACGGGAATCGCGGCGAGCCGGATCTACGCCAACCCGGCGGCAAAGAACCGTTACATCCTGCGCAGCGGGACGCTGCTTGCACTGCCGCTTTCCCCGCCGGCGTTCCTCAAGACACCGCTGTTCTCGGCAAGGGCAAAGCTCGGGCTGGTGCGCGAGCTGTTCATCGGCCGTTCCGCGCCCGATGGTGAAGAGTCGGTCGCCCAGTTCGTAAGCCGCAGGCTGGGAGGGGAGTTCCTCGACTACGCGATAAACCCTTTCGTAGCCGGCGTGTACGCCGGTGATCCGGAACTGCTTTCCGTGCGTGCGGCGTTTCCGAAACTGTTCGAGATCGAGCAGCGCTACGGCAGCCTGATCCGCGGCCAGATCAAGGGCGCAAAGGAACGCCGGCGCAGCGGAGAAGTATCGAAGCAGGCGGCGCCGATGCTCTCGTTTCGCGAGGGCATGCAGACGCTGACCGACGGAATCGCTGCGCGGCTGGATGACCTGAGACTGGCGACACGGGCAACGGCAGTCGCACGCATCAACGGCTCCGGCTGGGAAGTGGGCGTTTCCGGTCCCGCCGGCAATGAGACCATTCGCGCCGAGGCCGTTGTGATCGCCACACCCGCCGCCGCCGCCGCGCAACTCGTCAAGCCCCATGCCGGCATCGCCGCAGCGGCACTCGAGCAGATTCCCTATCCGCCGGTGGCATCGGTGGCGTGTGCGTACGCTCGGGCCGACGTTGCGCACGCGCTCGACGGCTTCGGATTCCTGGTGCCGAAAAAGGAGCAGCGGCAGATCCTCGGCACGATCTTCTCGAGCACGCTGTTCCCGAACCGCGCGCCCGAGGGCTCGGTGCTGCTTACGACTTTCGTCGGCGGCATGCGCCAGCCGGAACTGGCGCGGTCCGACGACGCTGCAATCGCGTCGCTGGTGCAGAAAGAACTCGCGTCGCTGCTCGGCATGCGCGCGCCGCCGCAACGCTTGTGGGTGAATCGCTGGGAGCGCGCCATTCCGCAGTACACGCTCGGGCACCTGGGGCGCGTTTTCGCGATCGAGGAGGCCGAGCGCGCCCTGCCCGGTCTATTTTTCTGCGCCAACTATCTCGGGGGAATTTCGGTCGCAGACTGCATCAAGTCATCGCGAGCCGCGGCCGAGCGCGTTGCGGAGCATTTGCCCAAACCCAAGGCGCACCCCCGAGGCTAGCGCCTTCGCGCCGGTCCGGGCGGCGTCTTCGCTACCTGATATGCCGCGCCCGCGGCATCGCCACGTACATCGCGATCATGGCAAGCGAACCGGTAACACCCATGGCCGCGACCGCCCAGCGCGGGCCCAGGAGCAGCGACAGGGCACCGATCAGCATGCTTCCCAGAGTGATGACCACCTGGTTCATGCTGAATATCGCCAGCGTGCGGCCGCGGAATTCCGGGGGCGAGTGAGACTGAATCACCGTCATCACCAGGGCATTGGAATGCACGTGGCAAAGCCCCGCGCCGACCATGACCGCGAGCGACAGCCCGAACCATGACGAACCGGCGAAGACTGCGAGCAGCAAGCCGTAAAGCATCGATGCCCCGAGCATCAGCATGCCCTTGGGGAGCCTGTGCCCGGCCGATGCGATAAGAGCGGAGCTGACCAGCGCGCCCACGCCCATGGCGGTGAGAAGCAAGCCCTGCCCGTTGGCACCGACTCCGAGCAGGTCGCGCGCGAACACGGGCAGGAGCGTGGTGAAAGGAACGATAAGCAGCGAAACGAGCATCGCGCACAAAATGCTGATACGAACCGGTTCACTGCGCCAGGTGAATTTCCAGCCTTCGATGATGCTCTGGACGAAAGATTCCTTTGGGGACTTGTGAGCGCCGTGCGAACGCCGCTGCATCGGCCGGAGCTGCACGGTCCAGACGGTCGCCAGGAACAGCAACAGGGCTTGGACGAAAAACGCGCTCCCGGTGCCCGATACCGCGATGATCGCGCCCGCGACCGCCGGTCCGATAATGCGGGCCACGTTGAAGACCAACGCACCCAGGCCGATGGCATTGCTCAGGTAATCGGGCGGCACGGTATCGGCGACCATCGCCGACCGGGCCGGCATCTGGAAGACCTGCCCGGCCGCCACGAGCAATGCCGCCGCGTAGACATGCCACGGTCTGATCAGGGCGGTGAATACGAGAAAAGCCGTCGCGGCAAAAACGATGCCGTTCAGAATCTGGGCCATGAGCAGCAGCGTCTTGCGCGAATAGCGGTCGGCGGCGCCGCCTGCCAACGGCGACAACAGAAGAAAGGGAAGCACTTGGATGCCGCGCACCAAGCCAAGCTGAACCGCGGAGTCCGTCAGTTCGTAGATGAGCCAGCCGCGGCTGACTTCATCCATCCACGTTCCCATGTTGCCGGAGATCTGGCCGTACGAGAGCAGTCGGTATTCGCGGTAGCGGAACGCCTCGAAGGCGCGAAGGCGCAGGAGCGCGCTGAAAAATCCGTTCATGCCGTGATTCTATAGGGCTGGAGCCGTATTCCACAGCGTCGCCCCGTGGAACCGCTGTTGCTCGCGAGCATTATCGGCTGCGCGATCTTCGCGGCACCTGGATCGCGCGCGTGCCGCAGTCGCTTTTTTTGCTGATGGGTGCCGCCGCGGCGACGATCGATTGCTACCCTGCCGTCGCCACTTGGCTTCCAAGCCGATGTGGCCTTTGCTCCCGAGTGGCGACGGGGTCAGCGCCGAAGCCACATGGGCTTTTTCCTAGCCGGCCGGCTGCACGCGGCTCCCGCGTTTTTCCCAAACATCAAAAAAGCCGCCGACTACTTCGGCGCGGGGCGCCTTGGTGATCCAACTACCCACCGCTACCACCACGGCGCCGATAACGAGGCCGGGTACGATAGGCATGAACCCCATGTTCCAGGACGCAGGCAGCCACTTGAATTGCTGGGCGATCACGTACAGGGCCGCGAGGATCATGGAGGCGGCGACGCCGGGAACGGTTGCCCGACGCCAGAAGAGGGCTGCGTATCCGGCCGGAGCCATCACGCCGATGATGGTGAAAGCTGCGGCACCCAGGTTGACGATAAAGGAAGGCGGTTTCAATGCGATGAACCAAGCCAGAACCGATACCACCAGAATGGCGCCGCGCCCCACCCAGGTGAGCCGCGCGTCGCTCGCTTTGGGCTCCACGTAGGGCTGCCAGAAATCCTTGACGAACGAGGCTCCCACATAGTGCATGAACGAGTCCCCGGTGGACATCATGGCCGCCAGCGCGCCGGCCATGATCAATGCGGCGACGACCGGATGGGCGAACTGCGACAACAGGGTCGGGACGATCTGGTCGGCCTGTTTGAGGTCTGGAATCGCCGATCGGGCCAAGACGCCGAGAAACGTGGTGAAGAATACGACGACGATGGTGACCACCGGCCAGGCAACCGTGCCGAACTTGAGCGAGCCGACATTTTTCGCGCTCATGAACCGGATCAGGATTATGGGGAGAAAAGCCACGTTGGAAAGGAAGATGAGCCACCAGCTGATCATGCTCTGGAGCGTCCAGAAATTGTTGGGCCCGGGCCGCGTGAAGAGCGCGGGGAAGTCCTTGGCCACCTTGGCACCGGCAGCGCCAAAACCGCCGGCGACGCTGACGGCCACCCACATGGCCACGCCCAGGAAAATGATCATCATGAAGCCCTGCAGCGTATCGGTCCAAGCCACGCTGCGCATCCCGCCCAGGAGAACATAGGCCACCATCACCACCATGATCAGCGTGGCGCCCACCTCGTAGGAGATGGCGCCGCCGGTGAGACCTGAAAAAGCATAGCCTGCGCCCACGGGTTGGATAGCGAGATAAGGGACGCTCGCAATCAGCATCAGAACGGCCCACAGGTCGCGGATGCGTGGATTGCCGAAGCGCTCGCCGAACAGCTGCGCCGGGGTGAGGTAGTTGCGGCTGCGGCTGATCAGATAGACCCGCCGCCCGACGAGCCACAAAGTGAAGGCAAGCATCGCGTTGCCGGTAGCCTGTGCCATGAACCAACCGGTGCCAAAGCGGTAGCTGATGCCGGCTGCGCCCAGGAAGGTAAAGGCGCTGAACACCGACGCGATAAGGGTCATGGTCAGCACGATGGGTCCCAAGGTGCGATTGGCGAGGAAGAAATCCGCCGGTGTGGACTCGCTGACGCGGTAGGCCATCCAGCCGATCACCAGCACGGCGGCCATGTATATGCCGATGATGCTGACCATTATGGAGACGTCGGCGCTGCTGAGAGGCGTCATGGACTATCCTCCAATCAAGGGACCAGGGAACGGCAGGGTGAAATCGACGCTGCCGAGAGCGCCGCCGGTCTGCGCCGGTCAACTCTCGGCATCATCCTCTGGCCCGCGCTGGTACACCCACGCGGCGAGCAGCAGGATGAACAACACCTGGATCAGGATCTGATAGAAAACCCAGAAGGGAATCCAGCCGAACACGAGCGGGGCGCTCTGACCGAACCACCAGAAATCGTAGGCCAGAACGCTGAGCACGACAAAGCCCACGAAGACCATCCAGCCTGACAGGCGGGGCGCGGACGCGCCTCCTCCACGAACGTTGGCCATGATAGGTACCTCCTCCAGAACCTGATTAGCCGACTGTTCTTCTGATATAGCTACGCTAGGTATAGCACACGGTTCGAGCAGAAATCAATGGCGAGCAGCGCCTACGCTCAGGAAGACGTGGCCAGGTGCAGATGGAAACTGCTGACCTTTTCATTTCCGGCAACATCACGCACCAGCTCCACCAGCGCGCTCGACCGCAGCTCGTCCGCGACGCGAATCGGTCCGGCGGCCCGCAGTCGGCGCAACTGGTCCGGCATGAAGAAATACGCCAGCAGCAGATCGTCGTCCGAAGCAAAAGGGCCACGCTCCCGGCGAAAGCGCTCGAGGTCCGGCGCCAGCAGCGCCCCGGGCCGCATCCGTATGGGCTCCCGGCCGCGGGTGGCCCGATCGAGAAGGTTCGGCTCCAGCGGTGCAGGTGTCTCCCCGTAGTATCCCAGCGCCAAGCGGCGCACTTCGTCCAGTATCACGGCATAGGGACCGTAGAGCATGTTCAGGGCGGCCTGCGTCGCGACCATCTGCGAGAAGGGAGTCACCATCGGCGCCCAGCCCAAATCGGCCCGAACCGCCGGAATAAGGTCCAGCACCTCGGTCAATCGGTGCGCCAGCCCAAGCTGCGCAAGTTGCGCGCGAAAGTTGCTGATCATTCCGCCCGGCATCTGGTGCTGGTACCAGGACGGATCGTATTCGGCCGGCTCGCCCATGGGCTTTGCGTGGCGGAGGGCCACCCTCCGGAAGTGCTCATCGATCTCCTCGACCCTCGCACTGTCCAAGGCGACGCGGCAGCGCATGCGGCGCAGGTGCCGAAGCATGGACGCGGTGGCCGGGAGAGAAGAACCGTTCGCGAGCGGCGCGGCGCAAGTCCAGGTGCCCGTAGCGCCGGACTCGATGGCCGCAAGGTTGGTCGCCGGTCCCAGTCCGGTGACGCAGTGCGAATGGATGAACACCGGTGTGTTCCCTGCGGCCCCGCACAGGGCCGGCACCAGGCTGCGCACGCGCTCGGGCGTCAGTATGCCGTTGGGGTCCTTGAGGACGACGGTGTCAACGCCCAGGCGCAGCAGTTCCGCGACCTTGGCCACGTAGTACGCGTCGGTGTGCACTGGGCTTATGGAGTAGGTCAAGGTGCCGACAATGGTGGCGCCCATGCGCCTGGCTGCCGCCACCGGCACTTCGTAATTGCGGATGTCGTTCAGGCCGTCGTTGAAGAAGAAGTGGTCGATGCCGTTGGCGGCGCAGCGCGTAAAGAAGAGGTCCGACACGTCGTCGGCGATCGCGCCCCTGGACACGCTGAAGCCCAAGACCGGGCTGATCATTCCCAGACGCGTCCGCCGCACCCTGCCCCGGACCATGCGCATGCGTTCCCAGGGGTCCTCGTCGAGATAGCGCACGCAGGCCTCCATCACCGCAGTGCCCATGAACTCGATGGCGTGAAAACCGGCCTCGTCGAGGGCCGGCAGTATCGGAAGCGTCATCGCGGTGGTCATTCGGGTCGCCCACAGCGACTGCTGCCCGTCGCGCATCGTGGTTTCGATGATGCCGATGGTCTTGCTCATTGATGGCCTTGCTAAGGTCTGGCCGCAGCGTTACTGATGGACCAATCTACGCCTATGGCCAATCGGTGGCAACGCGCTGCGCAGCCCCTCTACTCTCGGAAGGGGCCGTTCAACCTCCAAGCTCAGCCACCGCTCGGCGGTTTCCCTCGCCCGGAAAAAGGTTTAGATTGCGGGCTCCTTCGTCCCGATCCGAGGCGCCGCGTCGATGGCCAGCTATTCAGTCAAGAAGAACGTCGGCCTCCTGTCCTTGTGCCAGGGGCTGAGCAACGTTTCCGTCACCATCGTGATTTCGGTCTCGGCGCTGGCCGGCTACATGCTTGCCGAGAACAAAGGCCTCGCCACCTTGCCGCACGCGCTGATGTGGACCACGACCATGGCGACCTCGCCGCTGGCCGCCATGCTGTTCCGCAGGGTCGGGCGGCGCTACGGCTTCATCGCCGGCGGTCTGATCGGCATCTGCGGCGCGCTCATCGCGGCCTACGGCACCAACGCGGGCCAGTTCTGGGTGTTCACCTTCGGCATCATGCTGATGGGGGCGTTCAACAGCTTCGCCATGTTCTACCGCTTCGCCGCGGCCGAGGCCGCCGACGCCGCGTTCCGCGCCAAGGCGATCGCGCTCGTGATCGGCGGCGGCGTGGTCGCTCCCTTCGTCGGCGGGGCGGTAGCGAACCACACCTACGACCTGTTCCCGATCAACTTCGTCGGCACCTTCCTGGTGCTCACCGCCGTGCCGGTGCTGCTGATCCTGACCGTGCTGTTCGTCGAGTTTCCCCGTCGCGCAGTGGCCAGCGCCAGCGCCGCCGCTGCGCGCTCGCTGATGGAGATCGCGCGCGACTCCCGGTTCGTGGTCGCCGTCCTCGCCGGCACGCTCTCGTGGGCGGCGATGGTCATGGTGATGACCGCCACGCCGATCTCGATGAAGCTCTGCGGACTCCAGTTCCGTCCCGACGTGACCGACGTGATCCAGTGGCACGTTTTCGCCATGTACGCACCGTCGTTCTTCAGCGGGTGGCTGATCTCGCGCTTCGGCGTGCACAACGTCATGCTGGCCGGGCTCGCCGCCATACTGGCCTCGGTCGCAGTCGGGGTCGCGGGCACCGCCGTGGCGCACTTCTGGATCATGAACGTGCTGATCGGCGTCGGCTGGAACTTCCTGTTCGTCGGCGCCACCGACCTGCTGTCGGCCTGCCACACCCCGGCCGAGCGCGACAAGGTCCAGGGGGTGAACGACTTCATCGTCTTCGGCGGCACGGCGCTCGCCTCCTTCGCCGGAGGTTACGTGATGGATGCCTTCAGCCCCGACGCGGTGGCCGGCTGGGATGTGGTGAACTACCTGAATATCCCCGCCGTGATCCTCGTTGCGGCCGCCGTGCTCTGGGGGCGCACCCTGCGCCGCGCGGCGCTGGCCGATTAGGGGCCGGTGCGCCTCCCGTCTAGCGCAAAATCGACGGCGTCTGCACCGGCCTGCGCCGCTCGCCGCGCCACATCAGATAGCCCGGCACGGCCAAGGCCGCGAAGGTGACTGCGGAAACGAATACGCCCGGCAGGACGTTCGCGACGCCGACCACGGCGAAGTAGGTTCTCCAGCCCTTGCCGAGGTTGCGGAACAGATAGCCCGTGATCGCGGCGCCCAGCGCGACGAAGGCGGTGAATACGTTGAAAAATCCCCAGACCGCATCGGCGGCGTCCGCCAGGCCCGTCACCAGCAACCCCGGATGCATCACCACCGCGAACGGGATGATGAAACCCGGCATCGCCATCACGAAGGCTTTCCAGCCGGTCGGCCCCGCGGGTGCCTGCGCGATGGCCGCCGCGGCGTAGGAAGCAAGCGCGACCGGCGGCGTCACCATCGACAGTATCGCGAAATAGAAGATGAAGAAATGCGCGACCAGCGGATCGAGTCCGAGCAGGATCAGCGCGGGGGCCACCAATACCGCCGCCATGATATAGGCCGAGGTGGTCGGCATGCCGCAGCCGAGGATCAGCGCGCCCAGCGACGCGAGCACCAGCATGGCCGGCAGCCATCCGCCGGAGATGGCGACCATCAGCGAGGTGAACTTGGTGCCCAGACCCGAATACGCGATGACGGCGACGATGATGCCGGCGACGGCGCATGGCAGCGCGACGTTGATGGTGCGTTCGGCGGCCGCCGCCAGGGCGTTGGCGAGGTGGACGAGCGGCGCGCGCGTCGCCTTGCGCGCCGTGCCGCACACGACTGCCAGAACCGCGGACTGCACGCTGGCCTGGTCCACCGGATAGCCGGTGACCACCTGGTAGGCGAGCCACGCGAGCGGTATCAGCATGTGTCCGCGCTCGCGCAGCGTAGCGCCCAGGCGCGGCAGCTCGGAGGCGTCGATCGAGCCCAGGAGGCCGCTCCTGCGCGCCTGCAGATGCACGGTGATGAGCAGCGCGGCGTAATACAGCACCGAAGGCAGTATCGCCGCGATCACGATCCTGCTGTAGGGGATCTGCAGCATGTCGGCCATCACGAAAGCGGCCGCCCCCATGACCGGCGGCATCAGCTGTCCGCCGGTGGATGCCACCGCTTCGACCCCGGCCGCGAACTTCGGATCGTAGCCGACGCGTTTCATCAGCGGGATCGTGAATATGCCGGTGCTCATGACGTTGGCGACGGCGCTGCCCGAGACGCTGCCCATCATGCCCGAAGCGATGACCGCCGCCTTGGCCGGTCCGCCGACCCGCCGTCCGGTCAGTCCCATGGCGAGGTCGATGATCATGCGTCCGCCGCCGAACACGTCGTACACCGCGGCGAACAGGATGAAGTAGAACACGACCTGCGCCGAAACGCCGGTGGGCACGCCGTACAGCCCTTGCAGCGTCAGGAACTGGGTGTCGACGAACTGGTCGAGCCCGCCGAAGCGATGCCCCATCGCTCCGGGTATGTAAGGCCCGCCGAAGTGATAGGCGACGAAAAGCAGCGCGAGCAGGCTGATGCCCAGGCCCAGCACGCGGCGCGAAGCTTCGGCGAGCAGCAGCAGCATCAGGATTCCGAACGCGTAGTCTCCGGCTGCCAGCGGATCGAGACCCGAGATGCGCTCGTTCATGATCCGCTCCACGGAATTCGCGATATAGACGGCGGGCAGCGCCGCGAGCAGCGCCAGCAGGTAATTCAATCCCCGCATCGCGGGCGTCTTGAGCTTGCCGTGGGTGAGCAGCAGCGCCAGCGCGACGGCGAAGGAGACGTGCCCTGCGCGCTGTACCAGCGTGGGAATGGTGGGCCAGAGGAAGATCGCGATCTGGAACGCGCTCCACGCGAGAGCGGCAAGCGGTGCCGGCGCGAGAAGCTCGCCCCAGCGCTTGCCCTCCGGCCCGGCCGGGCCCGCAGGGCGGTTCACGCTCGGCCCGTTGCGGGCATTCCCGGCATTAGCTTACTTCAGCCAGCCGCGTTCGCGGTAGTAGCGGGCGGCGCCCGCATGCAGCGGCAGTCCGTTCACCTCTTCGCGCCATGCGCCTTTGGAGCAATCGAAGCCGGCCAGCGCCTTGTGCGCAGCCCGCAGTTGATCGGTCTTCTCGCAGATGGTCTTGACGATCGTATGGGCGAGATCGTCCGACATCCGGGTGCTCGCGAACAGCGTGGTGGTGGTTCCGGGCAGGCGCATGTCGCGGTCCTGGTTCGGGAACGTGCCCTTGGGCATTACCGCAATCCGCCAGCCGAAGCGCTTGGACATTTCATCGAGCACCGCTTGCGGGGGCTGCAGGAAAGTAACCGGATTGTTCTGCGCGATTTCGCTGATCGTGGGATGTCCCGGATTGGCGACCTGGATGAACAGGTCGGCGCTGCGGCTCGCGAACCTCCCCTTGATCGCGTCGAAGGAGGTGTATTCGTAGTTGCCGCCCCGCTGTCTGAGCGCTTCCTCGCCGGCGTTCAAGAGTTGAAGCATCTGCAGGCCGCCCAGAGAGCCTACGCCGCCGCGCGGCAGCAGGACCACGCGGGCGTTGGGCCGGTCCTTCTGCAGAAACTTCTCCAGGCCGGGCCCGAGGTCGCGGCCGCCGGCGACGACCGCAAGGTAATACTGGTCCCAGCCGCCCACCAGCGCGCGCAGGTTTTCCATCGGTTTGTCGTAGGAAACCTCGCCTTTGCGCGCCCAATGGCCGACCAGCGCCATGCCGAACGCGAGGTCGGCTTTCCCCACGCTCACCAGCCGCGGATTGCCGACCGCGCCGGTGATCGGCGGGGCATCGACCTTCGAGCCCGGCGGCAGCGACCGGTGCAGCAATTCCGCGAGATTGACGGCGTACACGTACCAACCCGACCCCTGGGAAAACGAGCCTATGGTGAGATTGACGGGCTGGGCCGCCGTGCCGGTGGCGAAAGCCACGGCCGCAAGCATGGCGACGAGCCGGATGAGATGGCGCAGCGTGACGATCATATCGGCCTCACTCCTGGTTGACGACAGGTCTGCTAAGCATAGCGTTTTCCGGCCCTCGGCGCGGGCGAGCCGCGGCTGCCACCGCGATGCCGCGTGAACCTCGAGGCGCGCGAGCGCCCGCAACTGCGGCCTGCCGCCTTGAGATCGGCTAAGCGCGCGCCATTCGATCCCGCGCTTCGGCGAGGGGTACGGTCGGCAAGCGCGCGTTGCGTGTTGGTGGGATGGACTGGCTGTGCCCCTGCGCGGCGAGAATGAGCTAGACTCCTGCTGGTTCATGTGCGACCCCTTCATGACGGGGCGCGCGGATTCCTGTCCGTGCCCCTCGCTCTCCGCTAAGGTATGGCAGGCGTGGACCAAGCAGATGGACGATCGGGTTCGTGAAAGGTCTTATTGTCAGAGGAGGATGACAGATGGCACGAAAGATTGCGTTCGGCGCATTAATCCCGGCAGTGCTCTTTGCCTTGGCGCTGTTAATGCCGTCACAGGCGTTGGCGGCGGATTCGGTGACGTTGAAATATGTTCACCTCGATCCCCCGACCGGTGTCGTGCACCTCCATCATCAGCTGCGGTGGGCCGAAGAAATCGAAAGGAGAACGGAAGGCCGAGTCAAAATAAGGGTCTATCCGGCGCAGCAGTTGGGCAAGGCCACCGAGTTTTACGATATGGTCGTGGCAGGAGTAGCCGACATCGCGTGGATGGTCACCGGTTTCAATCCGGGGCGCTTCCCCATGTCGTCAGTTGCCGATCTCCCCTTCTTCGCGCCTTCGGGTCACAGGGGGTCCCAGATTCTGAACGCCCTTTACCACCGCGGATACTTTGACAAAGACTTCCCGGACGTGAAACTTCTCAACGTTGCCGAGCCATCGCCCTATTTCCTTTGGTCGAACAAAAAGGTGACTAAACTGGACGACCTGAAAGGACTGAAGGTGCGAGCCTATGGCAACTATCCCGTGAAGATCCTCACCAAGATGGGAATGGTGCCCACGCAGATGCCGGGCCCCGACGTCTACATGGGATTGACTACGGGCACGATTGACGGCACCGGCGCGAGCTACACGATCGCCAGTTTTTTCAAATGGAATGACGCGACTAAGTTCGCAAACGAAGATGTCTACATACCGGTCGGCAGCGTGGCCGAGATCATGAACAAGAAAAGTTGGGCGAAACTGTCTCCCAAGGACCAGCGAATTCTCGAAGTTGCGTTTCTGGAGAAGGGGTTGGATCACGGCAGTTTCTATGACCACGCCGGCGGTATCCTGAAGAACCAGGCCATCAGCAAGAAAGTGGAAATCACCAAGCTATCTGACGCAGACATCAAGAAGATGCGGGCGTCACTCGAGCCGCTCTACGATGAATGGGCGGCAGAAATGGACAAGAAGGGTCTTCCCGGAAGCCGGATGATCAAGGATCTTCGCGCGCTCAGGGAAAAGATGGGGTTCGGACTGCAGTAGCGGCAGGGCGGGCGCCTCAAGGCGCAATTTGTAGGGTAGCCGGCTCTTCCTGTCCTGTACAGGAAGAGCCTCAATGTCAGAAGACAAAGCGCCTTCTATCCGCTTGGAGCGGTGCCCCAGTCTGCGGCGTGGCCGCAGAGCGGGGCCGCTCAAGCGGTGGCCAGGAGAGAAAATCCAATCCTTTGCCCCCGATAACAGGGGTAATTGCTACGAATCGCCACGAATCTGCCAGGAACAATGTTCAGCAAGCTAATCGAGTACCTGGAGAAATGTAGCTGGCTTCAAGGGAGGGCGCTCAACCTGATAGGGGTCTGCGTCATCCCCCTAATAGCCATCGATGTAACGGCCGATGTGATCGGCAGGTATTTCTTCAACCACCCCATACCAGGGGCGCTCGACATGGCTGAGCTGCTGCTGGTGGTGGTCGTCTGCTTCGCATTGCCTTATACCGCTTCTGTCAGGGGACACATGACAGTAGATGTCGTCACTTCCAGCCTCAGTGCGCGAATGCAATCCATATCGAGTGTTCTCGTCGGCCTAATCGGCTTGCCCGTCTTGTGGCTGCTCGCCTACTACGGGATATGGGAAGGTATCAATACCTACCGTTCCGGCCTTGAGACAGCGATATTGCATGTTCCCATCTATCCGTTCAAGTTTGTCGTAGCGATCGGCTTTCTTGCGTTGAGCCTGGAGCTGACGTGCCAGTGGCTTCGTTCGATCGAGCAACTGTTCGGCGCGAAAGGCCCTTCAAACTAGAACTCCAACCTTGGTCCTGCGAGAGCAAACCAACTCGATGAACCCCGTGAACCGCGTTACTGCACCGCCTCTAGGCGGGAGGCTCAATTGTCCCCAGAATTAGTCGGAGCGGTCGGGCTGGCCGTCGTGCTCATCCTCATCCTGGTGAGCATGCCCATCGCGATAGCCTTCATCGTCACGAGTTTCTTCGGTCTCGCGTACCTCAACAGTTTCCCGGCCGCCATCCACGTCATCGTCACAGCCCCGTATGGCACCAGCGCCTACTTTCCATTCCTCGCTATACCGTTGTTCATCCTGATGGGCAATATCTGCTACTACGGGAACATCAGCGAGGACATCTACACGTTCCTGCACCGGTGGGTTGGCAGGTTCCCCGGAGGACTGGCCATTGCCACGGTCGGCGCCTGCACCGCGTTTGGCGCTGTCTCGGCTTCCAGCATGGCGACGTCGGCCGCCATCGGAAAAGTGACCTACGGCGAGATGCGAAAGTACAAATATGACGCCCGCTTGGCGACTGGCGTCATCGCCGCCTCCGGCGGCATCGGCTCCATGATCCCGCCGAGCGTCATCTTCATATTGTTCGGAATTCTTGCGAACGAAAACATTGGCAGGCTATTCATGGCGGGGATTCTGCCCGGCCTGTGCGAGGCCCTGATCTACATGGTGATGATCTATGTATTAGCTAGGAGGAATCCGGCTCTGGCCCCCCGCGGTCCTTCTTTCAGCATGAAGGAAAGGTTGGGCGCCATTCCGCGGCTAATACCGGGCGCAGTCCTGGCACTCACTGTCCTGGGGGGCATATATGGGGGCGCCTTCACCCCCTCTGAGGCCGCCGCCATCGGCGTATCCCTCGCCTTTATTTACGCATGGGCGAGCGGGAGGCTGAACCGGGAAAACATGATGTCAGCCCTACTGGAGACTGGTCGCATCACTGCCATGGTGTTCTTCGTCTTGATCGGAGCGACCATGTTCAACACCTTTATGGCCACATCCGGCCTGCCGATGGCATTGAGCGAAGCTCTGATTGCCCTAAAGTTTACGCCGATGATCACCCTGGTCCTGATACTGTTGCTGTATGTTCTGCTGGGCATGTTCATGGACGCGATGGGTATGATGCTGCTCACGCTGCCGATATTTCTCCCCGTCTATCAGAGTTTCGAGTTCAACCTCATCTGGATTGGCGTGCTTACCGTCAGGATGATCGAACTGGGCTCCATCACGCCGCCACTGGGTTTGCATGTGTTTGTCGTCGCCGGCATTGCCCAGGACACAAAAGTGGAGGATATCTTCCGCGGCGTCATTCCGTTTGCACTGGTTGCTGTGGTCAACATAGCCATTCTTGTAATGTTTCCGCAGCTCAGCCTCTGGCTGCCCGCTACCATGGGCAAGTGATTGACGCTCAGGACGCGCGCAGTGGGCATGCGGAACCGTGCCCGACATGCAAGCGACCAAGAACGCCGCGCAAAGGAGAAAGGCGACATGGATGAAGGCCTGTTTTTCGAATCCGCCACGCAGCTGGCTGCTCGGATGAGGCAGCGCGAAGTCTCGCCGGTCGAGTTCACACAGGCGCTGATCGAGCGCATCGGCGCGAGCCAGCTGAATGCGTACTGCACGGTTTGTGCCGACGAGGCGATCTCGGCCGCGAAGAACGCGGAAGTTCTGCTGCGTTCCGGGGAGTTCGACGTCCATGCTCAGCCTCTGCTTGGCGTGCCGGTTTCGATCAAGGACAACATTGAAACGGCCGGGGTACGCACAACCTACGGCTCCAAGGTATTTGCGAACAACATTCCGCAGGCCGACGCCGTTTGCGTCCGGAGGCTCAAAGCTGCAGGCGCGATAATTGTCGGAAAGACGACCCTCCCGGAATTCGCTACCAAGGGCGTTGTGGACTCCCCTCTGCTCGGGATCACGCGCAACCCTTGGGACCTCGCACGCGTGGTCGGAGGCTCCAGCGGCGGGGCAGCGGCCGCGGTCGCAGCCGGGCTTGGCCCTATCGCCATCGGCAACGATCAGGCTGGATCCGTCAGAATCCCCGCAGCCCTGTGCGGTGTGGCGGGGATCAAGCCCACCAACGGGCGCATCCCGTTCGCACCGAACGACTCGCCATGGGAACTGCTTTTTCAGGTCGGAGTCATTTCCCGATTTGTTGAAGATCTCGAGCTAGGACTGCGCGTGCTGGAAGGACAGCACTCGGATGACCCAATGTCCTATCCTGCATTCGATCGCCCGTTCACGCCCGTGCGCGCTGGAGCCCGCCCGCGCATTGCGTGGAGCTCCAGGATCGGGTTCGCACGAATCGACTCGGAAGTCCTCGGCATCGTCGAAGCTTCTCTTGCCGCTTTCAACGCGGTCGGCGACGTCGAGGGGATCGAAGTGAACCTGAGCCCTGCACCGCTCGCGTATTCGATCCTCGTCCCGTTCAAGCGGGCCATAGAAGTGGGCCACCGTCTCGAAGCGTGGGCCGAACAGATGGATCCCGAGGTGCTCGCGTACATTAGGCTCGGACAATCAATGGGGGTCAACGAGGTACGGGCGGCCTTGTCTGCCCGTACTGCTGTCTACTTCGAGGTTGAGCGGGTCTTCCGCGATCACGACTTCCTTGTGACCCCGACGGTTTCGGTTGCCGCGTTCGAGATAGGCCTGACCAGTCCAGCTGAAATCGACGGCGTAAAGACGACGTCGTTTAGAGACTGGTTGCCTTACACCTACCCGTTCAATCTTTCAGGTCACCCGGCGGTGACCATTCCTGCGGGATTCACTGGGGGCGGGCTGCCCGTTGGCATACAAATAGTTGGGCCTCGATTCTCGGACCGGGCGGTGCTTGCACTCGCTCGTGCCGTGGAAACGGAGCGCCCTTGGACCGCCAAGTATCCACCGTTCAGGTAGGCAGTAACGATAGCGTTCTTTCTAGTAGCGCATGTCGGTGCGCGCGTTTGGTTGCCGAACATGTGAATTCGTTTGCTTCCAGCCTCGTAGTCGTCTGGAATATTGCATGCAAAGCGATACAGCTAATACGGCTTTTCGCACCACTTATTGTCTCGCTCCTCACAACAGTTCTCGCTGGTGAGAGCAAAGACAAGACGAAGGGAAAGAAGGCAGTGGGACCCACGCCAGAAAGACGGGCCGAAAGAGCTACTCCCTGCTGGCGGTCGCACGACCAGTCGCTTCGCTCCACACCGTGCGACCGCTTTGGGCGGCACGATGCTCGATGCGTACAATCGGCCAGAAGCGGCCTGTCGAGAATTTCCTCCATAGCAGCCGCTCAATATATGACAAGCGAAGTGGTGCCTATATCGTGTGAGTGTGTAGGTGCTTATCTCGATCGCCATGGTTGAGGAAACAACGGCTTGGGCGTAATCTGACCATACTAGACTCGGTATCGGGGTCTTATAAGGTCCCATTTAGGGCGCTGACTTCTTGTTAGGTTTGACTGTCGGCTTCGATCGAGAGCGGACTGGTAGGTTGCCTCAGCAGCAAGATCTGTTTCGGAGATTTCCATGGCGATAGAAGAAGTAATCAAGAAGCGCTTCGCTGAACTTGAGCAGCTCGCACGTGACTTTCAGTACCATCCCCGGCACGGGTCGACAGCGACATATGCTGACCACACACAGTTCCAGCAATGGGCGACAAGCGCTATGAATCTTCTGGAAGGCGTGTTCGGCCACGACTCGCCCCATTACACGAATTTCGCGCAGTTTTACAAGCGCGCCGGAACGATGGCTTATCCGAGTAACGTACAACCCCTCCAGGGTATAGTGCAGGCGGCGAGGTCAGACTACGAAGGTGGGTACCTGTTTTCCTTGAAAAGCCAAGTATCCGGTGAAATATTCGGGGACTTCGTAGTGTTGGCAAAGCGTTGCCTGGATGAAGGTAATAAAGACACCGCAGCGGTCCTAGCGGCGGCCGCGCTTGAGGACGCACTTAAAGCCTACGCCGAACACAATGGCCTTGAAGTAAGCGAAAAATCCATGCAAGAAGTTGTCAATGCTCTGAAGGCCAAAGGGCTCGTCGGAGGTGCGCAAAAATCTCTTCTAGACGTCATGCCAAGAATTCGCGATTACGCCATGCACGCGAACTGGGAAAAGATCGGTGCCGAGGACGTAAGAAGCGTGATCGGCTTCGTCGAACAGTTTTTGCTGACGAAATTTTCCTAGGGCGAGGTGAAACCTAACTGACCAGTCAACGCGCGCACGAGCGCCGTTCCATTCGAAAGTACGCGGGCGCGCGCCAGTTACTGGGGACGTTAAACAGCAAGCAGAGACCTGTGCGAGGCCTTGATGACTATTCCTAATTACCAACAGGCAATGGTACCGGTCCTTCGCGCCCTGGAGACTCAGGGCCCGAAGCATCGCCGCGAGTTGTCTGGCCTCGTCGCCGAGCACTTCGAACTCAGTGAATCCGAGCGCACCGCCCTTCTACCCAGCGGAAAGATGACAGTGATCATGAGTCGCGTTGGCTGGGCCTTGGCATACCTGAAACAAGCTCGCCTTGTTGAGTCGCCTCGTCGGGGTATCTACCAGATCACAGATCGTGGTCGTCAAGCAGTCACTACAAGCCCCGAAAAGATCGATACCGAATTCTTGATGCAGTTTCCGGAGTTTCGGGAGTTTCGTGAGCGCTCGCGTGCCGTCGCGACTGAGGATACTCAGGACAGCGCAGCGCTAGACGAACTTCCCTCCACAACCTCCGATGAGCTCGCGCCAGATGAGGCCCTCGAAACCGCGTACGCCCGACTGCGCGCGAGCTTGGAAGCGGAACTTCTGGAAGCCGTTAAACAAGGGACCCCCACATTCTTCGAGCAGTTGGTCATAGACCTACTTGTAAAAATGGGGTATGGCGGCAGTCGTCCCGAGGCGGCTCGTGCAGTAGGTCGCAGCGGCGACGGAGGTATAGACGGCGTGATTGATGAAGATCGCCTCGGGCTTGACGCCATTTACGTCCAAGCCAAGCGGTGGGAATCTGCTGTTGGACGTCCAGAAATACAGAAGTTTGCAGGCGCGCTGCAGGGGCAGCGTGCAAAGAAGGGGCTCTTTATCACGACCTCAAGCTTTACTCGCGAGGCGGAAGAGTTCTCCCAGCGCATCGACACCCGCTTGGTCTTGATAGATGGGCGCCGATTGGCTTCGCTGATGTTTGAGTTCGATGTCGGCGTGAACCCTCGAACGTCCTATACGGTAAAGCAGCTGGACAGCGATTACTTCGAGGAAGAGTAGCGTGTTGCCGTTTAACTTTAGCTGCTGCGCACGGGCTGGAAGCACCGGGCCATTTTGTTTGACTGTGGTGGCCCGCCGCAGAGCATAACGTTGAGCGGCCGCTTTTCAGGCCGCGCTAGTTAACCTTAGGGTCGACTGCTGCCCGTCGATAGCGGGAATAGCTCGTCAGTTCAAGGTGCAACCATTTCAATTCATCCAACCGACGGATACGTGTCCTGTACGTTCGCTGATTTGGGTAGGCGGCGCCGCGAGGCTTCTTCCTATCCCGATTGGACGGCTTAAGGCAATCTGATACCGTGAAGGCATGCGCTCTTTGTAATGGTAGTGGCCCGCTTCGGGAAAGCCACATCGTGCCGCACTTTGTACTCGCCGGGATCAAGGTTGAGTCGCTTACCGGGTTTCTGCGCAGCTTAGATAAACCGGCCGTGCGAATCCAAGACGGATTCAAACAGGAACTCCTCTGTGACCGATGCGAACAGCTCTTCAGCAACTGGGAGAGCATCTTGGCGAAAGAAATTTTCGCGCCGTTGACGCAGGATCCTGACGCCACCATCCGATATGGTGCGACCTTTTCGCGTTTTGCTTTGTCGGTCCTATGGAGAGTGCTTGTGTGGCGGTCGAATACATTCCTTGCTGTATCTCCGGAATTTAAGGGTCATATTGAGACCGTCGAACGCGAGTGGCGACAGTTTCTTTTGGGTGAGGCAATGAAACCGGGTAGAGCTTCGTGTCACGCTGTGATTTTCGCGCAGAAGCTTGTGCTCGGCGTGGGGGCGCCTGCGCAAGCTACATCGGATGGATTCCAGCGCTATTTCCAATCGACGGTGGACGTGAATGTCATATCTGATGGACGACAGCCTTTTGTGTACGCGAAGCTGGGTCGATTGTTGATCTTTGGATTCGTGCCGGAGGGAACTGGCTACCGGAACAGTCGTGTGGCTCTCCGCAGCAGCACTCTCGGCCCAGGTGCATATCAGCTCCCCCCAGCCATATTTGGAACCCTGCTGCACAATGCGGCGAATATCTTCGCGGCTATCAAATCCCTCAGTCCGCGGCAAAAACAGCGGATCGACGACTCTATTGCCCGGACGCTTCAAGGCAGGAGAGGCAGTCTTGCGGGGAAGTGATACAAGCTCGCCCAACCCGGCGATAGAGCGGACCTTTTGAGATCGCCGCTTTGCGCCGCGCGTTGCTCGGTCGCTCATCTTGATACGCTGAACTGAAGGGCAATTCGCGGCCAGAACCGGACCACCGCGAATTTCCTCAATAGCAGTCGCTCAAGGGTTCGCACGATCACCGTACGACAAGCCACGTGGTGCCTATCTCGATTGCCATGGTTGAGGAATCAGGGGCTTGGGCGTAATCTGATCGTGCTAGACTCCACTATTAGTGGTCTTATAAGACCCCATTT
This sequence comes from Betaproteobacteria bacterium, assembly GCA_016210745.1. GTDB lineage: Bacteria > Pseudomonadota > Gammaproteobacteria > Burkholderiales > SG8-39 > JACQTO01. The sequence continues at coordinate 20,951 of JACQTO010000209.1, forward strand.
TGGGGGCCGACTTCTTCGTTAGGTGTCTTTGTGCACACACCGCCACCGGACGATCATTTCGCAAATCCCGAAACGACGGGCTTTACGTTCGAGGAACGCACTGGCGACCCAGACTCCTTCTCAGCCGGTATAGGTCGAGTCGTTCTCAATTTTTCGGAACTTGAGTCTCAGCTATCGGCGGCGATTGCAAGTTGTCTCAAACTGGATCCGTCCGTTGGACGGATTGTCACATCCGAGATTTCATTCGCAGTGAAAATGCACATGCTTTCGTCCCTGACTCGTCATTTGGCGACGACCAGAACATTCAACGTCGGTCGTGACGACCCAATTGACGGCTGGGCCAAGATTTCAGCTCAATGCTTTAGGGCGGAGGAATTACGAAATCAGATCATGCATTCTCAATGGTCCGGTCCATATCTACGCGATATGAAAGCGGTTCGCCACAAATTCACTGCCAAGGCATCGCGTGGGCTCGCCGAGCATACCGAAATCGTTACTTCAGCTCGCTTGCTCGATATCGCTGACTACATCGGTACCGTCGCGTACTTTGTGGAGGAATTCTTCTATGACGCTGATGAAGACACCGAACCAACCATTTGAGCCGCCGCCATTCGGCGCGGCTCAATGGTAACGTTGGGCGGCTACCGAAGGGTGACGTGGACAGATGCGCGAGCTACGTAAGATAGTTTTGGACTACTTCCTGCGACACGGTGACGCGGACTGGGACAACGTCCGCCACCATGTCGAACAGGTTGTTCGTGAGCGAAGAATCGCGACAGGAGGCACTACGATCGTCCCTGTAGTAGATCGGATCCTCTGGGACTTAATCGTTGAGCGAGTGCTTAGCCTCGGATCCTCAACTGGACAAGCCGAGGCCCGCCATCCTTTCGTCTATATCACCGATATGGGGAAGGCGATTGCTTCTGGTCAGGAACAACTTTACGACCCCGACGAGTATGTCGCCTCGCTGAAGCGCCGAGTGCCGAAACTTGACAATGTGATTTCGCAGTACCTGCTTGAAGCCGTAGGTAGCTTCCAACGTGGCCTGCTCTTCGGGGCGGCCGTTTTGTGCGGTGCCGCCGCCGAGCGTCAGATGTTGCTGCTGTTGACTGAGATTGAGAGGTGGGATCCAGATTCAAAGCGGAAATCTGATGCACAGTCCCTTCTCCAAAGACCGAGGCTTCCTTCGATCTTCTCACTTGTGGACGCTGCGATTACTGACGCCATCAATAACCATGGGATGCCGTACAGCGTGCACCAAGGGGCGCCAACCCATCTTCTCTCCCTCCAAGAGATGATTCGAGTGCAAAGGAACGAAGCGGTTCATCCTGTCGCCGCAAACGTATCGAGAGACAAGGTCTTCTTGTCACTGCAGTCGCTCCCCGGGGCGATCGAGGTTACCGAACGCATTCGAGCATGGTTCCCATAGCTGCGAGTCGCCCAACAAGCCCATCCAACGGACCGTTCAACAGCGCCGCTTCGCGCCGCTGTTGCCCGGCCGCTGATGGGCGGCGTTGAGCGGCCGCTTTTCGAAATTGGCTAAGTGCGCTTGGGGTCGAGTCCTGCCGAACCGAACTCGTTAGAGCAGCCGTTGGCTTGGGTCTCTGGATCAACGTCGGGTCTCGATAGCGTTGCAGACATTGACGGATCGAAGCGCCAACGGCGGCACTGGCCGATAATCTGCCTGTCCCTTCGACAAAGTCAGAGGCTGCTTGGTTATCAGTTTGCGGTCATTCACCTGCCGTGGATATTAGTGAGACAACCTCGGATAGAGCAGCGAATCAGTTGTGTTTTCTGACCTCACATAACAGCATTTACCGGGGCTGGAAAGACTCTAACGAGCGTTGGGGCGGGGTTCACCCCGGTTGGGCAATACGAGGTGCTGTTAGTTCATAGTACAATGCTTCGTCTCCCGTAGCGTGGATAATGGAGGTTTACAGCACATCGGTATTGCGCCCAATCTGCCAGTCTAGCGACCTGCCGCTAACCGGCGAAGGCATCAACGCACTTTAAGTTAAACACGGATCCCGTAACCATCAAGGAGAGACTCTTGAGTTCGCTTAAATCATTGATCGCCGCAGCAGCGCTGTCTTGCATCGCCATGATGGCACAAGCACAGGTCGTCACCATTGCAACCAATCCGCAAGGCTCTTTTTATTATTCGGTTGGCGCCGCCATCGCCGGCCTGTTGCAAGAGAAGGGCGGCGTGTCGGCGCGCGTGCAGCCGATGTCTGGCTCCACCGGTTACACGCCGCTGGTAAATCGCGGCAACATCGAATTCGGCCTCCTGAACTCGAGTGATATCGGCTACGCGTATACCGGCACGGAGACGTTCAAGGGGCACCCCAACACCGATATCCGCCTGGTCGGCGCGCTGTTTCCGATAAAAGTCGGGATCACCGTAGCCAATGATTCTCCCTACAAGTCGATCAAGGATTTAAAGGGCGCGCGCATGCCTAGCAATTTTACCTCCCAAAGTGTCATCGCGATCACCCAGAACGCCATGCTCGCCATGGGCGGACTCTCGATTGATGACATGAAGCGGTTCCCGGTCTCCGACTATACGAAAGGCATGCAGGCGCTGGGCGAAGGCAAGATTGATGCGGCGCAGTTTTGCCTCGGTTGCGGCACTGCGCAGGAGGCCAATGTCGCGTTGGCTTCTCGCGGCGGCTTGCGCTTCCTGCCTCTGCCCGATGGGCCCGAGTCCCTGGCGGAAATGCGCAAGGTTTTCCCGACCGGCTACACGGAAGTCTTCAAGCCAGCGCCCAACGCTCCGGGAGTGCTGGTCCCGACGCGGGGGATGGTGTTCAGCGGCTTCATGATCACCAGCAAGCATGTCTCCAATGACCTCGTCTATAAAGCTACCAAGCTGATATACGAAAACAAGCCGTCGCTCGCCAACGCGTCACCGATGATGAGGGGTTTTGATCCAAAAATGATGGATGAGGCGAGCTCAGTGCCCTACCACCCGGGCGCGGAGAAGTTCTATCGCGAGGTTGGCGAATGGCCGCCGAAGAAGCGCTAACAACTTCGACAGGGGAGTTCTAAGTGAACGCAGAATCAGTCTGATATGTGCGCCCGCGCGGTTCTCGACGATGAACGGCTGGCCAAATTTCTCGCCCGGGCGAAGGCCGAGAAATCGGCCCACCGTGTCGGTGGCTCCACCCGCAGACCGCGCGGTCTGCGCTATCGTTGAGCGTCCGCGCATCCCTGTTTTCCACAACCGCTTCGGATAAACTGTCATGTCTGCAACGGGCCGGGAGTTCACGTTCCCCGGATCGAGAAGCTGACCTTCGCGGCATTCTGAACGCCAATGTCGGATCGCTGGTGCATTGCTGACTAATTGGGGTGGCAAGCTGTACGACGGCACTGGCCGAAGTGCCGACCTCCTCGCAACTTTCGTGAACGCCTACTCTCTGACGCTGCGGCCGCGCACCGACCCTACTTCAGTTCGATGCCCAGGAACTTGGCTGCGTTATGCAGCAGTATCTTCGGGCGCACCGTGTCCTTGATCGGCAGGGCCGCGAACTCGGCCATCCAGCGCTCAGGCGAGATCACCGGGAAATCGGAGCCGAAGAACACCTTGTCCTGAACCAGCGTGTTAGCGTTGTGGACGATCGACTCCGGAAAATATTTCGGTGCCCAGCCCGAGAGATCCATGTAGACATTTCCTTTATGGCGCATGACGGCCAACTGTTCGTCGTGCCAAGGCCAGGCCGGATGCGCGATGATGATGCGCAGCTCCGGATAGCGCGCCGCGACTTCATCGATATAGGGAATGGGCCGGCAGTTTTCGAGTAGCAGCCCCCTGCCCCCCGGTGTGCCGGCGCTGATCGCAGTGGTGCCGCCGTGGAAGATCACCGGCAGGTTCAGGCGCGCGCACGTTTCGTAAATTTGGAAGAAGCGCGGATTGGTCGGGCAGAATGCTTGCGTCGCCTGCTGGAATTTCATGCCGCGCAGTCCCATGTCGGCGCAGCGCTTCACTCCCATGACCGCCAACGGTCCCTTCCAGGGATCGACGCTGCCAAAACCGATAAAGGTGTTGGGATACTTCTTCACCCAGCCCGCGGTCTCCTCATTGGAGATCTTTACTCCAGTGGTCGTCTCCGAATCCACGTCGAAGATCACGGCCATCATGTTCAGCCCTTGATACAAATCGGCCATGTCGTCCGGGGTGACGCCCCGCTTACCGGCGGTGTTGACGGGTGTTCCTACCGCCCTCATCTGCTCCGGCGTGCGCTTCGCTTTGTCGCCGGTATTGATGTGGGTGTGCATATCGATCGCTTGCAACATGGCAGTATCTCCTAGAGTGTTTTTACAATCACGCGAGCCAAACCCAGGCGCACATGAAATTGGCGAGAGACAAATAGTTCCGTGCGGGATTTCGTAACGACTCGCGATATGCGGTCACTACTTTAATACATGAACACGATTCCTTGAGTATGAAGGGCCCCAAGCAGGCAAGCCACCCGGCGCGTAACGCGACGCTTCGATGGAGAATCGCTGGCAGCCGGCTCTCCAAATGACAATCTCGAAAAACTAACTAGCGGCCCTTGAATGCCGGCGCACGCTTTTCCGCGAACGCGGCGACACCCTCCTCACGGTCTTCCGTAAGGTAAAGAACGAACGACAGATCACTCTCCAGGGACATCCCCTGCGGGAGCGCCATGTCGGTTCCGCGGTCGATCGCTTGCTTG
>JACQTO010000205.1 GCA_016210745.1 Betaproteobacteria bacterium
GCCGGGGTGGACTGCGGCGTCGATCCGGCGACCTGCGAAAAGGGCGTGGTAGGTCAGCGTCCGCCGACGCCGGTGCTCGATATGTTGAGCGAGACGCAGTATGCAAGTCTCCGCGAAGCCGACTCTGCGATGTTCGGCTCGATCAACTTCACCACGTGAAACGCAAACGGCGGCTGGGACGGCGGGCTGCCGCGCCATGCCTTGGACGGGTTCCTGGCGGTGGCCAATCCGGCCATCAATCCCCGGCTCGATTCCGACATCGTCGTCCAGGAGCAGACCAAGCTCAGCTTTGCCAAGAACATCCACAAGGCCAAGCCGGTGTGGTTTCCGGAGGGAGGTACCGATCTGGAGCAGGTGGCGATGCGATTCCACGCCCAGCGCGAGCATCCGAGCGCAGCACTCCTTATCGGAGCTGGGCAGGTAGCGGCGAACTACATCACCAACGGCGGCCCCCCTCAGGCAGGCGCACCGTTCTTCGAGCCTTGCATCGACGACAAGGGCAAGACGCTCTTCGGCAACGCCGGCGCAGGCGAATGGTTCGGCGCCGCGCCAGACAGCTTCGTGAGCCTGGGCACCTCGCCCTTCAACGCGACGACGCCGCGCGTCTACAAGGGCGCGAATGTTCAGATCGACGCCGTGTTCAACAAGAAGGGCTACCACTATTCCCAGCAGCGGATCGTATCGCTCTGGGAGGACGTGGCGCCTTTTATCAGCAAGCAAAAACCGGCGGAGCCGTTTGTCATCCGCAACAACACGCTGGACTGCACGCGGTACCTGCACACCAATCTGGTGCCGCAGGTCTTCGAAGTGGATGACTACCAGGTCAGGACGCCGACCGACATCATCGGCCAACACATCCATCTGCCCAAATGGGATCTGCCGTCAGCCGACGGCTCGGGCAACGGCTGGAACTATGAAGACGGAACGCTCGCACCCGCTAATGTGCAGGAGCGGATCGTGGCGATCAATCACTACAACCCGAGCGGGGCAGGAAACCCGGCGAACAGCCAGGGCAGCGGAACGAACGCCCCGCTGGCAGCCTTGCCGCATCCGTTCTTCGGAACAGGGCAGGGCAATGAGTATCTCGGCGCCCGGACCACGATCCAGCGCTGGATGTTCGACCCCGTGCTGAACATTCACCACGCCGACCGCGGCCTGGGCATCATCTTCACCCACGACCACTATGGGCCTTCGACCGTGCAGCAGGTGGGTCTCTACGCAACCGTCCTCACCGAGCCGGCCGGCTCGCAATGGAGGCACAACGAGACCGGTGTGGCGATGTACACGCGAGCCGACGGCGGGCCGACGAGCTGGCAGGCGGCGATCCTGCCCGGATCGGGCGGCGCGCAGTTCCAGCCTTTCCGCGAGTTCTGGTTCCAGCACAGCGACTTCCAGCACGCTTACGAACCCGGTGTCTACATCGGCGCTGGGCCTGATGGGCGGCCCAACGGCGTCCTGCCCGATGCCAACAGCTTCCGCGCCGCGATCAACCCGTCGGTCAGGGAGTTCGCGAATCCGGTGTTCCCGGATGTGATCCGGCACGCGGCGGATTGCAAGGACGGCACACCGCGACCCTGCCCCGAGGCCATCTCGGCGGACGACCCCGGCTTTTTCGTGACCAACTATCGCAACGAGCCGATCGGCTGGCGCGTGTTCGATCCGAACAAACTCGGGCCCGACGGCAAGCCCGGCAGCCAAGCCGACGGCCTCCCAGGCGACCTCGCATTTGCGCTCCAATCCAGAGCCGATCGCAGGGTGCCCGAGTTCGGCACGCGACTCGGCAACACCCCGTACCCGGCACTGACCGCCGACATCCGTAACGGCGACCCGTTCACGCCGATGCTGCGGGCGTACGCGGGCGACCTGATCCGCATCAAGAGCCAGGCCGGAGGTGACGAGGCGGAACACAACTTCAGCATTAACGGGGTCAAGTGGCTCCAGGGCGGTTCCGCTCACGGCCGAGCGCCCAACTCAGGCTGGCGCAACGCCCAGCACCGCGGCATCTCCGAGCAGTTCACATTTGCCGCGCCGGTTGTACCGGTGATCGGGTCGAACCCCGCCCTGGCGGACTACGCCTACTCGACCAGCACCGGCGGGGACGGCTGGTGGACTGGCATGTGGGGCCTGATGCGAGCCTACAATGCGTCTCGGCGGGATCTCTTTCAGCTCCCGACTACGCGAGTTCCGGTCACCATCGGAAACGCCGGTCAGTTCAATGGCGTTTGCCCGAGGACCGCGCCGTTACGGTCCTACGACATCACCGCCGTGCTGGCGAACCGCGCGCTGGGCAACGCGACCGGTGCGACGATTCCTTTCAACGGCAGCCCGGCGGACAACGTCGGCGGCCCACTCGATCCGCTCGGCGGCACGCTGGTGTACAACCCGCGGGCAACGACGCTCGATAACGGCAAGTCCGGCCCGCTCCACGACCCGACGGCGATCATGTATGTGCGCACCGCCGACTTGGGGCCCGATGGCAAGCTCCTCGCCGGCAAACCGGTCGAACCGCTGGTCCTGCGGGCCAACGCCGGCGAATGCCTCGTGGTGACGCTGCGCAACGCTCTGCCGGGCGACCTCAATGGCAACGGCTTCTTCGACGACAACCCGGACCTCGCGGGCTACAGCCAGGTGATCCCGGTGGTCCCGAGGGACAAGAACGATCCTCAGGGGGTGACGTGGTTCGGGATCAACCTGGTGCGGCCCTCCAGCTACGTCGGCCTGCATCCGCAACTCGTCGCCTACGACGTGACCCGCGACGACGGCATGGTGGTCGGACAAAACCCCGCGGGCAACGAAGTAGTCGAACCGGGCAAGCAGAAGACTTCCCGCTGGTACGTCGGCGATATCACGCCCACTCCGGGCGCCCGCCGGCAGATCAATCTCGTGGCCACGCCGATCGAGTTCGGCGGCAGCAACCTGATGCCTGCCGACATCATCAAACAGGCACAGAAGGGGCTCGTGGGCGCACTTGCGGTCGGGCCGGCGGGCGCGACGATCACCGAGACCGACACGACTTGGGACCACCAACAGACCAACCAGAGCGTGCTGCGCGAGACTCGGGCATCGGCCACGCTCAACGCAAACATCCGTGACTTTGCGGTGGTGTTCCAGCAGGGCCTGAACCTCCGCTACCTGGACGGGACCGCGGTGGAGAACCTGGGGGCGGCCGAGGAACCTCCGGGCGCCATCGCGAAAGGCATCAATTACGCCACGGAACCGATGTGGTTCCGCTTCGGGATACGGCCTGAAGCACCGTTCGGCAACGCCGGCACGCCGGGCAGCCTGGGTGCGGTGCCCAACCCCGAGATGGCATACAGCAACGCGCTCGTTGGCGGCGATCCGGCGACCCCGGTGTTCACGGCGAAGGCGGGAGCTCCGGTGCGGATGCACGTCTTGTACCCCGCGGGCAACAGCGTCGACGACTTCCACGACCGGGGCATAGTGTTCCACCTTCACGGGCACCTCTGGCAGCGGGCGCCGTACGCGTGCCCAGGCCAGACCGACGGCACCGGCTTGCCCGGAAAGTGCAACTGGACGAACTTCGGTGATCCGGGCTTCGAAATCGGCTCGCGCGCGATCGGCGTGAACCCGATCGGCATGTACCTGGGATCGCAGGAAAGCCTGGATCCGGCTGCTCACTTCGACATCGTCCTGCCGGGCGACGGAACGGCTCAAGGCGGCGCGGGCGGCGTGGGCAAGGTGCCCGGCGACTACCTGTTCCGCGATCAGGGTTCCTTCGGCAATACCCAGGGTCTGTGGGGGATCATGAGAGTGGAATAGAGCCACTTTCCGGTCAGGCGGCGTAAATCCACTGCGGGGCACCGATCCAATTTGGGTCGGTGCCCGAAACAACGTCCACGCCTACCCTGACACCTACCCCGCGACTACAGTTTCTCCCGCGCAATCGTACGTGTTTCTTCTCCTTGTCGCTCGGCCTTGCCTAATTCAACCTTTCGCCCTATCGCCAGGTTAACAATTGAACAAGTCCCGTCGGCTGAGCGCAGCCGACGAAAGGATGCCTGGCCTCGCTCAGGAGAGGGCCGTGATGGGGAGAAACGTGCAGATGCACGCTGCGAGACTGGGATGCACGTCGGTCCTGGCTTTTTCACTGCTGGTTCCCGGCCTGGGAATGGCGGCGGCGCCGTGTGCTCAGACGATCACGGCGGAGGTGGTCGTCTTCGACACGCCGATTCTGTTCAACCGCTTGGGCGCGCAGAACCCGAACTGGATTACCTATGCGCTGAAGCGGGACGTGGTCGCAATCACCGGAAGCATCCCGGGTCCGGGCAACGCGCAGATGCGCAGGGACAAGCGACTTCGCCCGCTGGTTCTGCGCGTCAATGAAGGCGATTGTCTGCAGGTCGAGTTCCAGAACTGGCTCAGCCCGGTGGCGAACCCGAACCTGTTCACCGGATCCCTGCAGCGGGAGCCGCTGCTGAACAGGGATCAGCCCGGGGCGAGCCTGTTGGGTTTGAATTACCTCGCCATCGACGACCAGGTCAGAGGCCGCTTTGCCGGTTTCCACGTTCGCGGTCTTCAACTCGCCGACAGCATCAGCTCCGATGCTTCGAATGTGGGTAAGAACACGAGCAGCCTGGTGGCCCCCGGTGGATCGGCGACCTACAAGTACTTCGCCCCGCCTGGGACCCGAGGCACCTACCTCGCCGACAGCTACGGCGCGACCTTCGGCGGCGAGGCCTCCGCCGGCAACACCGGTCAGGGAAGGTTCGCCGGCGTGAACGTCGAGCCTGCGGGCGCGCGCTGGTACCGCAGCCAGGTGACAGAGGAGGAGATGCGCTTGGCGACCACGGGCA
>JACQTO010000236.1 GCA_016210745.1 Betaproteobacteria bacterium
TGCCGTCGAGATTGAAGCGAGGATCGTACATGCCTTTGCCCCAGGAGTTGTAGACCGCCTTCGTCGCTGCATCCAGCGCCGGCGAGAGTGCGATGATCGCCCCCGGATTGAGATCGCGATTGGGCCAGCCGTCGAGCCGCTTGCCGATGCCGGGGGCGAACGAATCGTCGACAGTCGAATGGCACAGGGCGCAGGTGACGCCCACGCGAGTGAGCGTGTCCTTGCCGCCGAGGGTCTCGACCGTGCCCTGGAGGCCGACCACGGCATTCAGCTTCAGCAACGCTATCGTGGTGTCGGGGCTCGTCAGGGAGATGCTCCCGTTCTGGATTCCCTGCACCACCGCCGCCGGCAGCGCTTCCGCGTCCACTTTGAGGCCAACCGATAATGCAGTCGTGGGATCGACTGCCGCCGCGATCACTTCATGCATGCGCAGCGTATCGGTCCATTGGGTTTCGTCGCCGAAGGTATCGAAGCGGAAGATCTGCTTGCCCTGTTCGAGCACGACGGGATCAGCAGCCGGAGAAAGCAAAGGGGAAGAAGAAATAGCCGCACCCTCCGATTGCCCAGAACCGCCGCAGGCCGCCAGCGAAGCAGCCGCCACGCTCAAGGCGGCTATCAGGGATATTTTGCTCGATTTCATTGGATTCACCTTTATAAGTTCGTTTGGGTTGAAGGTTCGATTTCGCACACGTGCATTGGATGAAAGGGCTGGCCGCAGTGTTCCCGCTTTGTTTGGTTGCAGGCTCCGGGAGACGCGCGGAGTCGAGTCATGAAGCGTCGGTCGAGATCAGATTGATGGGCATTTGCGCACGGGTATTGGACTAGACTGTCATGAAGTACGCTAGCGCGAATGCTTGATGAAGCTTGTAGGAGAATCTTGGCGCCCGTACGCCGGGATGGTCTATTTCCACCTCTTGCTTGACCGGTTGCAGCGCGAAGGTCATTTAGCCGAATCGCAGCGGTGCGCCTGATCGGTGCTCAGCACGGTGGTGAACTTTGTTCGAGGTAGCGCCGGGTGATGGGAGAAATGCCAAAATACTCGAGACAGCTTGCCGTCACGAGCAGCACCTTCCAGTCGACGCCGAGACCGGTGCCGGCACAGACTCCTGATCACCCAGTGCAGAAGGTACGCGCCGAAAGCCGCAATCGCGAACGCTCGGCGGCGGCGAAGCCGCCCTGGCGCATAAAGCGCGCTGCAGCACCCCGCGCACGCAACGGACGCGCCGAGGAGCAACGCGATCTCGAGTATGTCGCCAGCGTTCATCCGGCCTTTGGAATCGCGCTCTTTGTTTCTGTCTCCCAAGACGACCACTCAGAATAGTTGACGCCGGGTATCACGCCCAAGCGAACGCTAGCTGGCCATCGCGGATTCTCCGCGCCCGCAGTGCGAAATCCATGGCACATGAAGGATGAGAGGACCGACCGCTCCAAGAATCGGCGTCAGGAATATCGGACACTACATGTCAAGGTTTACCTATATCCGCCGTCTGTTGCGCGGGCGTAGTGTCCGTTCTGCCGGTGACACGTCAATGCGTCGCCGTAACATGCATGTCGCGCCGGTTGAAGTAAACGAAGGCGGGCACTTTGCGTCTGTTTTACACCTAGGAGATCTGACATGAATAGAAATAGCAATTACGACCTCACCTGGGGCAGGGCAACGATCATTGCGCTCTCGTTGTTGCTGCCAAGCGTGATGCTGGCCCCCGCCGTCAGCGCGGCCGGTATAACCACGTCTCCGCCGGCTAGCTTTAAGAAGGTCAGCTCGCTGGTGAAACTTCCGGATTTCCTGCCGGGACTGGGAACGCTCTACGTCGATCCGTCGACACTGCCCGTCGGACCGTTCCTCGGCTACAACCACAAAGGGAAGCTCGTCAATATCATCTACATGGTTCCAACCAAGGATCTGGACGCTCACAAGAATTTTCAGGGCCTGGGTGGCGTGGCCGCGGGAGTGAAACTCAACCATACGGATATTCAATACAACCCCGGCCATCCGGGCGTTGAGGAGCCGCACTATCACGTCGTTCAATGGTTGATCAGTCCCGCCGCAGTAAAAGACCAGATGAAATAGACGCAATGCGTAAAGCGGTGCAATTGGACAGGTGGTCAGGGCCGGTGAGGACGAAAAAGGCGTTTGGCCGCACCGTCAAAGCTTTTCTTGTGGCGTGTCTTGCCGGCACGGCAATATTCAACCAAGTGGCGCCAGCGACGGCGGCCACGATCGAAGTAAAACTGATGCAGACGCCTGCCGGAAACACCTATTTCGATCCGGCGGGTGTCCACATCGCTCCAGGCGACACGGTGCGGTGGGTTCAGATCGAGGGCTTTCACTCGATCACCGCCTATCACCCGAGTAACGACAATCATGAGCTGCGGATTCCCGTGTCTGCGCAGCCCTGGGATTCAGACATTCTGCTGGCGCACTTTCCGAAGCGAGGAGCAACATTCGAGCACATCTTCACGGTGCCGGGGGTTTACGACTACTTCTGTAAGCCGCATGAAATGGCTGGCATGGTCGGGCGCATCGTCGTGGGGGACCCCGGCGACGGTCCCGCGACAAAACCATTCGGGCATGCGCCGAGCGCGCGCTGGAAGCTGGTTCCAGAAGCGGCGCGCAAGGCATTTCCATCGGTTGCCGAGATCATGCAGAAGGGAACCGTGCGTGTTCCGTAAGTCACGCAGCGCTGCTGGAAGATTGGCGGTCAACGAGCTCCGATGAAGAGATTCAGGATCAGGCAGATGAGTATCGACCAGTGCCAGCCATGACCGAGCTTCAGTGGATTTGCGACCATCGCAGGACGCACCGGACTCGCTTCCTGACGAAGCGGCTGTGGTCACGCGGAATCAGCGAGGTGCCGCGCGACTATGTCAACGGGAGACTCTATCAATGCGTGAGTGTCGCGTCCAGCCACGGCGGACGCGGTCGCGCCGCTAGACGGAAACGAGGACAATGCACGCGAGCGTAGCGGCCTATCGCTCCGGCGTCAGCGGCGAGGACGGCCGGGCGCTGGTATCGGTCTTCGTCGCCTACACGGTAACGGCCACGTTCTGGCTGCTATTCGCCACGGCCGTCGGCGTTCTCCTCGCGTACAAGTTTGGCGCGCCGGATTTCGCCCCCGGCGAGTGGCTGACATTCGGACGTTTGCGTCCGATTCATACCAACGCGACTTTCTATGGATGGGCGAGCTTGGCTTTGGTCGGGCTCGCCTACTACGTGGCCGCGCGAAGTTCCGGCACGCGGCTCTACAGCGCTAAACTGGCGTGGATCGGATTGGCCTTGTTCAATGTGGCCGCGGTTGCCGGCACCATCGCGCTGGATCTCGGATACAACGATGGCAATCTGGAATATCGCGAGTGGCCGTGGCCGATTCGGCTGATTTTTCTCGGCGCCCTGGTGGTAACGGCCTGGAACCTGATCGGGACCGTCGCGCGACGCAGCACCGAAGATATCTATCTATCCAACTGGTACACCATCGGCGGCGTGCTGTGGACCTGCATCATTGCGTTGGTGGCGATTGTGCCGTGGTATCAGTACGGTTTGGGCCAGGTGTCCGTTTCGGGTTACTACATGCACAACGCCGTGGGAATGTGGTTCACGCCGCTCGCCCTCGGAATCTTCTACTATGCACTACCGAAATTGCTGAGCCGTCCGATCTATTCCTACGCCCTCGGCGTGTTTGCTTTTTGGACCAATCTAGTGTTCTACCCGATCATCGGTGCCCACCATTTCCTGTTCAGCCCGTTGCCCTGGTGGCTGCAGACTATGGCCATCGTCTTCAGCGTCGCTATGCTGGTGCCTGTGTGGGGCGGCAGCGCCAATTTTCTGCTGACCATGCGCGGACGATTGCGAGATCTGGTGCATTCCTATCCGTTGATGTTCATCTTTGTCGGCGTGATCGGCTATCTGGCGGGGTCCACCCAGGGCACTCTGGAGGCGTTCCGCTCGCTGCAGGAGGTGTGGCATCTGACCAATTTCACCGTCGGGCATTCGCACTGGACCATGTACGGCTTTATCACCTTCGCGATCTGGGGCGGGGTGTACGCCCTGCTGCCGCTGGCCACGGGTAAGGCGCCCACTCAACTCGGCCTGAGCCTGCAATTCTGGACGGCAGTGGTGGGCAGTTTCATCTACGTGATTTCGCTGTCCATCGGCGGCACCATCCAGGGGTTGGACTGGATCCACGGTCTGCCGTTTATCCAGTCGGTGGTAGACATCCAGGCCTACTGGGTGTGGCGTGGCATCGGCGGTGCGCTGATGTTCCTCAGTCATGTCGTGTTTGGCTGGAACGTGTGGCGCATGAGCTTTGGCCCGTCGGTCACCGCTGCGCCGCTGGCAACTCTGCACGCCGAGGAGACGGCTGCATGAACAAACTGGTGCTGATTGCGGGTGGCTCAACGCTCGTTTATGCGTGCCTCGCGTTCTTGATGGGTGTATTGCCCGGCATCGAGCTATCCAAAACGCCACCTGGGCCGGGAGTCGTGCCGCTGACCGCGCTGCAGGCCGCAGGACGCGAAGTCTACGTTGCCAATGGCTGCAGTTATTGTCACACTCAACAGGTGCGGCCGCTTCCCCAGGACAAGATTTTTGGCCGTCCGTCGGCGCCGGGGGACTTTGCCTATCAGACACCCGCACTGCTTGGTTCCGGGCGTACCGGGCCTGATCTCACCAATGTGGGGGTGCGCCAGCCAAGCGCGGTGTGGCAGTACATCCATCTGTACAATCCGCGCGCAGTGGTGCCGGAATCGATCATGCCGGCGTTCGACTGGATGTTCAAGGTCGTCGATCAGGCGCCACCGGGAGTGACGGCGGTGCCGCTGCCCAAGGCGTTTGCGCCGGCGCGGGGCGTGGTGGTGCCTGATCATCAGGCGGAGGCCCTGGTGGCCTATCTGCTGTCACTCAAGCAGCCTGCATTAGCGGGTACTGGCAGTATTGAAAGCGGCACTTCGATGCATGGCATGATCGGCACCACTCCGGCCGGCACGTCGCCCGCCGCCAACGGCGCGCACACTGCGCCGAATGCACCTGCTACCGATTCGGCGTCCGCGACAAACGACTACGATGCGGCCAAGGGCAAGGCGCTGTTCACCGCCAACTGCGCCGCCTGCCATCAGGCTAATGGTGAAGGTCTGCGCGGGGCATTCCCATCGCTAAGGGGCAATGCGGCGGTCAACGACGCTGATGCGACCGCGCATATTCGCGCGGTGCTGCACGGCTTGCAGGGCGCCAGCGTTGGTGGCGTGATTTACTCGAGCCCCATGCCCGGGTTCGGAGACATGCTCAGCGACGCCGACATTGCCAATATCATCAACTATGAGCGTAGTTCCTGGGGCAACCATGGCACCTTGGTGACGGCTCAGCGAGTGGCAGCCGAACGTAGGAAGGGTAAGTGAAACGAAGATCACCATGCAGCATCATCTGATCGGCCCATTGTGGGGCAATATCATCATCATGGCGGTAGCGGGGGTCATTACCGTGGCCTGTTTCGTGGCGATGCTCTGGATGCTGATCCGTCCCGGCGAAACCGACCGGAATCACGCCAAGCACACGATTTTGCGTGGTGATCGCTGAGACGAGGTATGGTTGTGGAGAATCCGCACGTTCGCATCTATCTCGACGACGACACGAAGCCGATCATTGATCAGGAGCTACCCACTGACGTCACCCTAGACACCCGCAATCTTGAGGACGGACCGCATCGACTGCTGATTCGCGCGCAGGATCAGAACGGGTGCGAAGGCATCGAGGAGATTCCTTTCCAGGTGCACAACGGCCCGGGCATCATCGTGTCCGGGCTACGGCCGAACTCCACGCGCCGGGGGGAAGTGCACTTCACCATCGATGCGTTCAGCGCGGACGATCCGTTCGACCCGCGTCGCGCCGAGGCGCGGTCGTCGATTCCGGTCTGGGTGTGGGTGATGTCACTCTTCGTGGTGGCCTGGGCGGTATGGTACGCAGCACGCATGTGGGATGTGCCAGCGGAGTACGCTCAGACGCCCACCTACCGCAGCGAGCCGGCGGCGCCCGCCAAGTAAGGCTTGGCCTCGAACGGCGGGCGCAGATCGGTGCACTCAGAGCACATCGCCGAGGCTGCCACGCGACTGCGCCGTAAGCTGCGCAACAGAGCCTGCTTCTTTGTTGCGACTGGGGTCAAATATGCCTTACTCCAGCAATCGAGGTTTGCCGATTTCTTCTGCTTTCGTGCACGCTTACTATCAACTCTCGGTTGAGGCATTACGACGCTTCGATCAAGTCCGAGCAAGCGCACTCCGAGGCGGAGGGCGAATGACGGCCCCTGTGAACCTGTTCCTGTGGAGATCCACCATGAAGAAGCCACCCACGCGCGTATCGATCGACGCCATGCTGCTTTATCTGTTGTCGCTAGGAATACTGACGCGGCCATTGGTGCCCGTCAGAAGCAAGGTTTCTGCTCCGCCTGGAGGCACAGCGTTGCGTCGCCGGAGGGCTAATCACGCATGAGGCTGAGCAGCGGTCGCCGGGCTCAAGCACGGCAAGCTCACTTGCCGGAACGGCTTTGCAGGCTCCTGCCGGCAGGGAGATCATGCTCGATACGAAGCTCGCTGCATCCGGCGCACCGCACAAGCACGGCTATCGAGGAGGAGATGACGCAATGAGCATCAGAGTCGGCATCAACGGTCTGGGACGAATCGGCCGCGCGATCCTGAAGGTGGTTATCGATGAGCCCGCGCTCGAGCTCGTGGCAATCAACGATCTTGCGGACGTCGAAAACCTTGCGTACCTTCTGCGATTCGACACGGTATACGGGCGCTACTCGAAGCCCGTAGCCGTAGAGGGAGGCGATCTGGTCGTCGCGGGCCGCAAGCTGCAGACGCTAAGCAGACGCGATCCAATGGAGCTTCCGTGGAAGGACCTTGGCGTCGAGCTCGTATTCGAGTGCACTGGAGCGTTCGCGCGACGTCAGGACCTCGAGAAGCACGTCCGGGCCGGCGCTCGGCTCGTACTGCTGTCGGCACCCTCGAAGGATGGGGACGTCGAAACGGTCGTCCACGGCGCGAACCTGCCTGGGGACACGTCCGGCATCATCTCTTGCGCGAGCTGCACGACGAACTGCATTACGCCGATTGTCGAAGTCATCGGCCGGCGTATCGGATTCCAGAAGGCCGCAATGACGACCGTGCATGCTTACACCTCTTCCCAATCGGTCGTCGATGCACCGAGCAAGCGCTTCCGTCGCGGGCGTGCGGCAGGCGCGAATCTCGTGCCCGCCACGACCGGCGCAGCGCTCGCCACGACGCGCGCGTTGCCCGAATACGCGGACCGGTTCGATGGGGTCGCAATCCGGGCACCGATTCCCGTTGGTTCAATCGCAGACCTTACCTTCCTCGTCTCGCGTAAGACCAGCGTGGAGGAGGTCAACCGGATAATCAGCGAAGAAGCCGCAACGGAGCGCTACGCCGGGGTGCTCGGTGTGTCTCGCGACCCGCTTGTCTCGTCTGACATCATCGGCGATCCTCGCGCTTCTATCGTCGATCTCGAGCTCACAAAGGTTATCGACGGCGATCTGGTCAAGGTGATGAGCTGGTACGACAACGAGTGGGGCTACGTGAATCAGATGGTGCGCGAGGCCCTCGCCCTGAGCGGCCGGCGTGCTGATCAGAAATAGTGTTCGACCTATCAGTCAAAATACTGACATTAGAGACGACCGCGTAACGTGGGCAACAGTCAATGCGTAGCGACCTTTTGCAAAATCCATTGGGTGCGCGTACCAGAGCGATGCATTCATACCGGCCCGTTCGACTCGTCGCGTGCATGAAATTTCCGTAACCATTGCTTGAATTCGCAGTACGATTCAATAAAGCCGCGCCTGAATGAACTGCTACTCGCATGGTGGGTTTTGTTGAGCACCGCAGCGCGATATATTTGCAGGGTGCGCCTCACCCATGCAATCGCCTGCGCTTCCCCGTCGCGCCGCATGAGAAACCGGATGCGCTCTTTTTCAGTCACGATCCACGATCTTCCGAAGTGAAGGTCGGACGGCCACCGCCGACGACGGAGCGCCTGTCCCGGACGTCGAAGCTGATTTCCGTCAACGACCGGCCTGTGCACGTTGTTGGGTGTGTGTGGTCCACGCGGTCACGTCTATGGTGTCGAAGTGTCTCGGCACGACCGTTTCGAAAGCGATCATTTCGAGGCTAGGGCGGCTTCGATCATTCCAGGCTGGAGACTTAGACCTGCTGCTCTATTGTCGGATCGCCCAGCAGTTCTTCATCCGGCAGGAATGGCTTGGGCAGATCCGCGAGCGCATCGTTTACCCAATCGATAGGTGATTGCCCCTCGTGGGCGAACTCGGCGGCCAGTTCGCGCACGATCGCGTTGGACGACTCGACTTGCGCCGCCTCGAAGAACGCCTTGGCCTGCTCTTCCGCGCGCAGCGCGATCCCCAACGCCATGCGCGGCGTCATCATCCTGAAGATGAAAGCGCGGGCCTCGGGCGTGGATGCGCCATGGTCGAGCCAGGCGTGTTCAGCCGAATCGATAATGGGAATCGCGATCCCTTTGCTTTGCATCGCCAGGTTCCGTGCGCTCTGCGCCTTTGAATCCGCCAAACGGAGGAAAAGCCCAGCCGTCGTGTCGTTGCCATAATCAGCCATGAGAGTGGCCAATTCGTTGCAGCGCGCCTCAGCCTCGCGGGCTATCGCAATCGCGTGCGCATACAGTATATCGAACGAGGCAATTTGTCTGCGCCTTTGGCGCGGCTTCGCTTCGATTCCATGCTGAAAGGCTTCTGCAAGCATCGCGTTGTACCTCGTGTTGAAGTGCAGCGTCCATATGATGGCAATCGTGGGCTCGGTAGTTGCGTACGTTTCGGCTACGCTTGTTTCGGCTAGACGATCCGTGCGACCGATTCCTAGCCCGCAAACGGCTGCCGTGGCGCCGGATCTGCGCGCACACCGGCCACTTCCCCGCCATCGATGCATGGTGCCGGTAAATGAGTGGATTCGACGTGCGGGCGCAGGCGCAACAAAATCTGCTGATGTTTTTCCAGCTCCAGCCGGTCCAGAGCAAGCCAAACGCCGAACAAGCGGCCTCGGCTATCCACCCCAGAAAAACTGCGCGAGGGACCGGTCGGCGTCCAGAAAGCGGCGTAGGCAACGTTGTACCCGGGTGTCCTGCGGTCAAACGGTAATTCGGGAATCAGCTCCCTCACATGGCGCCCGACCAAAGTGTTTGGGGTGGCATGGAAAAGGCATGCCGCATCCGCGTCGCAGTAGCGAACTGTTCCCCACCTATCCAAGATCATTGCCGCAACGGCAATTCCTTGGGTGGCCGCTTCGCCGGGGCCGGAATAGGGGAGCGAATGCTTCTGGGTTACCGCCTCTCCGCAGGCTTCAGTAAAGTGCGACATGAGTTCTATTGTCCACGTTCAAGTTCGCGCTGGAGCATTGTTTTGGCTGTGAGGGAGGATGTGCAATGAACCCATGGCAATATCCCTTGCCACCGCAGCCTCATGCAGATTGCGCCGCTCTTACTCGTCAGAGATCTGCCACTGAATAGTAAGGATATCCCGTTGGGTCGAATATCAGAAAGGTTTGATTGTAGTTGTAGGTAATGGTTGAAACCTGGTGGTTCGGCGTCCAGCGTGTGCGGCGCGCTTGTAAGATAGCTGCTCAACGACGGGGAAACGGATCCGTTGCGGGCAGAGGCCAGCCCATGCGCCTGCGGGACTCGCGATCGATACCATGAATCCAATGAAAATAGCGAAGCAGCGCGGAAGAAAAATACGCGTTTCTCGTATTGGAGGAGGCGACGGCGTCATGCAGCAGATGCAGCGGGCGGAAATGGAGTTGTGGAAAGCCGACGAAGAGCTGACGGATTTGTACGAGAATGCTCCGTGCGGCTATCATTCGTGCGATGCCGAAGGCGTCGTGATCCGGATGAATGAGACGGAACTCGGGTGGCTGGGCTATTCCCGCGCCGAGATAGTGGGTAAAGTCCGCCTGTCGGCTCTCGTTTCCGAGCGATTTAGGGCCGACTACGAATCGGCTTTTGCCAAGCTCAAGGCAACGGGAGCGCCGATCAATATCGAATCCGAGCTGACGAGAAAAAATGCCAGTACTTTGCCCGTGCAGGTGAGCGCGGTAGGCGTCACGGATGCGAGGGGAATGTTTCTCAAGAGCAAAGCCAGTGTCTTCGACATAACAAAACGAAAACAGGTCGAGCACAAGGCAAGACGCTACGCATCGCAGCTTCAGGCGCTATCGCGCCGGCTGGTGGAACTGCAGGACCATGAGCGCCGCTGGCTCGCAGGTGAACTGCACGATCGGATCGCTCAGAACCTGACCGCGTTGAATCTCAACCTTGCTGCCGCCGGCTGCGAGCTGTCGCCGCAATCAGGCGAGCGCGTCAACGCCCGCCTAGAGGATTGCTTGCGCCTGGTGAAGGAAACCGTCGAGAGTGCCTTCGACCTGATGACCGAGCTGCGGCCGGCGGTGCTCGATGATTATGGCCTGGTCGCCACGCTACGGTGGTATGGCGAGCAATTCGCCCGGCGTACCGGTATCATGGTCACGGTGAAAGGCCATGATCTGGTGCCTCGGTTGGCGCAGGCGGTGGAAACCGCGTTGTTCCGTATTGTGCAGGAGGCCTGCACCAATATCGCCAGATTCGCCAAAGCGCGGGTGGCCACGATTACGGTGACGACTGAACCCCAAGGCGTCCGTGTGGAGGTCGCCGACGACGGTTGCGGCTTCGACCCGGATGCCGTTGCTTGGCGGGGCGATCATCACGCCGGCGGGCTGCTTATCATGCGGGAGCGCGCCGAAATTGCGGGCGGACGTCTGCAAATCGAATCCGCTGCCGGCCGTGGGACTCGAATCACCGTCGAAATAAGGAGCTAGTCCATGGCGATTCAAGTTTTGCTGGCAGACGACCACGCCGTCGTGCGTGATGGATTGCGTTTTCTGCTCGAGGCCCAGGGAGATATCAGCGTTGTCGACACCGCCGCAAACGGGCGGGAAGCGGTGCGCAAGGCCAAGGAGCTGAAACCGGACGTCGTCATCATGGATATCGCCATGCCCGAGCTGAACGGAATCGAGGCAACCCACAAGATTCATGAAACCTGTCCGGCGACACGCGTCCTCATCCTTTCCATGCACGCTACTACCGAGCACGTACGCCAGGCGCTTCGAGCGGGGGCCCAGGGCTACCTGCTCAAGAAATCGGCGGGAGCCGAGGTGGCTGACGCCGTGCGTCAAGTCCATTCTGGAGGCAGCTACTTGAGTCCGGAGATTGCGGGTACCGTCATCACCGACTATATCGCCGATTCGCGAGCCACGAGTCCTCTGGAAACGCTGACCCATCGCGAGCGGCAGATTCTGCAATTGATTGCAGAGGGCAAGTCGAGCGCGCAGGCCGCGAGTTCGCTATTTCTTTCGCGCAAGACCGTGGATACCTATCGCTGCCGCCTGATGCAGAAGCTCGGCATACACGATCTGCACGGACTGATCAAATTTGCCATTCAGAACGGCCTCACCTCATTGGATTGAGTCAGACGTTTGTCGGACTCAAACAAATCCCGCACGCCAGCGGCGGCAGGAAACAGAGCGGGAAGCAGCAAACTGTCAATCGAGGTGTGAGCGAAGCCGGGCGTATCGCTACTCCAAACAAAACCAAGAACCGATCCTTATGAACGGCTGTTGAGCCGTTAGCATGCCGCAATGGCACATCGCATTGCTCCGATGCGCGCCATCGAGCCAGTGCGGTATACTGCTCCGCGCCGCAGCATAAAGGCGGCTGATGTGTGCGTCCACGCCAGTTGTACATGAATGCGAGGAAGTTGTTACCGACGTTTCTGCATGCGCAGCCGCCGCTCGCGGGCGCACTGGCCGTCCTTGTTGCCTTGCTCGCCGCCTATATCGACTGGATTACGCGGGTCGAGCTCAACGTGTCCGTCCTCTACGGCCTGCCGCTCGTCCTCGGCGTAGCGACCCGCAACCGGCGCCTGCTGTGGGGCACGACGACGTTCCTGCTGATTACGACGTTCGTCGTCTATTCGTTGCAGATCCCGCCCGGTCGGTTTTCGCCACTGGAACCTTTTTTCATCGATCGATTGCTCTCCGCCGCGGCAGTGTTGGTGATTGCATGCCTGCTTCATTACAGAATGGCGGCGCTCGATACAATGGAGGCGCAACGACGAATGCTGAGTCTACAGAACGAAGAGTTGGATCGGCGCCGTCGCGAAGCGGAGGAGGCGAACCGACGCAAAACCCGCCTGCTCGCTTCCGCCTCGCATGACGTCCGCACGCCCGTCTACGCAATCACGCTCATGACCGAGGCGATCCTACAGGCTGCGAAAAACCCGTCGTTGGCAACGCGGATCCCCGAACTGGCGGAGCGACTGCAGGCCAACGCGACCTCTTTGGACCGCCTGATTTCGGATCTGCTCGATGTTGCCCGCTTTGATTCCGGCCCCGTTCTGGTGCAGGAGAGCACCTTCTCGCTCGATGATTTGCTAGTCGAGCAGTGCGCTAACCTGCACCCCCTGGCTCATGCGAAGAACCTCCGACTGGACGTTGAAGCGGCTGACCAGCCGATTTGGCTGTGCACCGATCGGGTCAAACTGGCTCAAGTGGTCTCCAACCTGCTCGGGAACGCGATCAAGTTCACCGAGATCGGCGGCATCGCGGTGAACGCAAGCGTAACGTCCGACCAAGTGTTGATCCGGGTTCGCGACACCGGTGTCGGCATTGGGGCGGAGCACCTGGATGGTATCTTCGACGAGTTTGCACAGCTGCAAAACGGGAAGGGCGGCCACGGCGAGGGATGGGGGCTCGGCCTCCCGATCTGCCGCCGTCTGATCAAGGCGCTGGGTGGCACAATTACGGTCGAGAGTGAGCCGGGTCGCGGAAGCACGTTCATCACAAGCCTGCCATCGCGCTGCATTGTAGATGCCCCAGACGCTCGAAGCGCGTCCACTCCTTTGAGGATGCCAGGCACCTGAGGTTCGTGGTCGGGCGGAGCGCCGTGCGCTCGGCTCCGTCGGTCCCGCGCGTTTCCATAATGTACGAACGGGCGCCAGCGCCGCGTCGTCCCACTATCGGCGTACGTGCATCTGCTGGCGGTTGGCCTCGCGATATCCCACCGCCTATCGGCAAATGCCTACACCGGTCTCAAACCTTTCGGATATTCAGCCGCCTCAGAGGCCACTAGTCTTGTCTTGACCGGTGCATAGGAAATCCGCGGCGGGTGCTTATCGAGCTGTTTACAA
>JACQTO010000210.1 GCA_016210745.1 Betaproteobacteria bacterium
CAATGTATTTTGTTTTTGCCTTTTAAAAATCTCCCGCTTTGGTGCGTTTGAAAACAAACCGCACGAAAGCGGGAGACGAATTTGGAAACCAAATCTTCGCCAAATTTGTCTATGCAACGCCGAATCCTGCGCCGGAAACATCGACCGTCAACTCCCCGCGGGAGCCTGGCGCAGCAAGAGCGTAAGCAGACTGGCGAGCTTGTCGCGCAACTGTCGCCGGTCGACGATCATGTCGATCGCGCCTTTCTCGAGCAGAAACTCGGCGCGCTGGAAGCCTTCGGGCAACGTCTCGCGCACCGTCTGCTCGATGACCCGCGGTCCGGCGAACCCGATCAGCGCCTTCGGCTCGGCGATCACCACGTCGCCGATCATGGCAAAGCTGGCCGAGACGCCGCCCATGGTCGGGTCGGTAAGAACCGAAATAAAGGGCAGCCGCCGCGCCGAGAGCTGGGTCAGCGCCGCGGTTGTCTTCGCCATCTGCATCAGCGAAAGCACTCCTTCTTGCATGCGCGCACCGCCGGTCGCCGAAACGCACACCAAAGGCAGATTTTGTTCCAGGCACACGCGGACCCCGCGCACGAAACGCTCGCCCACCACCGAGCCCATCGAACCGCCCATGAACTCGAACTCGAACACTGCCGCCACCAGCGAAATATTCTTGATTGCACCCTGGACCACCACCAGCGCGTCGCTCTCGCCGGTAGTCTGCACGGCCTCGTCGAGGCGATCCGGATAGCGCTTGCTGTCCTTGAACTTGAGCGTATCGAGCGGCAACACTTCGGCGCCGATCTCGAAGCGGCCCTCCGGATCCAGCAGCAGGTCGATCCGCTCGCGTGCGCCGATCCGGTTGTGATACGTGCACTTGGGACAGACATTGGCGTTCTTTTGCAGATCAGCCGCGTAAAGTGTTGCGCCGCAGGCCGAACACTTGCTCCACAGCCCCTCGGGCATGGTCTTTTTCGGCCCCGACCCGGTGCGCTTGATCTTCGGCGGCAGCAGTTTTTGCAGCCAACTCATCGATCCATCGCCTCACGCACGCTGCGTACGAACGCCGCTGCGCTGGCCTCGGGCGCCGCCGGATCGCTCTCCAGTTCCTCGATCAGCCGGCTGCCGATGATGGCCGCGTCCGCCACTTCGCAGATCGCGCGCGCCGTGGCGCCATCGCGAATTCCGAACCCGACTCCGAGCGGCAGCGAAGTCAGCTTCCTGATTTCGGCGATTCTGGCGGCAAGCCCGGACACGTCCAGGTGCGCCGCGCCGGTTACGCCGGTGAGCGATACGTAGTACAGGTAGCCGCTTGCGAGCCCCACTATCATCGCGATTCGCTCCGGCGTCGAAGTCGGCGCGAGCAGGAAAATGAGATCCATGCCCGCCTCGCGCACGGCCTTCGCGAAGTCGCTGCACTCCTCGGGCGGGTAGTCGACCACGATAACGCCGTCCACCCCCGCTTCGTGCGCAGCAGCCACGAACGCTTTCTGGCCCATGGCCTCGATGGGATTGGCGTAGCCCATCAGAACCAGCGGCGTTATCGCATCGGTCTTCCTGAATTCGCTCACCATCGCCAGCACGCTGTCGAGCCCCACGTTGTAGCCGAGGGCGCGCTCGCCGGCACGCTGGATTACCGGCCCGTCGGCCATCGGATCGGAAAACGGCACGCCGAGCTCGACGATGTCGGCGCCGGCGGCAACCACGGCATGCATCACCGGCACCGTCGCAGCTGGATTCGGAAACCCGGCGGTCATGAAGGGAATAAGCGCTTTTTTCCCCGCGCGGCGCAGCGCTTCAAATTTGGACTGGATGCGTGACATGCTCGGTCTGCGTCAGAAAAGGCTCATGTTCACATTATCGCGCGCGGCTTCCTGCGGCGCCGGATTCCCGAGCGCCTGCGCCAGCCGCAGCTTCGCGTTCGCAAAATATTCGCTGTTCAGCTCGAATCCGGCGTAGGCGCGCGCGTGCCTAGCCGCAGCGACTGCCGCGGTACCGCTGCCCATGAACGGATCGAGCACCAGCCCTCCCGGCGGGCAACTCGCCAGCACCATGCGCTCGACGATCTCCAGCGGCTTTTGCGTCGGATGGTCCTCGCGTTCAGGGTCTTGCCGGTGCAGCCGTGTCACGCTCCACACGTCCTTGGGGTTGTAGCCGACCTCCAGCCACTTCTTGCCGACAAAGATGGAGCGCGTGCGCGCCTTCTTCGTCGCCGCATCGTACGGAATTCGCACGCTGTCCAGGTCGAAATAATAATCGCGGGCGGCGGCGAAAAGACCGATGTTATCGTGCACGGAAGAGTACTTGCGCGTTGATCCGCCCATGCTGGGCACCCTCCGGTCCCAGATGATCTCGTTGACCATCAGCATGCGCGTCTTCAGGTAGCTGAATACCTCGGGCGAATACTGCCAGGTGAGAAACACATAGAGGCTGCCGCTCGGCTTGAGCTTGGGCAGCACCGCATCGATCCAGCGTCGGCTGAACGCCAGATAATCCTCGCCCGAGAGCTGGTCCGAATCATTGCCGTAATCCTTGCCCAGGCCGTATGGCGGATCGGCGATCACTAGGTCAACACTCGCGTCGGCGACCCGGCCAAGACCGGTGAACAGGTCCTCGTTGTAGAGCGCGGCGCCGGCCCCGTTCAAATCCCGTTCCCTGATTTTTCCATCACCGTATGCATGTCCTTGTCGCCGCGCCCGGAAAGATTGACCAGCAGCAGCTGATCGCGCCGCATCGAAGGGGCGATCTTGGCCGCATGGGCAATGGCATGTGCCGATTCGAGCGCGGGAATGATGCCTTCGTAGTGGCACAAGTCGTGGAACGCGGCCAGCGCCTCGGCGTCGTCTATGGTGACATATTGGGCGCGCCCTGCGTCCTTCAACCACGCGTGCTCCGGTCCCACACCGGGATAATCGAGGCCCGCAGAAATGGAATGCGTTTCCCGGATCTGCCCGTGCTCGTCCTGCAGCAGATAGGTGCGATTGCCGTGCAGTACGCCGGGCCTGCCCGCGACCAGCGAGGCCGCATGTTTGCCGCTTGCCAGGCCGTATCCTGCCGCCTCGACCCCGATCAAACTGACCTCGGCGTGCGCTATGTACGGGTAGAAGATACCCATCGCGTTCGACCCCCCGCCCACGCACGCGATGACGGCGTCGGGCTGGCGAGCGAACATCTCCGCCATCTGCACCAGGCATTCGCGTCCGATCACCGACTGAAAGTCGCGCACCATCATGGGATACGGGTGCGGACCGGCTACCGTGCCGATGATATAGAACGTGTTCGACACGTTCGTGACCCAGTCGCGCATCGCTTCGTTGAGTGCGTCCTTGAGCGTCTTCGATCCCGACTCGACCGGCACTACCGTGGCGCCCAGCAGTTTCATGCGGTACACGTTCGCCGCCTGGCGCCTCACGTCCTCCGAACCCATGTAGACCACGCACTCCATGCCGTAGCGCGCCGCCACGGTCGCTGCCGCCACGCCGTGCATACCGGCGCCGGTCTCTGCGATCACGCGCGGTTTGGCCATGCGCCGCGCGAGCAGCGCTTGGCCGATAGTGTTGTTTATCTTGTGCGCGCCGGTGTGATTGAGATCCTCGCGCTTGAGCAGAATCTGCGCGCCGCCGAGCAGTTCCGACCAGCGCTTCGCGTGGTATATCGGGCTGGGACGACCGACATAATGCTTGAGCTCATATTCGAATTCGGCAACAAAAGCCGGATCGTTGCGCGCTTGTTGGTAGGCGCACTTGAGCTCTTCGAGCGCCTGGACCAGGGTCTCGGCCACGAACACGCCCCCGTACGGACCGAAATGTCCCATTTTGTCGGGGAGGTCGTACGGGAGGTCACTGATCTGCATTTTTGACTCCTGCGATGAACGCTGCAATCTTCGTCGCTTCTTTTATGCCTTTGTCCGACTCGACTCCGCTCGACACGTCTACCGCGAATGGACGCAGTCGTCGCACCGCATCGAAAACGTTTCCGACAGTCAGACCGCCCGAGAGCACCAGCGGCCGATCGAGATTGCGCGGCACCAAGTCCCAGTCAAAAGCACTGCCGGTGCCGCCGTACATGCCATCGTGGAAGGCGTCGACCAGCCAAGCCGACGCCGCAGCGAATGGAGCGAAGTATTTTATCAAATCCAGTCCCGGCTTCATGCGCGCCGCCCTGATGAACGGCCGACCGAAGCGCATGCAGAACTCCGGCGCCTCCTCGCCGTGAAACTGCAGCAGCGCGTTCGGGACCTGAGCGAGCACCGCTTCGACCTCCTCAGCGGTGGGATTCACGAAGACGCCGACCGGCGAAACAAACGCAGGCAGCAAGCGCGCGATGGCGCCGGCGCGCACCGGCTCTATGAACCTCTCGCTCGGTCGCCAGAAGATGAAGCCGATGGCATCGGCTCCGTGGCCCGCGGCAATCAGGGCATCGGCTTCACGCGTGATGCCGCAGATTTTTATGCGCGTTCTCATGCATTATCTCGCGGAGATTCCTAAACCGAAGAAGTCAGAATCAACGGCGCTTGGTTTTGCCGTCAATCGATCTCCTCATTTTGTGCAGTTGCATGCAACTGCACAAAATGAGGAGACCTATTAAAAGCCAAAACTGCACCAATTTGTCAGCATTCCGCTGGTAGTCCACTAAATATCAAGCCTTCTCGAAGGCGATTCGAACGGCATCATGCGCGGGAATGCAGGCAGGCCCCACTCGGGGCCGTAGTTGACGCCCGTCAGATAGAGTCCGGCGGCAGCCGCAGTCGGCGCGGCACGCGTGCGGTCGCGCGAGGCGAGGACAGTCGCAACCCACTCGGGTGGGTGCTTTCGCTTGCCCACATACAGCAGGCTTCCGACCATATTCCTCACCATGTGGTGCAGGAACGAATTGGCGCCGAAGTCGAACATCAGATAGGGTCCGCGCTGCACGATCTCCGCATGCCCGATGGTGCGCACCGGTGTCTTCGCTTGACACTGCGAGGATCGGAACGCGGAGAAATCGTGCTCCCCAGTGAGCAGCATGGCGGCGCGGCGCATCAGATCGAGTTCCAGCGGCCCATGGTACCAGCCGCAATGGCCGGCAGCGAGCGACGGCCTGACCGGGTGGTTGTAGAGCACGTAACGGTAGCTGCGTGCGCTCGCCGAGTAGCGCGCGTGGAACGCCTGCGGAACCGCCACGGCCCATTGCACCGCAATTGCGCTGGGGAGCGCACTGTTGGTGCCGCGCACCCACGCGGAAACGGGGCGCTCGGCATCGGTTTCGAAATGAGCAACCTGTGCGCAGGCATGCACACCCGCGTCAGTGCGGCCCGCGCCCGCAATCCGCGTCGGCGCGCCGGCGATCCGGCTCAGCGCCCACTCGAGATGGTCCTGAATCGTATTGCCGGAGGGCTGCGACTGCCACCCGTCGAAGCCGGCGCCGTCATAGCTCACTCCGATGGCGATCTTCATGCGAGACGGCGGCCCGGCCGCAGTCCAGGCCGCGGCTCGCCCGAGCGGGCCAAGGCCGAGGAAAGGCGCGTGCCCGCCGCACCGCCGTCAATACTCTTTGTCATTGCAAGCCCTACAAAAAACAATCGGCGCTCGAGGCGCCGATTGCGGGACCAAAGCGCCGGCTAGCCGAGCGCTTCAAGCATAGTCTTTGCCTGCTGCTTCTGGGCGGCGTCGCCTTCGGCTATCACTTCGTTGAGCAACTCGCGCGAGCCGTCCCGGTCGCCCATTTCCTCATACGCCTTGGCGAGATCGAGCTTGGTCGCCACTTCCTGCCAATGCGCATCGACTGCCGGACCCGCTGCGCCCTGAGCCCCGGGTTCACCCAGATCGAGGCTGATAGAGTCCAGTCCGGATCCTGCCGCGCCAAGCCCTGCAGCGGAAGCGGGGGCCGTTTCCGGCACGCCGATATCGAAGTCCAGCCCACCTTCGGATTGCGCTGCCGCAGCCACCGGCGCCGACTGCGGCGCCACGGGCGCCGAGGGCGCAACGTTGAAGTCGATCGCCATTTCGTCGCCAGCCTGCTTCGACGGCTCGACGACGAGAGTGTTCTCCGCCGTAGCGCCCGCCTTTGCCGGTTCGGCCGGCTTTTCTTCGATACCGAGGTCGAGGTCGAAATCGAGACCACCGCCAGCCTCGGCAGGCGCCGTGACCGCAGCCTCGGCAGGCGCCGCGGGCGGGCTGCCCAGATCCAGGTCGAAATCAAGGCCGCTGGAGGTCTGTTGCGGTGCCGCCGTGGCAGCTTCCGCAGATGCGGCCTCGGCAGGCGCAGTGCCAAGATCGAGGTCGAAATCGAGCGCGGAAACGGCCGCCGCTGGCGCGGCCTCAGCCGGGCCGGCCGCTTGCGCCGCAGCCGCTATGCCCAGCGCGGCCGCCGTCGCAGCCATGGCCGGTGCAGGTTTCGGTGCAGCCGCCGCAGGCTTGCCGCCGTAAAGGGGGTTTCCCGGATCTATCGCAACGCCGAGACTTGCGGCCTTTTCCCAATCCGCTCCTTGGCCATTCGTCGCCGCGTACAGTTCGGTAGCAGTCGCCTCGAAAGCCCTCGAGTCCTTGCGGTTGGCGTAAACCTCCAAGAGCTTGACGCGCGCCGCGTGCCGCGCCGGATCCTTGGCAAGGGCTTCCTTCAAAATTTCCTCGGCCTGGGCGTCGCGGCCATAGGCCATATAGACGTCGGCCTCCGCCACCGGATCGATTTCTTCAGTGTCGATCTTACCCATTCCCTCGTGGCTGAAGTCGCTCTGGAATGAAGGCGTGGCAGAGGTATCCACTTGGCGACCGCCCGCAGCGCCCAAGCTGGAGCCGGCCTCCCCGGTCGCCGCTCCCATCATGCTGCTTTCCATCTGCAGTTTGCGTTTCCTGTTCCACGCATAGGCTGCATATCCGGCAAGGAGCACTATCACGCCGCCTGCACCGCCAAGCGCGACCTCGTTCTCCAGCAGTTCATCGACGAACGACGGCGGAGGTGGAGGCGGTGGCTGCATCGCCTTCGGCGCCGCGGCCTTAGGCGCAGCCTTCGTAGCATCGGGCGCAGCCTTCGCAGCATCGAGCCCGGCCTTCGCCGCGTCGGGCCCGGCCTTGGCAGCATCGGCTGCGGCCTTTGCCGCCTCGGCCTTAGCCGCGTCGGCGGGAGCTGCCTTGGGCGCTTCCGCAGCTTTGGCCGGTTCCGGCGCCTTCGCGGGCTCTGGCGCCTTCGCGGCTTCGGCCTTCGCTGAAGCGGCTTTAGCCGCTTGCTGCAATTGAGCCCCAGCCTCGCTCTTCAGTTGCGCCAGCTTCTGCATATCGGCTATGTTTTTCTCGAGCATCGCAATGCGCTCGTTGGCTTCTCTCAGCGCTTTTTCCTTGGCAGACAAATCGTCGCTGCGTGCTGCGCCCCCGGCAGCGCCACCTGCTTTGGCGTCACCGGCTTTGGACAGGCGAAGTTGATCCTTTGCAGGCTCGGCTGGGGGTGTCGGCTTTTCTTCGGCCGGCGCGCCGATCCGCCCGCCCGCCTGGCGACCTGTATCGGCACGCGCCGGAGCGGCGGCAACCTCCGCGCCAAGCCGGCGTCGGTATTCGTTGAAATCCGCGCTTTGAGTCGCGACCAACCGCCGCGCATCTTCGGGCGTCACAGCCAAGGCGGATTCAGCTCCGGAAATGTTCAGGATTCGACCGGCGCGCAGGCGGTTCATATTGTCGCCGTCGAAGGCACCCCGGTTTCCTTGATACAAGGCAGCCAGCATTTGCGCCAAGGTCGCCCCCGGTGCCATGTTCTTTTGCGCGATTTTCGACAGCGTGTCGCCGCGCTTCACTTCATAGGTTCCGACCTCCGCCGCCTTCGCCGTCACCGTCGCTGGCGGAGTTTCCACTGCCCGTAGGGGCGCGGTAACCTCCGGTGCTGGCGAGGGCACCGGCGCCGCTTGCGCAGCAGGCGCTTCAGCGGCAGGCACTGCGGGCGCAGGTGTCGCAACAGCGGGACCCTTGTATTCAGGCGGGTCAAGCAGGAACGTGTACTCGCGCACCAGCTTGCCTGTCGGCCAATTCAACTCGATCAGCACGTCGACAAAGGGCTCATTCATCGGCTCGGTCGAGGTAATGCTAACGACCTGTTGGCCGCCGGACCGGCGCTCGACTGCAAACTTGAGCGAAAAAAGTGCACCCTGGAGCTCGATATTTGCCAGCCGATATGCCTCCTGCGAGGCCAGACGGGCGGAGAGCCCTTCGGCTTCCCCGGGCCTCAGTGAAACGACCTCGATTTCGGCTCTTAAGGGTTGGCCCAGCGTCGAAAGCACCGTGAGCTTCCCGAGCCCAGCAGCCCAAGCGGATGAGGACAGGAGCAGAGCGGCGAGCACCAACGCAACCGTCTTACTGGTGAACTTTCCCACTCTGCCACCCTTGATATTGAAGGAAGGAAAATAACATACCATCAGGCGGTTAGCCTTGCAAGCTCAACCGCCCTCTCGCAAACTGCACTAAGTCGGTATTTCTTGGCAGAAATTCTTCACGAATCCTTTACAAACTCATGAAAAACGCTCCCTCGTACTCCCAGAATGCTGCAAAATCGGCTTGCAGCAGCTCCCACGTGCAATCCCTGCGGTCCAAGCGGCCCTTTCGGCTGCCGCCGGCCTGGAATCACGCCGATTGCGGTGCCTTTGCCGGACGCACCCGAGATCTCTCCTCGAGCAAGACGCGCAGCATGCGGCGTAGCGGCTCGGCAGCACCCCAAAGCAATTGGTCGCCGACGGTGAATGCGGTCAGGTAGACCTCGCCGCGTTTCCCGCCCAAAGCGGGCTTGCGCAACCGGCCAATCGGCACCGAGAGGGTGCCCGTCACCTTGGCCGGCGTAAGTTCGGCAATCGTTGCGTCGCGCTGGTTCGGCACCACCTTGACCCATTCGTTCGCCGCCGCAAGCATGTCCCCGATCTCGTCCAGAGGCACGTCCTTGGTCAGCTTTATCGTAAGCGCCTGGCTGTGACAGCGCATGGCGCCAACGCGGACGCAAATGCCATCGATCGGTATGGGGTTACTCTCGCGCCCCAGAATCTTGTTGCCCTCGGCCTGCCCCTTCCATTCCTCTCGGCTTTGTCCGTTGCCCAGGTCCTTGTCGATCCAAGGAATGAGGCTCCCCGCAAGCGCCACACCGAAATGCTTCGTGGGGAAATCTTTCGAACGGATAGCGTCGGCGACCGTGCGGTCGATCTCGAGTATCGCCGATGCCGGGTCGTCCAGCAGCCGTTTCGCGGATTGATGCGCAAAACCCATCTGCTTGACCAGCTCGCGCATATTTTCCGCACCGGCACCCGAGGCGGCCTGATAAGTCATGGCCGTCATCCATTCCACCAACCCCGCCTTGAAAAGGCCGTGCATGCCCATCAACATCAGACTCACGGTACAGTTCCCGCCGATGTAATTCCTGACCCCTTTGCCGAGCGCGTCCTTGATCACGTTCATGTTGACCGGGTCGAGGATGATGACCGCGTCGTCTTTCATGCGCAGCGCCGATGCGGCGTCGATCCAGTAGCCGCTCCAGCCGGCAGAGCGCAGCTTCGGATATATCTCGTTGGTGTAGTCGCCGCCCTGGCAGGAGATGATGATCTCCATGGCGGCAAGCGCCTCGACGTTCTTTGCGTCGGCGACCGGCGGAACCGCCACGCCGATATCCGGACCTTTGCCGCCCGCCTGCGAAGTCGAAAAGAATACCGGTTCGATATGATCGAAATCGCGCTCTTCGCGCATGCGCGCCACCAGCACCGATCCCACCATCCCGCGCCAACCGACTATGCCTACCCGTTTCATATCTTCACCTGATCAAGAAAAATCGGAGCAATCCCCCTACTGCCGGCGTGCCCCATATTCCTCACCCGCTTAAGCCCAAATCCTGAATCAATACAGCCACGGCTGCTCCAACTTGCGCTTCTCCTCGAAGGCGCGAATCTTCTCGGCGTGGCGCAGGGTGAGATCGATGTCGTCCAATCCGTTCAGCAGGCAGTATTTTCGGAACGGATCGACATCGAACTTGTATACGTCGCCGTCGGGCTTTTCGACCACCTGCCGATCCAGATCGATGCGCAGCCGGTAACCGGGAAAGGCCGCCACCTCGTGGAAAAGGCGCTCCACCTGCGATTCGGGCAATACGATGGGCAGCAGCCCGTTCTTGCTGCAGTTGCTGAAGAAAATATCGGCGTAGGACGGCGCGATCAGGGCGCGGAATCCGTAATCGACGAGCGCCCAGGGCGCGTGCTCGCGCGAGGAGCCGCAGCCGAAATTCTTGCGCGCCAGCAGCACGCTGGCGCCTTTGTAGCGCGGCTGGTTGAGGATGAAATCCGGATTGAGCGGACGGCCTTCGTTCGGTTTGTCCGGCTGGCCCTCGTCGCGATAGCGCCATGCGTCGAAAAGGTTCGGCCCGAAGCCCGAGCGCTTGATCGACTTCAGGAACTGCTTCGGGATGATGGCGTCGGTGTCGACATTGGCCCTGTCGAGAGGCAGGACGATGCCATGCAATACGGTGAATTTTTCCATTTATTTCTTCGAACCCACGCGCTCGAGGGCCTCGCCTCCTTGTTTGATGTCCTTGCCCATGCCCTGCACCGTGTTGCAGCCGACGGTGACCAGCGTGAGCACCAGGAGCAGGAACATATTTCGCATAAAGACTCCCCTAATCAACGCCACTGGCGCACATCGACGAAATGCCCGGCGATTGCCGCCGCCGCAGCCATTTCGGGGCTTACCAGATGGGTGCGCCCGCCGGTTCCCTGACGCCCTTCGAAATTGCGGTTCGACGTCGAAGCGCAGCGCTCGCCGGGCTCGAGCCGGTCCGCGTTCATGGCAAGGCACATCGAGCAGCCGGGTTCGCGCCACTGGAATCCGGCGTCGCGGAATATCCTATCCAGTCCTTCCTTTTCCGCCTGCGTCTTCACCAGCCCGGAACCGGGGACGACCAGCGCCAGCCTCACGTTCCCGGCGACGCGTTTTCCCCGTGCCACAGCCGCAGCCGCGCGCAGATCCTCGATGCGCGAATTCGTGCACGAACCTATGAACACCTTGTCAATGCGGATGTCCGTTATGGCCACATTCGGTTTCAGGCCCATGTAGATCAGCGCGCGCTCCATGCCGTCGCGCCGCCCCGCATCTTTTTCCTTATCCGGGTCAGGCACACGCTCGTCCACCGATACCACCATCTCGGGCGAAGTGCCCCAGGTGACCTGGGGCTTGAGCTGGCGCGCGTCGATCTGCACCACGCGATCGAAGCTTGCCTGCGGATCGCTTCTGAGGCTGCGCCACCCGGCCACCGCGCGGTCCCAGGCTTCACCTTTGGGCGAAAACGGCCGGCCTTTGAGGTAATCGATCGTGGTTTGGTCCACTGCGACCATTCCGGTGCGCGCGCCGGCCTCGATCGCCATATTGCACAAGGTCATGCGCGCGTCCATGGACAGCGCACTGATGGTGCTGCCGGCAAACTCAACCGCATGGCCGGTTCCGCCCGCGGTACCGACCTGGCCGATCACCGCCAGCGCGATATCCTTCGAGGTCACGCGGCGCGGCAGCGCTCCATCCACCTTGACCAGCAGATTGCGCGCTTTCTTCTGCAGCAGGCACTGAGTGGCAAGCGCATGCTCGACTTCGGAGGTACCGATGCCGAAGGCCAGACAAGCGAACGCGCCGTGAGTGCTGGTATGCGAATCACCGCATACCACGGTCATGCCGGGGAGCGTCGCACCCTGCTCGGGTCCGATCACGTGCACGATGCCTTGGCGCGGATCGTTCATGCCGAATTCGAGGATGCCGAAGTCGCGACAGTTTGCGTCCAGCGTTTCGACCTGCAAGCGCGACACGGCGTCCGTGATGCCTGCCGAACGGTCGGTGGTCGGAACATTGTGGTCGGCGGTGGCGAGATTGGCCGAAATGCGCCAGAGCTTGCGGCCCGCCAGCCTCAATCCTTCGAACGCCTGCGGGCTGGTCACCTCGTGAACCAAATGGCGATCGATATAGAGCAGCGCCGTGCCGTCCTCTTCGAGGTGAACGACGTGGGCGTCCCAGAGCTTGTCGTACAGGGTTTGCGGTGCCATAGCGTGCCTAATGCAAATATTTATTATACCTGAGCGATCGCCTTCGCCCGCATTCGGCGCCGTTTGAAAAAAGGGTTCCACCCTGCTCAAGGCGGGTCACCGCGCCTTCAAATCGGCATTGCGCCTGCCAGGGCCTGCCTATAATGAAGACATACCCACAACGCCCCGGAGACCATCATGGGAATCGCAATGAAGCTGAGTGACTACCTCGAAGCGAACGCGGTGCCTTACGATGTGGTGAAACACCCGCACAGCGGCAGCAGCATGCAGACGGTGCGAGCATCAAACGTGCCGGCGCAATGCCTTGCCAAGGCGGTCGTGCTCGAAGATGAAACCCACGCCATGATGGCTGTGCTGCCGGCATCGCGGCGACTGAAATTGGGCGAATTGGAGCTGAGCAACGGCCGCGCGCTCCGGCTGGCAAGCGAGGCGGAACTGAAGGATCTATTTGCCGACTGTGAGCCGGGCGCGGTACCGCCCGTGGGTGTCGCCTACGGCATGGAAACCATTTGGGATGACAGCCTCATGGAGCAGCCGGAGATGTACTTCGAGGCGGGAGACCATGAAACCCTGGTGCACATGAAGACGCGCGACTTCATCGACCTGATGAAAGGCGCGCGCCATATGGCGTTCAGCGCGCAGATGGACGAAGAGCGCGGTCCGCTGTACTGAGTCGGTGCGAGGAAACAGGCTCGCACAAGGGTGTTTTCATGCTTCCGCGGAGAGTGCCATGACCCGACTGCGCCGATTCATCCTCCTATGCGCGCTTACTGCTGCAATGCCGGGATTGCCCGGTTCATCGGCTGCTGCCGAGGGCGATAAGAACAATTCCGCTGATCAGCTTCGAGTGGACAGCGTCGAGGTGTTGCTCAGCCACGTCGGGCCGATCGTGTTGCTGAAGGTGCACGACAGGGCGATTCCGATTTTCGTCGACATCATCGTCGCCGAGTCGATTCAAGGTGCGCTGATGGAAAAAAAGCCGGCGCGTCCCCTGACCCATGATCTCATGCATACCATACTGGAAGCATACGCAGGAACCGTATCGCAGGTCGCGATCACTTTGAAGGATACGGTCTTCTACGCGGCCCTCACCGTCGTCATACAGAATACTGCGCGCGTCTTCGACAGCCGTTCTTCCGACGCGATCGCGCTGGCGATTCATTT
Organism: Betaproteobacteria bacterium; assembly: GCA_016210745.1. Classification (GTDB taxonomy): domain Bacteria; phylum Pseudomonadota; class Gammaproteobacteria; order Burkholderiales; family SG8-39; genus JACQTO01. Next base: position 13,166 of record JACQTO010000210.1, read on the forward strand.
CAAAGCACCGATTCTGGTGAGCCGGGACTTGCTCGACACCGCGGGCATAGCGATTGAAAAGAAACCGGGGGAGGTCAAGCTGTGACGGAATCAAGTGACGAGGGATGCGTGAATCCATTGCGATTCCCAATGGGCGGACTGACCGTCGCAACCGTGCTGACGCTTCTTATCGAGGGCAAGATGGGCATCAGCCTTTACCCCCCAGTCGCGCCGCGATCTTGGTGAACTGCGCGAGCGCGGCCTCTAAATCGTCGGCGATCTCGGTGGCGATCACGTCCGGCGGCGGCAGCGCGTCGGTATCGGTCAGGCTCTTATCCTTGATCCAGAAGAGATCGAGGCTCAACTTGTCGCGCTTCAGCAGATCCTCGTACGCGTAAGAGCGCCAGCGGCCCTCCGGGTTCGCTTCGCTCCACGTGTCGTTCCGCTCGTGCTGGCGGCCGGGCTTGTAGCAGGCGATGAACTCGTCGAGATCGGAGCGCTGGATAGGTTTCTGCTTGAGGGTGAAATGCTGGTTGGTACGCAAGTCGTACACCCAGAGCTTGTCGGTCCACGCCTCGGCTCGCCCTTCCCTCTTGTCGAAGAAGATCACGTTCGCTTTCACTCCGGGCGAGTACCAGATTCCGGTCGGCAAACGCAACAGCGTGTGAACGCGGCATTTCTGCAACAGGTTGCGCCGCACTTTTTCGCCCGCGCCGCCCTCGAACAGCACGTTGTCCGGCACCACCACCGCCGCGCGGCCGTCGATCTTTAGCAGCGTGTAGATGTGCTGCACGAAGTTCAACTGCTTGTTGCTGGTGGAGGTCCAGAAATCCTCGCGCACTACAACCTGGTCTTCCTTTTCGGTATCGCCCTCTTCGTTCACGAACAAGAGGCTTTGCTTCTTCCCGAACGGCGGATTGGCGAGCACCATGGTGTATTCGCGGTTCCACGGCGCGGCGAGGCTGTCGTGCCCGGTGTGGACGGCCACCTTGTCGCCGCCGATGCCGTGCAGATACAGATTCATCGCGCACATGCGCCCCACCTTGGGCGAAAGTTCCATGCCCTCGACCAGTTCTTCTTGCAGCGTTCGCTTCTCGTCGCGGTCGAGGTCCTTCCCGAACCGATCGAGCACGTACTGATAGGCATTGCAGAGGAAGCCGCCGGTGCCCGCGGCCGGGTCGCAGATGCGGTCCTGCGGCGTGGGCCGCGTCACCTCGCACATGGTCTGGATCACGGGACGCGGCGTGAAATATTGTCCCGCGCCGCGCGAGGATTCCTGCGCCGAACGCGAAAGCAGTTCCTCGTAGATCGTTCCCTTCACATCCACCGGCAGCGCGAGCCAGTCCACTTTGTCGAGCAGATTGACGATCAACTGCTTCAGCAGCGCCGGGTTGTGAATCTCGCAGCGCGCGCCCTTGAAGATGACGCCGAGCATCCCGGGCTTGACGCCCAACTTTTCGAGAATGTCGCGGTACTTGTCCTCCAGAGCCGCCCCGTCGAGCGGCAGCAGCGCTTTCCAGCCGTGCTCCGGCGGAACGATGGGGACCCGGCTGTAGGGCGGCTCGGTCAACTGATCGGCCATCTTGAGGAACAGGAGCAGCGTCAATTGCTCCACGTACTCGAAGCACGAGAGCCCGGCGTCCTGCAATACGCCGGCGTAGCTCCACGCGCGTTTTCCGATCTGCGAAGTATCCAAGTAGCTCAATCCTTCTTCTTATGCCTCGGCTTCGGGTGCTGCTGTTCGAAATACGCCCGGTCGGCATCCACCAGTGCCTTGAGTTGCTCGACCGAAGGCAGCGCCGTGAGATAGCGCGAAACGAAAAGCTTGTTGTCCATCCCGCCGGTGGCGAATTCCACCTCGGTCTCCTTCCTGCTGCTGCACAGGATGATGCCCACCGGCGGGCCGTCCCCCTCGGCCATCATATTGGCTTTGAACCAGTTCACGTAGAAATTCATCTGGCCGGCATCCGCGGGGCGAAAAGCGCGGACTTTGAGATCAAGCAGCACGTGGCAACGCAGGCGCCGGTGATAGAAGACCAGATCGACGCGGTGGTGCCGGTTGCCCGTGGTCACGCGGAACTGCCGTGCCTCGAAGCAAAAGCCCGCACCGAGTTCCAGCAGAAAACGCTGCAAGTGATCGAGGAGCGCCGTTTCGAGATCGTCTTCCGAGTACGCGGGCCGTTCGGCCAGGCCCGCGAATTCCAACACGTAGGGGTCGCGGATCAGCTCGGCGATGGTTTCCGCCGGAGCCTCGCTCGCCTGTCGCCGCGACCGTTGGATCACCGCGCGTTTGTCGGTGGAAAGCCCCGTGCGCTCGTAGAGCAGCGATTCGATCTGGCGCTGGAGCTGCCGCTTGGACCAGTTACCCTTGAAGCATTCGTTTTCGTAGAAGGCACGCTTCCACGGATCGTCGATCGCGATGAACTCAATGAGTTTGCTCCAGGAAAACTGAATTACAGCTTCGGCGGGAAGCGGCCGCGGCAATTCCGGCGACAGTGTTGACGGAATTTGCGGCAGGCGACTCTTCGAGGTGAATTTGTCCGACACCGTCGGACCAATTTGACCCGCCAATTCGGCAACCACTGGTTGCCGAATTGGTCCCGAGTCCGCCAGGTGCCCGAATTCGGCAGACAGTGGTTGCCGAATCTGCGGGTAGGCAAGATAAAAAAGACGGCAATTCCGCAACATGCGAACCTGCAACCCTTTGAGACCCAAGCCCGCAAGATCGTCCGCCAGACGTTCGAGCAACCGAGTTCCATACCTAGCTCTATCCGAGCCATGTTGCTCGTATTCCACAACGTGGGCACCGATCAGCCAGTTGCGCAGTACCAGCGCCTGGTTCACGACCGCCGCCGCGCGGCCGAGCATCTGCTTATTGGCGGACTCGATGGCTTTCAGCAGCGCGGCGTAGCTCTGTTTTCGACCCGGTTCGGGAGGCGCGCCGGAAGCGCCCTTTCGCGAAACGGTTTTCCGGCTCACGACTTCTTCCTTCGGGCCACCCGCATCGGCTCTTCTTTCGCTGCCGCGGCCACGCGGGCGCGCGCCTCGCGCTCTTCGGCGATGCGCTTCAGGAGTTCTGAGGCCGGTTCGTCGTTAGGGTTCTGCGGCACGAGTTGGCCGGTGAAGGCGTGGCGCAAAATCGCCTGGCGCAGCGCCTGAGCACTCTCCAGTTTGGCGTCGAGGTCGGCTTCGAGGTGGTCGATGATGGAGAGCTGGTCTTCGACGGCTTCGACGATGACTTCCTGCTCCGCGAGCGAGGGAAGCGGAAAAACGAAATGTTCAAGTTGGGAAGTAAACATGTGCTGGATCAAGCTTCCCGTATTCAGTCCGGCCACGAACACTCGAAACCAGGCCGACTTGAACATCCATAACATGAATCGTGCAGGAATGATCACAGTGTTCAGACGAGCCAGTCGTTGATTCAGCAAACAGTGTTCGCCTTCCCCAGTGATGCAAACCCGCCCTAGAAAATCGTCTTTCAAGCTTTGGGCCGTCAGATTGATGATCAATTCCCCGGCGCCAACGATGAGGTCAGGCGATTCCTCAGCATATCGGTCCGGCATGTAACGACTATTGCGGTCCGTCCAGCGTATCGCCCCATCTGCGTAGAGATTCCCCGGCCGCAGGAGTTTGGTTCCGGCGTCCTCGTAGTCGCTGCTCGGGAATGGGCGGCCATTTTGTGAAAAGCCAACTTGTGCCCATGACACCCAACACCACCCGCTCGGAAGCGGTGGGAGATTGGTGGTGTCAGGAATCACAGGTTGCTTGTATTTCGCCTTCCAGTTCGTGGGTGGTTCCTGACCCTTCTCCTTAAACTTGCGGAGTTGCTCTTCCTCCCAGCGGCGGCGACGCTCGGTAAGGATGCGCTGCAGGAGTTCAGAGGCGTGCTCCGTGTGCGGATGCTGCGCGCGCCATTCGGCGGTGAGCGTCCCTTCCACTGCCGCCTTCAGCACCGAGGCGCGATAGAGCTTCAGCTTCCCCCGCACCCGCTCCAGCGCCGCCACACCCGCATCGAGGTCCGAGAAGAGTTCGTCCAAGGCATCAGCGATGCGAGATTGTTCCTCGGAGGGAGCAATGGGGAGCGCGAATTCACGAACGACTTTGCCCGAAACAGCCTTGAATGTTGTTCCAGTGCCCCTAGCGTCAAGGACCGAAGCAGAACATCGAAACGCATGCAGCAGGTATTTCAGGTCCAGTCCTGTCTCGGGGCGAACCGCAGCGAGGCCACGTCCGATACAGCACTTACCGGGCGCGAGATTTGTTGGGCCGACCGGCGCGCGCACGGAAAGGAGTATGTCGTTCGCCTCAGCAATCTTGCCTGGTTGTGAGCACCACACTTTAGGCTCAGGGTAGAGTGAACCGAATTCCGCCTTGCCCTGAAAGAAAGGCAATCCATCGCATTCAATGTTGTACGTCGATGACGGCGGAGATTGTCCCATCAGAATCGTCGAGACATCTGATAGTTGCGCGGTTGTCCACCCGTCCGGCAGTTCCCCGTTTCCGCTCACGCCGCCAGCCTCTCATTCAATTCCGCCATGATCGGCTGCAATTGAGCGCCGAACAGCGCATGCGCGCGACCGAGACTCCCATGCTGGCCGAACCAGCCGGCCTCGAAATCCGCGGGCTCGATAGCGAGGCTGGTGGCGATATGCTCGGCCATGCGATCGAGCCACTCGCGCTGCTCGGGCGTAAACGTGTGGTCCGCGTCGCGCGCCGCGCGCCACGCCTGATAGCGCTCGCGCATTTCCTCGCGATAGGGCACAAGCGTCATGGCGGGAATGAGCGCATGCCGCACGAGGGCCACGAGATCGGTGAGCACCTCGCCGCCGGGACCTTTGACCCTGTCGGCCTCCACTGCCTGGAATGCGCGCCACAGTTGTGGGGGTGTCGCGGCGAGCGGCGGGCGGGCGAGCGCGTCGCGCAGTTGCCGCAGGTCCTTCAACACAAGCTTGAGCGGGCGCGTACCGGCGTATAGAACCTGCAGCGCGGTTAGTTCGCTCTTGTGTTCCTCGATCCAGGCGCGGAAATCCTGCACCTTCGCCTGCGCCTTCTCCACCGCCGAGGCGTCGAAGCCCCAGTAGAGCACACTGTCGATGGTGTGGCGGTCGATGACCTGTTCGTTTTCCTGCCGCATCTCCAGAATGCGGCGGCGGAATGCCGCCTTGAGAAAGGGCACGACCGCCGCTTGACCGAGTTGCTCGGCCGCCGTTGCGATCTGCTTGTCGCTCGGGTGTCCGGGTTCCGAGAAGATCTGCCGGGCAGTAGCAATCTGGGCATCCGGGTCAACCGCACGCAGCAGATCGTGAGAAAGGTCGGGAAAAGACTTGCCGCCGGCAAGCTCCTTGAGTTCCTTGAGCTGATCGACACTGAACTCGCGCTGAAGGCGGGCAAGCCGCCCCGCGAGCGTGATGAGCGCATCGGGGTCCAGCCCGCCCTGGGCCACGTAGTTGAGCACCTCCTCCAGCGTCGCCGAGGGCTTGCGGTTCAGGGTGTGCGAGTCGGTCTTGTCCTGCTCGCACACGCCCACGGCATCGACGATGATGAAGCGATCCTTCACGCGGGCGCTGGGCGTTACCGTGCGCAATTTGTCGGGCGAGATGACGCGCACGCCCCGTCCCTTCATCTGCTCGAAGAAGCCCGCCGATTTCACGTTGCGCATGAAAAACACACACTCGATCGGTTTCACATCGGTGCCGGTCGAGATCATGTCCACCGTCACCGCGATGCGCGGGTAGAAACTGTTGCGGAAATTGGCGAGGATTTCATCGGGGCTCAGGCTCGAGGTCTTCACCCATTCGCTCACCTCGGATTCGGTGCCATCGTCGTTCTTTACCTTCTTCGTCACCTTGGTGAAGCCGGTGCGGTAGGTGATCTTCTGGCAGAAGTCGTTGCCTTCGGCGAACACCTCGCGGGCGATGCGCACGATGTCGTCGGCGTGGGAATCGTCCTTGGCGAAGATGAGGGTCTTGGGCACGTCCCTGCGGCCGGGGAAGGCGTCGGGCAGCACCTTGTCACGGAACTGCTGCAAGACAGTGCGGATCTGGCTCTCGGAGACGAC
>JACQTO010000204.1 GCA_016210745.1 Betaproteobacteria bacterium
GCTGCGAAGCGCGATGGAAGAAGCCATCCGCTCGCGCAAGCCCACGCTCGTCAACGCAGTGATCGATGAAACCGCCGGCACCGAAAGCGGCCGCATCACGAGCCTGAATCCGAGCGCGAAGAAGAAATAGGTTCTGGAGATCAGAATGGAAGCACTCAAGGGAATCCGCATCCTCGACATGTCGCACGTGCAGGCGGGACCGACCTGCTCGCAGCTGCTCGCCTGGATGGGCGCCGACGTGATCAAGTTCGAGAACCCGGTTGGCGACGCCACCCGCGGCCAGTTGCGCGACGTGCCGAACGCCGACAGCCTGTACTTCACGATGCTCAACTGCAACAAGCGCTCGATCACGGTCAACATGAAGAACGCCGAGGGCAAGCAGGTGTTCGTCGATCTGCTGAAGAAGTGCGACATCATCATGGAGAACTTCGGCCCCGGCGTGCTCGATCGCTTCGGCTTCACCTGGGAGAAAATCCACGAGATCAACCCGAAGATCGTGATGGGCTCGATCAAGGGCTTCGGCTCGAGCGGTCCGTACGCCGACTTCAAGGCCTACGAAAATGTCGCGCAGGCGATGGGCGGCGCGATGAGCACCACGGGTGTGCCCGAAGGACCGCCTTTCGTGACCGGCGCGCAGATCGGCGACACCGGCACCGGGCTGCACCTCGCGATCGGGCTGCTCGCGGCGCTGCGGCAGGCCGAACGCACCGGGCAGGGGCAGTACGTCGAAGTGGCGATGATGGACGGCGTGATGAATCTCTGCCGCGTCAAGTTCCGTGACCACCAGCGCCTCACTCGCCAGGCGCTCACCGAATACTCGGTGCCCACGCACCAGGGGATGGGCGATGTGCCGCGGGCGGGCAATGACTCCGGGGGCGGGCAGCTCGGCAACGCGATTCACTGCAAGCCGCACGGCCCCAACGACTGGCTTTACGTCGTGGTGCAGGAAGCGGTCTGGGAAGGCCTGGCCAATCGCATCGGACCGGATTTGGATCTTCCTTCTTTGGCTAGTGACCCCAGATTTGCCAAGATTGGCGACCGAAGAAAAAACCAGAACGACATGTGGAAGCTGATCACGAAGTTCGCGGAGAAGTACAGCAAGCGCGAGTTCATGGCAATCCTCAACCCGCTCGGCGTGCCCTGCGGGCCGATCATGGGTACCGAGGATCTTGCGAACGACGAGCACGTGCGCGGGCGGGACATGTGGGTCGAGCTCGACCACCCGCAGCGCGGCAAGTGGTTCAACGTCGGCATGCCGATCAAGCTTTCCGCCTCGCCCGCGGTGATAAAGCGCTCGCCGATGCTCGGCGAGAATACCGACGAGGTTCTCAAATCCGTCCTCGGTTACGACGATGCGAGGATCGCGAACCTGAAGCAGGCCGGCGCGTTTTCCGTGCCCCCCAAGAAGGCGGCGTGATGCGTATCGCCATCGTAGGTCAGCAGGATTTCGGCAAAGCAGTGCTGGAGGCTTTCCTCGCGCGCGGCGATGAGGTGGCGGGGGTTTTTTGCGCGCCGGAAAAAGACGGCGCCAAGGCCGATCCGCTCAAGGCCAGCGCGATCGAGAAGGGCCTCAAGGTGTTTCAGTTTGCGTCGCTGCGGGCCGTGGAGGCGCACGACGCGATGCGCTCTCTCAAGGCTGACCTGGGGATCATGGCCTTCGTGCTGCAGTTCGCGCCGCAGTCCTTCGTGACCATCCCGAAGAACGGCACCATCCAGTACCACCCCTCGCTGTTGCCGAAGTACCGGGGCCCCAGTTCCATCAACTGGCCCATCATTCGCGGCGATACTCGGACCGGACTGTCGATATTTCGTCCCACCGACGGCCTGGACGAGGGGCCGGTAATTCTGCAGAAGCAGACCGCGATCGGTCCCGATGACACCCTTGGCAGTGTCTACTTCGAGCGGTTGTTCCCCATGGGCGTGCAGGCGATGCTCGAGGCTGCCGATCTGGTGATGGCGGGCAAGCATGCGGAGACGGTGCAGGACGAAACGCTCGCGTCCTACGAGGGCTGGTGCCGTGCGGCCGAGGCGAAAATCAATTGGGCGAATCATGTCGACTTCATCCATAACCTCATCCGCGGCTGCAATCCGGCTCCGGGGGCTTGGACTTCGCTCGCCGGCAAGAGACTCCAGATATTCGACTGCCGCAAACATAGCTTTCGCACTTTTGGTTCGGTAAAGGGAAAGATAGGCGAAGTCTCCGAGATCACGGCGACCAGCTTTTTTGTCACCGCGCAGGGGGGAAGAATCGAGGTGCTCAAAGCCAAGCACGAGGACGGGAAAAAACTGTCTGCTCCGGAACTCGCCGCATCCCTCGGGCTGACTGCAGGCACGCTCCTCGGCAGTTGAACTCACCCTGAAGAGCGCGCTGCGGCCGGGGCTGGCACCCCGAACACGAACAAGGCGCGGCGCCGGCCTCGGTTGATTCTAAGCCGGACGAGCCGGAAACCAAGGAAGCTGGTTTTTCCGTCTATCAATCTCCCCCTTTCGTACGGTTGCAAGCAACCGTACGAAAGGGGGAGACGAATTCAGAAACAACGTTTTCGCCAAATCTGCCAACAGCAAACCTGTAAGTGACTATCGCCTCGGAAATGGCTTCCGGGCAGCGCAGGCTGTCGGTAACCGGCGCGATTTGGCTATTCGTTCCTTCCAGCGGGAGTGGCCAAACCACTGCGGCACGCAAGAAGACGTGTTCTCGATGCCGATTTTGACTTCGTGCCGGCATTTATTCACGCTTGCGGGTCAAACGCGTTTGAGCGAACCGTGCAGCCTAGCGAAAAATTTGACTGCTTTGACAGTTAACTGTAAGAATGCACATTATGATGCTGTTTCTTCAACAACTTAGCTTCAATTGACATTCAAATCCCGAGCGCAAGAAAGCGGGCACATATCGGGAAGGGCCCGGGGCCAGGGGCGCGCCAAGCGCGCCGCTGCAGGAGTCGCGCGCGTAGCTTCGCCTGACAGGGACAAGTACGAGTTTTGGATGACGTAAAATGCACGAGCGCATTCCCGCGGCTGATTTCTGCAAGAAACAATAAGAACAGCAGGGAGGAACGATGACCAAGGCAGACTTCTGGAAGAAGGACTGGTTCCTGGGGCTCGTGGTTACGCTCCTAGTCCTTTTTGCCGGCGGCACGCAGATCGTCCAGAGTCTGGAGCGTGCCGCATATGACTGGGGCGTAAGGGCATCCTCGCGCTCGCCCACCGACAAGGTGGTCGTGATCGCCATCGATGACCCCAGCATCCGAAACATCGGCCGTTGGCCCTGGTCGCGCGAAGTGCACGCGAAGATGACCGAGAGCCTGGCCGGCGCTAAAGCCAAGGTGATCGGCAACCTTGTTTTCTTCAGCGAGGCCCAGATCGATCCGGGGCTCGCTTTCATCAACAAACTGATCGAGCGCTATGCGAAGCTGGTGCCCGGCTGGGCCGAGGGCAATCCGCCATCCGGGGTTTCCGCGGAGTTGGCGCAATTCGGCACGACGCTGCGCGAGGCCGAGGGTGCGCTTAACGCCGATCGCAAGCTTGCCGATAGCTACGCCCGGGCCGGCAACGTGCTGCTGCCGATGTTGTTCGAACTCGGCGAACCACGCGGCAAGCCCGACAAACCGCTGCCCGATTTCGTAACCAAGCACCGCCTGACGAACATCGGCAAGGGCGAGGACACGCCGTTGCCGACTTCGACGGTGCTCTCGCTGCCGATCGAGGAGATCGGCAAGAACGCCGCCGGCATCGGCCATCTCAACGCGAACATCGACGTCGACGGCGGGATCCGCGCCGAACCGCTGGTGCTGCAGTTCTTCGACCAATACTACCCTTCGCTTTCCATGCTGCTCGCGGCAAAAAGCCTCAACCTCGGAATTGCCGACATCAAAGTTGAGCTCGGCGAGGGCGTAAAGGTCGGCAACCTGAAGATCGGAACCGATCCGGCGCTGCAGATGTACACCTTCTTCTACAAGGACCGGGAAGGAAAGCCGGCATTTCGCGTCGACTCGTTTTTCGACGTTTCCTCAGGAAAGATTCCCCTGGATACCTATCGCGACAAGATTGTGCTCATCGGCCCGACCGCAGCCGGCGTTGGCACCACCTCCGTTACGCCGGTGTCGCCGGCAATGGCGCCGGTGCTGACTCTCGCGCACGCGGTGTCGTCCATCCTGCAGGAGCATTTCTTTGTCGCCCCGACCTGGGGATGGATGGTCGAAACGCTCGTTTTGCTGCTGGTGGGTGCTTACCTGGTGGCGCTGCTGCCGCGCCTTGCGGCGGGTATGGGCGCAGGGATGTCGGCGGGGCTGGTGGCGCTGCTGCTCATTGTCCACTTTATCCTGATGACCAGCCAAGGGATGTGGCTGCAGCTGATGCAACCGCTGGTACTGCTCGTTATCGGGCACGTACTGCTCGTTACCAAGCGTTTCATGATGACCGAGCGCGGCAAGGAAGCCTCCGACGCGTCCTCTGCGGCCAACGCGAGAATGCTCGGTCTGGCGTTTCAGGGGCAGGGCCAGCTCGACATGGCTTTCGATTACTTCCGCAAATGCCCCCTCGACGACACGCTGCTTGACAACCTGTACAACCTCGGGCTCGATTTCGAGAGGAAGCGCCAGTTCAACAAAGCCGAGGCGGTATTCCACTATATTTCCGACTACAACCCGAAATTCCGCGATCTGGAGACGCGCCTGTCGCGGGCGCGGCAGTTATCGGAAACGGTCATGCTCGGCGGCGCCTCCGGTGGCCGTACCAATGCGAGCATGCTCGATGCCGGTTCGGGCATCGAAAAACCGATGCTGGGCCGCTACCAAGTGGAGAAAGAGCTCGGCAAGGGCGCGATGGGCGTGGTCTATCTCGGCCGGGACCCGAAGATCGGGCGCGTGGTGGCGATCAAGACCATGGCGCTTTCACAGGAGTTCGAGGCCGACGAGCTGACGGAGGTCAAGGAGCGCTTTTTCCGCGAGGCGGAAACCGCGGGGCGACTGTCGCACCCGAACATCGTTACGATCTATGATGCGGGCGAGGAGCACGACCTGTGTTACATCGCCATGGAGCTGCTCAAGGGAAAGGACCTCGTTCCCTATACCAAACCCGATAACCTGCTGCCGTTCGACAAGGCGGTTTCGATCGTTGCGCGCGTCGCAGACGCGCTCGGCTATGCGCACAAGCAGCACATCGTTCATCGCGACGTCAAGCCGGCCAACGTGATGTACGAGCCGGAGGACGACCTGGTGAAGGTCGCCGACTTCGGCATCGCGCGTATCACCGATTCGTCCAAGACCAAGACCGGCATGGTGCTCGGCACGCCCTCCTACATGTCGCCCGAGCAGCTCTCGGGCAAGAAAGTCGATGGGCGCTCCGACTTGTTCTCTCTCGCCGTGACCTTGTACCAGCTGGTCACCGGCACCTTGCCCTTTGGGGGGGATTCGATGGCGCAGCTTATGTACAAGATCGCCAATGAGCCCGCGCCTGATATTCTCAGCATCAACCCGAGCCTGCCTCCGGCGTTCGTGGCCTTCCTCGATCGGGCCATGGCGAAAAATGCGGACGAGCGTTACCAAACCGGCGAGGAGTTCGCCGCCGCGCTGCGGGCAGTCAGTGCAGGCGATGCCAAAACCGGCACCGCGACATGGACGCCCGCGCCTAAGCCGGCCGGAACATGAACATGGCAGAAGCGCTCGAGATCGCGAGTGGAACGGATCCGGGAATGGTCCGTTCGCACAACGAGGACTCGATCGCCTCGGACCCCTCCAAGGGGTTGGTAGTGCTCGCCGACGGCATGGGGGGCTACAACGCCGGAGAGGTCGCCAGCGGGATGGCAACTACCGTCATCACGACCGAATTGCAGCAGTTGCTGGAGGGGTGCCCGCCGCACGAGATAGACCAGCAGACCGGTCAGCGCCTGGCGCAGAAGCTCCTTGGCAATCAGATCGCCAAGGCGAATACCTCGATCTACCAGGCGTCGCAGAGCCAGCCGCAGTATTCCGGCATGGGCACCACGCTCGTGGTGGCGCTGTTTTACGACAATCGGGTGATGGTGGCGCATATTGGCGATTCACGCCTGTACCGTTTGCGCAACGGGGAGTTCAGGCAGATCACCAAGGATCATTCACTGCTGCAGGAGCAGATCGACAGCGGCATGCTCACACCGGAGCAGGCGAAGCTTTCGGCAAACAAGAATCTGGTAACTCGTGCTCTCGGGATCGACCCAACGGTGGAACCGGAAATCCACGAATACGACGCGCTCCCCGGGGATATCTACCTGCTTTGCTCGGACGGTCTTTGTGATATGGTGAGCGATGAGGATATCGACATGGTCTTGCAGACCCTGGGAGCTAACTTGAAGCTGTGCGTGCAACAGCTCATTCAGATGGCCAACGACAACGGCGGGCGCGACAACGTTTCGGTGATATTGGTGCGCATCGTAAGGGAGTTTCCCGCGCCGCGAGGCTATCTGTCGAAGTTTTTTGGCTGGTTGAAATGAACCTCAGCAAGTAATCGGGGATAACGCTATGGCGAAGCTCATTCTCAGCATGGATGGCTTGGTGCTCAAGGAATACAACCTCACCAAGGAACGAACGACCATCGGTCGCAAGCCGCATAATGACATCCAGATCGACAATCTGGCGGTGAGCGGCGAACATGCCGTTATCGTCACGATTCTGAACGACTCGTTTCTCGAAGATCTCGGCAGCACCAACGGCACGCTTGTGAACGGCCAGCCGGTGAAGAAGCATTTCCTGCAGAACAACGACGTCGTAGAACTCGGCAAATACAAGCTGAAATATATGGCTGAATCTACTGCGGGGCAGGCAAAGGCGGCCGATTTCGAAAAAACCATGGTGCTGCGTCCAGGCGCGATGAAAGCGTTTACGCCGCCCGCTCCTGCCGCCGCCGGGGCCCCGGGAGCGCACGGTACCGGCGCCCCCGGTGCTCCCGCTTCGCCGGTCGTGCCCGCAGCACCCGCAGCCAAGATCGTCGGCGACGCGCAGGCCAGCCAGGCGACAGCGCACCAGGCCGCGCCAGCCGCCGGTGCGGCTGCGGCGCCCAAGCCCGCAGCGCCCAAGCCCGCAGCGCCGCAGAAGATGGGCACGCTGCAGGTGCTCACCGGTGGCAGCGCGGGCAAGGAGCTGGAGTTGGTGAAGCCGCTGACCCGGCTGGGCAAACCCGGCGTGCAGGTAGCGGTCATCACCCGGCGGCCGCAGGGGTATTTCATCATGCATGTCGAGGGCGCGAACTTTCCCGTGTTGAACGGCAAGACGCTCGATGCCCAGGCATATGCGCTGAGCGATCACGATGTCATCGAGCTCGCCGGCGTGAAAATGGAATTTTTCTTCAAGACCTGAGCCGGACAAGCCGGAGCCAACGAGGGTGGTCTTGCCTTTTTTCAATCTCGTGTTTTCGCGCAGTTGCGAACTCGCAGCTGCGCGAAAGCGCGAGACCTATAGAACAGCAACATCTTCGCCAGAACCGTCAACAGTTAGGTCGTAAGTGACTATCCGGGATTCTGTGGCGACACGGCGGGAGGAAGGCGTTTGAAGCAGCACATCGTCCGAATCTCACTCGGACTCCTGATACTGCTGGTTTTCCTGGGCCATGCCGCCCGGTTCTACCAGATTGGTTTTATCACCCAGCTGGACAACATCATTTACGATGCGCGCCTGCGGCTGACGACGCCGGGCGGCGTCGACGATCGCGTCGTCATCCTGGATATCGACGAGAAGAGCCTTGCGGTGCCGGAGCTGGGCCGCTGGCCCTGGGGCCGCGACAAGATCGCGGCCCTGATCGAAAAGCTGTTCGACAAGTACGGGGTCCTGATCATAGGCTTTGACGTGGTTTGGGCCGAGCGCGACGAGAGCTCCGGCCTTAAAGTGCTCGACGCTTTGGCCAGGAAGGAATTGAAGGACGTGCCGCAGTTTCAGTCGGCCCTCAAGGAATTGCGGCCGCAGTTGGATCGCGATGGGCTGTTCGCCAGGACGATTCGCGGCCGGCCGGTCGTCCTCGGTTTCTATCTAAACAGCGACGAGGACGCGCGCGAATCCGGCGTGCTGCCGGAACCGGTGCTTCCGGCGGGAACCTTCGCCGGAAAACCGATTGGATTTACGACATGGCGCGGATACGGCGGCAATCTCCCCGAAATTCAGGCGAGCGCGGCCGTCGCCGGCCATTTCAATCCGTTGATCGATTTCGACGGTGTTTCCCGCCGGGTGCCGATGCTTGCGGAGTACAAGGGCAAGTACTACGAGCCGCTGTCGCTCGCGATCGTTCGCCTGCTGCTCGGGATGGACGAGGCGGCGCGAAGCAAGAGTCAGACGGTGGTGCTGCCCAAGGTGGTGCCCGGCTACCCTCCGGACCGTTTCGTTGCCAAAGGCTACGCCGGACTCGAGTGGCTCGAAGTCGGACCATTGAAGATTCCCGTTGACGAACTGGTGAGCGCGCTGATCCCCTTTCGCGGCAAGCGCAACAGCTTCAACTATATCTCGCTGGCGGACATCTATTTCGACAAGGTGCCCGTGGAAAAACTCAAAGGGCGGATCGCACTCATCGGCACCTCGGCACCTGGTCTATTCGACCTGCGTTCCACCCCCGTGGGCAGCGTGTACCCCGGGGTCGAGATACACGCCAATCTGATTACCGGCATGCTCGACCGCACCATCAAGCAGAAGCCCCCGTTCATGATCGGGGCGGAAGTGATCCTGCTCATCATCGGCGGGGTTGCACTGTCGATCCTGGTGCCGTTCCTTTCTCCTCTGAGGGCGACGCTCGCGTCCTTGCTCGGGTTGGTGCTTTTCACCGGGCTGAACATTTTCATGTGGGCCGGCGCCGGCTCGGTTCTGCCGCTCGCGTCCGCAGTGCTGATGATCGCCGCTCTGTTCGCGCTCAACATGTCCTACGGGTACTTCGTCGAATCGCGCTCCAAGCGCCAGTTTACGGAGCTGTTCGGACAGTACGTGCCGCCGGAACTCGTCGACAAGATGGCCGAGAATCCCGAACAGTACAGCATGGAGGGCAAGAGCGAGGAACTCTCCGTGCTGTTCTCGGACATCCGCGGCTTCACCAGCATTTCCGAAAGTCTGACTCCAAAGGAGCTGTCGCAATTCATCAACGAGTACCTTACCTCGATGAGCCTGGTCATTCGCAACAATCGGGGCACGCTCGACAAGTACATCGGCGACGCGATCATGGCTTTCTGGGGTGCGCCCGTGGCCGATCCGGATCACGCGCGACAGGCCGTGCTGACGGCGATGTTGATGCAGCAGGAACTCAAGAAAGTGAGAGAGCAGTTCAAGGCGCGCGGCTGGCCCGACATCAAGATCGGCGTCGGCGTCAATACCGGCGTGATGAGCGTCGGCGACATGGGCTCGAAGCTGCGCAAGGCGTACACCGTGATGGGCGACGCCGTCAACCTCGGGTCGCGGCTCGAGGGCATCACCAAGCAATATGGCGTCGGTATTCTCTGCGGCCAAGTTACCAGGGAAAAGGTGAAGGACGTGGTCTGGCGTGAACTTGACCGGGTTCGCGTCAAGGGCAAGGACGAGCCGATCGCGATCTACGAGCCGCTTGGATTCGAGGGGCAGGTCGAGAAGAAGGTACTCGACGAATTGAAGCTCTGGCACCAGGGGCTCAAGGCCTACCGGGCGCAGGATTGGGACCCGGCCGAGCTCGCAATATACAACCTGCAGCGGGTGGATCCCGAGCACCACCTTTACGCGGTCTACGCGGAGCGCATCGCCCACTACCGCAAAGAGCCGCCGGGCGCCGATTGGGACGGCGTCTGGAAATTCGAGACGAAATAATGAAGCTGCGGATCCTCGGTTGCTCCGGCGGCATAGGCGGCAGGCACCTGCGCACCACTTCAATGCTTGCCGACCACGATGTGCTTATCGATGCCGGGACCGGCGTGGGCGATCTTTCCCTGACGGAGCTATCGTTGGTCGACCATATTTTCGTGACCCACTCGCATCTCGATCATATCGCCACAATACCGTTCATCGCCGACACGGTCGGCGGCATGCGCAACAATCCGATCACGGTCTACGCGATCCCGGCAACGCTGGAAATCATGCGCAATCACATTTTCAACTGGAGCGTCTGGCCCGATTTCTCGCAGGTTCCGAGCGCGGACAAGCCGTTCATGCGCTACCAGCCCATTTCCGTGGGCGAAACCGTCGTGATCCGGGGTCGGCGGATCACGGCGCTTCCCGCCAATCACACCGTCCCCGCCGTCGGCTACCACGTCGACTCCGGCAGCGCCAGCCTCCTGTTCACCGGCGACACCGGCACCAACGACGAACTCTGGCGAATTGCGAATCGGATAGAAAACCTGAGGTACCTGATCATAGAAACGGCGTTTTGCAACCGTGAAATGGACCTTGCGATCGTGTCCAAACATCTGTGTCCATCTATGCTCGCCGAGGAACTGGCAAAGCTGCATCGCACTGTGGAGACTTACATCACCCATCTCAAGCCCGGCGAGATTGAGCTCACTATGCAGGAGATCGAGGAATGCGCAGGGCAATTTGCGCCTCGCATGTTGCAGAACAACCAAGTATTCGATTTTTGACAGAGGATGGCGTGCCGGAAGCCGAATCCGCAATGGGTCCCCTACGATGAACTCTCCCAAGGTAAGCATTGATACGCTGAAGAGTCTCGAGCCGATTTGCTCGCTGTCGGAGCAGCGGCTGCAGGAGCTCGCGGCGCTGTGCTACGTGGAGCACGTCAGCAGGAATCTCGACCCGTTCCGTACGCGCCCGATCACCGGGCAAACGGTGTATCTGATCCGCGGCGAACTCGCTACGACCAATCCGGATGGTTATTCGCACGTGCTGGTCGGCGGTTCCGACGAGGCGCGCTTTCCGCTCGGACGCCGCGGCGTCGGGTTCACCGGGGCGAAGACCATCACCGACGTCGATCTGGTTCGGATCGACGATGATCTGCTCGACATCCTGGTTACGTGGGACCAGCTCGCGATCGGCGAAACCGAGGATCGAAGCGACGCGAAGCCGTCTCTCGCGGACTGGTCGATCATGTCCGGGATCTTCAGTGTCAGCAACCTCAAGTACGGCGCTTTTTCGCAGCTCCCTCCGGCGCACATCGAAGAGCTGCTGCGCCGCTTCCAGCGTCTCGACGTCAAGGCCGGCACGGTCATCATCCGCGAAGGCGCCGAGGGTGACTACTATTACGTGATCGAGAGCGGCAGATGCCGCGTAGAGCGCCAGGTCGGCGGCGTGTCGATGCTGCTGGCAGAGCTCAAGAGCGGGGACGCTTTTGGCGAAGAGGCGCTGGTATCGGAAACCAAGCGCAATGCCACGGTCACCGCGAAACTGGACGGCAAGATTCTTAGGCTCGATAGGAAGGATTTCAACGAGCTACTGAGGGAGCCTCTGCTGCAGCGCATTTCCATGGAAGAGGCGATGAAGAAAGCCGACGCCGGGGCGCAATGGGTCGATGTGCGCTACCCTTCGGAGTACCAGTACGACAAGATCCCGGGTGCCATGAACATCCCGCTGTCGGAGATACGCAACGCGATCGGGTTGCTCGAGAAGGACCGAGAATACATACTGTACTGCCAGAGCGAGCGGCGCAGTTCGGCGGCGGCATTCTTGCTCGCACAGCGCGGCTACAGAGCATACTTGCTCGACGGCGGGCTGTGGGGCAAGGGTGCGGAACGACGGAGTGCGTGACTGTGCGCGGGCGCGGTGGCTCAAGTGCCGGACCATGGGGCCATTATTGCAGGGATTCGCCGGTGGCTTCGGGCGCGATTACCGTCGGGCTGGACGCTATCGAGCGGGGTGGCGGCGAGTGGCGCGTTGTAACCTGTTTCGGGCGGGTTTCTGCCTTCGCCGGAGCGGCGCGGTTCAATTAAGGGGCTGGCTATGAGTGCGGTACTCCAATCACCACCGGCGGCGGCTGATGTCAACAGCCGTCTCGCCTTTCAGAAGCATCTCCAGGTAGTCACGAACAAGATTCACGCGACCGCCAACATCGACGAGATCATGTTGGAGGTCAGCGCCGATATCTGCAACTTGTTCAACGCCGACCGACTGACCATTTATACCGTTGGCGAGGACAAGCAGACCATCGTCTCCAAGGTCAAGACCGGTCTCAATTCCTTCAAGGACCTGAAGCTGCCGATCGCTGAGCATTCGATCGCCGGATACGTTGCCCTGTCGAAAAAAATGCTCAATCTCAAGGATGTCTACGACGAGGGCGAGCTCAAGCTCAACAACCCGAACCTGCGCTTCCTGCAGGAAGTGGATAAACGCACCGGCTACCGCACCAAGCAGATGCTGGTAGCGCCGGTACTCGAGGCCGGGTCGGCAGAATTGATCGGCGTAGTGCAGCTGATCAACAACAAGGCCGGCGTTTCCTACGGAGCACTCGCCGAAGAGGGTGTCCAGGAACTCGCGCAAACCCTGGCGATCGCGTTCAAGCAGCGCCAGAAACCGCAGGTCCTCAAGACCAAATACGACCTCCTGGTGAGCGACGCGGTGATCTCGGCGGCGGAATTTGAGCTGGCCGCACGTTCGGCGCGCAAGAAGGCGCTGGACATCGAAACGGTGCTTATCGAAGAGTTCCAGGTAAAACCGGCTTCGATCGGACAGGCGCTGTCGAAGTTCTTCGGCGTGCCCTACGAACCGTTCAAGCCCGACCGAATAAGACCGATGGATCTGCTGAAGAATCTGAAACGCGAGTACGTCGAGTCCAGCCAGTGGCTGCCGATCGAGGACAGCAAGGAGGGGCTGATCGTGCTGTGCCTGGATCCGGAGCGCGTGAAGGGGTCGCGTATCGTCAACAACGTGTTTCCCAAACACAGGCTGGTGTACCGCGTTACGACGGTGAAGGAATTCACCGACACGCTGAATCAGTTCTACGGAGCGGAGTCCGTCGACACGGGCGATATCGGCGATATGCTGCAAGGGCTGGAGGACGAATCAGCCGACGAGACGGCCAGCACAGGCGACGATCTGTCGCAGGCAGCGGATAACGAACTGGTGAAGCTGGTGAACAAGATCATCATCGATGCCTACAACCAGAACGCTTCCGACATCCACGTCGAGGCCTACCCGGGCAAGGCCAAGACGGAGATCCGGTTCAGAAAGGACGGCTCCCTGGTGCCTTACATCGAGGTGCCGGCCTCCTACCGCAATGCCATCATCGCGCGTCTCAAGATCATGTGCGATCTGGACATCTCGGAGCGCAGAAAACCGCAGGACGGCAAGATCAAGTTCAAGAAGTATGGACCTCTGGACATCGAGCTGCGCGTGGCGACGATCCCGGTTCAGGGCGGCGTCGAGGACTGCGTGATGCGTATTCTTGCCGCCGGCGAGCCCATTCCGCTCGACAAACTGGGACTCTCGCCCTATAACCTGCCCAAACTCAAGGAAACCGTCAGCAAGCCCTACGGACTGTTTTTCGTCTGCGGTCCGACGGGTTCTGGCAAGACGACGACTCTGCACTCGGTGCTTGGGTTCCTCAACACACCGGACACCAAGATATGGACCGCCGAGGATCCGGTCGAAATCACGCAGAAGGGGCTGCGTCAGGTGCAGATAAACAAGAAAGCAGGTCTGGATTTCGCCGTGATCATGAAGGCTTTTTTGCGCGCGGATCCGGACATCATCATGGTCGGCGAAATGCGCGACAAGGAAACCACGTCGATCGGCATCGAAGCGTCGCTCACCGGGCATTTGGTATTCGCAACGCTGCATACGAACTCGGCGCCGGAATCGATCATCCGCCTGCTCGACATGGGCATGGACCCGTTCAACTTCGCCGATGCGCTGCTCGGGATCCTCGCGCAGCGGCTGGCTAAACGCCTTTGCGGCAAGTGCAAGCAGCCCTACAATCCGGCGCCCGATGAGATCAAGTCGATGTTGACCGAGTACTGTCAGGAACTGCTCAACACCACCCCGTTCAAGAAGGACGCCAAGTCGGCCTACGAGAACGTGTACCGGGAGCTGGTGAAGAATTACGCCAACGACAAGGGCCAGTTCACTCTGTACCGGAAGGTAGGCTGCGACGCCTGCGGCGGCGGCGGATACAAGGGCCGCGTTGGCCTGCACGAGCTGCTGATCGGGACCGACCCGATGAAGAAGCTGATCCAGGAGCACGCCCGCGTCGCCGAAATGGTCGCTGTGGCCCTGGAAGAAGGAATGCGAACGCTGAAAATGGACGGAATGGAGAAGGTGCTCCAGGGGGTGACCGACATGGCGCAGGTGCGAGCCGTCTGCATCAAGTAGACACCCCGATTCGGCCCAGCCGTGGTCCGCGCGCCCAGCATATCTTCAGAACGACCCGTCGTGGAGACGGTCGACGACCTGTTTGGCCGTCTTGAGCAGCTCAACGAGATCGGTGCCGCGCTGTCGCAGCAGAAGAATCTCGACAGCTTGCTCGAGAATATCCTGGTCGCCGCCAAATCCATCACCCGCGCCGACGGCGGCACTCTGTATCTCGTGGAGCTCGAGCGCCAGCTCAAGTTCGAGATCATGCGCACCGATTCGCTCAAGATCGCGATGGGCGGCAGCACCGGCACCCCGGTGCCGTTCTATCCGATTCAGCTCTACAAGGAAGGCAGGCCGAATCACCAGATGGTCGCCGCCTACGCCGCGCTTACCGGCAAGACGGTCAACATCGCCGATGCCTATACGGAACGCGGATTCGATTTTTCCGGAACCCGCCAGTTCGACCAGAAGACCGGCTACCGCTCCAAGTCGTTCCTGACCGTGCCGATGAAGAACCACGAGGGCACCATCATCGGCGTCCTTCAGCTTATCAATCGCGAAGATCCTGTAAGTGAACAGATCGTGGCGTTCTCCGAAGCAGACCAGCGGCTCGCCGAGTCCCTTGCCTCGCAGGCTGCCATCGCGCTTAGCAACCGGCAGCTGATCGACCAGCTGGAAAAACTGTTCGAGTCGTTCATCGGTCTGATCAACAGCGCGATCGACGACAAATCCCCCTATACGGGCGGCCACTGCCAGCGCGTGCCTATGCTCACCATGATGCTCGCTGAAGCCGTAAGCGAGTCCAGGGCGGGATCTTTCGCCGGTTTTTCCATGACAGACAGCGATCGGCATGAACTCAAGATCGCGGGACTGCTGCACGACTGCGGCAAGATCACCACGCCGGTGCATGTGGTCGATAAGGCGACCAAGCTGGAGGCTATTTTCGACCGCATCCACGTCATCGATACGCGTTTCGAAGTGCTCAAGCGCGATGCCGAGATCGCAGCGCTCAAGAAGAAGGTCGCGCTGGCGGCAGACCGGAAGCTCTCCGAAATCGACGTGCGCGAGCGCAATTATTCGATCGATCAGGAGCTGCGCGAAGTCCTGCGGCATATCAGCGAGGACCGCGACATCCTGCGCCGCTACAACACCGGCGGCGAATCGATGTCAGCGGAGGCGCAGGAGCGGGTGCGCCAGATCGGGACCCATTACAGGTGGACCGATGTCACCGGCAGCACCGCTAACGTTCTCACCGAGGACGAAATCCGCAATCTGACCATTCCTCGGGGCACGCTCACGGCCGAGGAGCGCGAAATCATCAATCACCATATCGTGGTGACCATCAAGATGCTCGAGGCGCTGCCGTGGCCCAAGCACATGCGCAATGTGCCGGAATTCGCCGGCGGGCATCACGAACGCATGGACGGCAAAGGCTATCCACGCGGGTTGACGCGCGATCAGATGTCGGTGCAGGCGCGCGTCATTGGCATCGCCGATATCTTCGAGGCGCTTACAGCGAAAGACCGACCCTATAAGCGTGGCAAGACGCTGTCGGAGTCGCTGGCCATTTTGGGGTCGTTCAAGGAAAGCGGCCATATTGACCCGGACTTGTTCGACATCTTCGTGCGCCAAAAGGTGTACCTGCGCTATGCCGAACGGTTCCTCGATCCGCATCAGATCGACGCGGTGGATGAAACAAAGATTCCTGGCTATTCGCCTTAAGAGTTGGATTCGAGAACCAGGCCCTGGATCCTAAGCCGGGACGAGCCGGAACCAAGGAAGCTGGTTTTGCCGTTTATCAATCTCCCCTCTTTCGAGCAATTGCTTGCAATTGCTCGAAAGAGGGGAGACGAATTTAGAAGCCAAATCTTCGCCAAATTCGCCAACAGCAGGCTTGTA
>JACQTO010000012.1 GCA_016210745.1 Betaproteobacteria bacterium
GGTTATGGATAAAAGCAGAACGGTTTAGGGTGTTATACGAGATCGTCGATTGCGTACGGATGGCTTCATCATCCGCACGCAATCGGCGATCCGCGCGGACGGGTTTTCGTCCGCGCAACGTCGCAGCGATCAGCGGCTGCTGTCGTGCGCCTCCCGCGGTTCGACGTGAATCGTGACTGAAACCTTAGCCAGGTGCGCGGCGATCGAATGCTCGATCCGGTCGCACAGCGCGTGCGATTCGCTCACGCTCGTCTCCCCGGGCACGAGCAGGTGGAATTCGATGAATCGACTGGCACCCGCCTTGCGTGTGCGCAGGGCGTGAAAGCTTGCTCCGGGCGGCAGTCCGGCCCGAATCAGTTCCTCGGCCTTGCGAATCTCGGGTGGCGACAATGCCAGGTCCATCAAACCGTCGACCGAGCGGCGCAACAGATCGACGCCTGTGATGATTATGTGCAGCCCGACTGCAACTGCGACCAGCGGGTCGATGATCTGCCAATCGGGCATGAACACGATGACCACCAGGCCACCCAACACCCCCGCCGATGTCCACACGTCGGTCATCAGGTGCTTGGCATCGGCCTCGATGGCGACGCTGTCGTACTTGCGGGCAACCTTGAGCATGAGCCGCGCGGTCGCGTAGTTCATCGCCGCCGCAATGAGGGCGACTATCACGCCCGGCCCCAGGTTCTCCAGAGGCGCCGGCCGCATAAATCGCGCGAACGCGGCATAGATGATGGCGAGCGCTGCGAACAGAATCAGCGTGCCTTCGACTCCGCTGGCGAAATACTCCGCTTTATCGTGGCCGTAGGAATGCCGGTCATCCGCCGGCTGCTCGGCGACGGTGAGTGCCGCCAGTGCGACCAGGCCGGCGGCCAAATTGACCAGGGCCTCGAGCGCATCGGACAACAGACTCACGGACCCGGTCAGGAAATATGCGCCGAACTTCAGGGCAAGCGTCGCGATCGACGTGGCGATCGACAGCACCGCCATTTTCCGGGTGGCGTTCATGGCCGATGCAGTCCGCATCTGTCAGCGTCTCCGGATTCCCGGTATTACAGGAGCAACTTCGATTCCGGCGCGCTCAGGTTTCGAGCACGTAGATGCCGGGCGCATCGGCGAGCGCCGGATAGGCCTCACTTGCCACCGGCCGCGCCTCGACGAACTCGCCCGAACGCGGCTTCAGCCAGGCCATCCAGTCCTCCCACCAACTGCCGGAGTGGTGCTGCGAGCGGTCGCGCCAGGTTTCGATGCTGTCGTGGCGCTCCACCGCCGCCACCCGGTATTCGCGTTTCGGCGGATGAACAACCGGATTGAGAATGCCCAGGATATGACCTGAGGTGGACAGCACAAAGCGCTGGGACCCCGATACGTGCCGGTTGATGCGAAAGGTCTGCTGCCAAGGCGCGATGTGGTCGTCTTCGGTACCCACCGAGTACAGCGGCTGGACTATTCTCCCGAGATCTATCTTCTCCCCGGCCACGGTCAAGACATCCTTCTTGATCAGGTTGTTCCGCAGATAGAACTCGCGCAAGTACCAGGTGTGCATGGCCGCGGGCATGCGCGTCGTATCCATGTTCCAGTAGAGCACGTCGAAAGGCGGCGGCTTTTCCCCGTAGAGATAGCCGTGCACGACGTAATGCCAGATCAGGCTGTTGGAACGCAGCAGCCGGAATGCGCTCGCCATCTCCTGACCATCGAGAAAACCCTTCTGCGCCATCATCCTCGAGAGCCACTTGAAGCTGCCTTCGTCGAGGAATACCTCGATATGACCGGGCCGGTCGTAATCTATCAGGGTGGCCAACAGCGTTGCGCTGGCGATCGGAACCTCGCCGGCCGGATAGCGGCGATTGGCCCAGGCCATGTAAGTGCAAAGGGCGGCACCGCCGATGCAGTAGCCTACCCCATGCACCTGTTTGGAGCCCGATAGTGCGCGCGCCGTCTCGATGATCTTGTCTATACCCTCGCTCAAGTAGTCGTCGAAGGTAACATCGCCCATATCGCGACCCGGGTTCTTCCAGCTCGTGATGTATACGTCGAATCCCTGGTCCAGGAGGAACTTCACCAGGCTCTTCTTGGGATTCAAATCGAGAACGTAGAATTTGTTGATCCACGGGGTCACGATCACGATCGGCGTCGCGTAGGTCTTCGCTTGGGTCGGGACGTAGTGAATCACCTCCAGCAGGCGGTTGCGCGAAACGACCTTGCCGGGCGTAGTGGCGAGATTCTCTCCGACCTTGAAATCGTCCGGATTGGTCATGCGCACGGAGCCGGCTTTAAGATCGTCGAGAAAGATCTTTGCGCCCGCAATCACGCTCTTGCCGTTGGTTTCGACGGCCTTCTTCATCGCCACCGGATTCGTCCAAAAGAAGTTCGTCGGCGCGATGGCGTTCAGCCATTGCCGCCACCAGAAGGCGGCGCGACGGCGATCCTTGTACGACATTCCGGGCGTGTTGTGAAGCATCTCCTGTATCTGATGGGTAAGAATCAGATACGACTCCTTGGCGATGTCCCAGGATGCCGACTCTTGCCACAGCGGGTCGGCAAAGCGGTCGTCATCCGGATGCGGCTTTTCCACGTCCTGGCTCGGCATGCCTAGGGCCCGCCGCCAGGAATGCGCCTGCAACTCGAGCACCTTGGCCGAAAATTCGGACATCGCGTCGGCAAGTTCCTGCGGATGCGAAAGCCAGGAAAGCTGGGCATGCATCAGCGGTGTGGTCATGCCCAAGGGATCGACGTTGGACTCGACCGCCTCATTGAAAGCGCGCCAGAGCGCATGAGGCTTCGGAGGAGAACTCGTTTTCGAATGTCGCTTCAATTCGGCCACAGTGGATCCACGATCAATCGATATGCAATCGTACGCCTCGGGAGGGTATTAGCGTGTTGTCCCAGATCAAAGGCCCGGGCATCGTTCGCGCCCTCCTCAAGCCCGCGGAATCCGCCAAGGGATCAACATCGGCACCTCGCGCTGATACTTCATGTATTGATCGCCGAAGCGGCTAACCAGATCGCGCTCTTCGAGCACGCTGCCAAGCACCACCCAAATCGTCAACATCAGGTTGAGCAGCAGCCGGTCGCCGGACAAATCGGGATAGCACCAGAGAAGAAGCAGAATGCAGGTATATAGAGGATGGCGAATCCACCTGTAGGGACCGCGAACTGCCAATGGCAGTTCCTTGAGTTCTCGGTGACGAATTCTCGCGATGACTGGCCGAACGCCAAAAGGATCGAAGGAGCGCAGCGCACGCACGCCCCAGATGATGCCGAGAATCGCCGCCAGCGCCGGTGCGCGCAACACCCAGCGCGCTGTACCCTCCAACGCAGCCAGGGGCGGCATCACACTCTGCCACAAGATCATCAGGGCCATGAGCACGCCGCCCGATGCGAGGGCATACACAGCGCCGTGAACATGATCCGGAACGAGAGCTTCCAGGCGCCGGCGAAATGATTGTCTGACCATGACGCTGTGCTGCACGCAAAAGGCCAGGCACAAGAAACCATCAAAGAAAAGCGCGGCAGGAGCCGAAAGACCCAGATAGACAAGCTCGAACGGTCCGATGACTAAGAACACGCCGAACAGCAAGAGGGACGCGCCACCCAGGGCCTGGGCGACGGTCAGTGTCGCCAGCGTGGCGATCCTCGAAACTCTGGTCATCTTGTTTGCCTTGTTTCCACTTACGCCGAGAGGGACCACTCGGCGCGGTCGAGTTGCGCTTCCAGTGTTGCGATGTTGCGCGGACGAAAAGCCGTCCGCGCGGATCGCCTATAATGCACGGATGAAAAAGCCATCCGCGCACAATCGACGATCTCGTATGAAAACGCCAAGCCGTCCGTGCCGTTATCCGTAACGGGGTTTTCAGTACGTATGTCTTTTAACCGTACTGAAAACCCGGTTGGCGCGCGCAGCGCGCAAGGCCGCGGTCGGCTAGTGAC
>JACQTO010000206.1 GCA_016210745.1 Betaproteobacteria bacterium
GATTGGTCTCGAATACCACTTGTTTCTCGCCAGCATGGCCTTCGTCATCGTCGCCGACGACGCCTATCTGTTCATGGTTGCATGGGAGACGATGGCGCTGGCCTCGTACTTTCTCGTTACCACGGACCACAAGCTTCCCGCCGTCCGCCGGGCCGGCTTCCTTTACCTGCTGGTGGCGCACCTGGGCGCGATCGCGATCCTGCTTTGCTTTGGCGTCATGAGCGGAGGCAAGGGCGACTACACTTTCGACGCGCTGCGCGCCGCGGAACTGAAACCGCTTTGGGCCACGGTGGCGTTCCTGCTCGCCTTTTTCGGCTTCGGGGCCAAGGCCGGGATGATCCCGCTGCATGCGTGGCTGCCCGAAGCGCATCCGGCCGCGCCCTCGCCGGTTTCCGCGCTCATGAGCGGCATCATGATCAAGACCGCCATCTACGGCATGGTGCGCGTCATCTACGACCTGATCGGGGGCGTGCGCTGGGAATGGGGCTTGCTCGTGCTGGCAATCGGCGCGGGAACGACGCTCTTCGGCGTGCTCTACGCGCTCATGCAGCACGACCTGAAGCGACTGCTCGCCTATCACTCGGTCGAGAATATCGGCATCATCCTGCTGGGGCTGGGCGCCTCGATGGTCTTCATCGGCTTCGGCCATTCGGCCGCCGGCGCGCTGGGCCTGATTGCCGCCCTCTATCACACCTTGAATCACGCCGTCTTCAAGGGTCTGTTGTTCCTCGGCGCCGGATCGATCCTTCACGCCACGGGTCTGCGCAACCTGAACGACATGGGGGGGCTGATCCACAAGATGCCCAAGACCGCGTTCTACTTTCTCATCGGCGCACTGGCCATTTCGGCACTGCCGCCCCTGAACGGCTTCGTCTCCGAGTGGCTGACGTTCCAGGCGGCGCTGCAAGCGCCGCTGCTGCACAACGGCGTGGTGCGAAGCGTGCTTCCGCTTTTCGCGGCGACCCTGGCGCTTGCCGGTGCGCTCACGGCAATGTGCTTCGTCAAGGTCTACGGCATAGCATTCCTGGGGCAGCCGCGCGAATTGCGGTCCACCCAGCACGCCCCGGCCGCCGGCAGCGGCCACGACGCCGGGGCACTGGAACAATTCGGCATGGCCTGGCTCGCGGGCGGCTGCTTCGTGCTCGGCCTGTTCCCGACTTCGTTCCTGTTGATGCTGAATCGTGTCTGCACGTCCCTCACCGGCAAAGGCCTTTCCAGGCAAGCGCTGGAATCGAACTGGTTGTGGCTGATTCCCACCGCTCCGGAGCAGGCGAGCTACTCGCCCGGCATTTTCCTGGTGGTAATCGTCGCCGTGACGTGGTTCACCTTCTTGCTGGTGCGCCGCTTTTACCACGGCCGCGTGCGTTACTCCGACCCCTGGGACTGCGGCTATCCCGGGCAGACCTCGCGCATGCAGGACACTGCGGACGCCTTCGGCCAGCCGATCCGCCACGTGTTCGGCCCCGTCTATCTGATGAAGCGGCACGTGCCCGGGCCGGACGATGCCGCGCCCAAGTTTTCGCTCAAGATCGAGGACCGCCACTGGTACTGGGTGTACCTGCCGGTAGCGCGCCTGACCGAATATGTCTCAGCGAAAATCGCCTTGTTGCAGCAGGGCCGGATCAGCATCTACCTGCTATACAGCTTTCTCACCCTGATCGCGCTGCTGGTTTTCGTCCGATGAGTCCCGTGTGGTACCCCTTGCCATGGTAGACGCGCCCGCCATTGCGTTCCAGATCCTGCAGTCGGTCTTCGTGGTACTCGCCGCGCCGCTGCTGATGGGCTGGGCAAACCAGTGCCGTGCCTGGCTGCAGAACCGTTCGGCGCCGAGCATTCTGCTGCCCTACCGCACGCTGGCCAAACTGTTCCACAAGGACGCGGTGATCTCGAAAAACGCCTCGCCGATCTTCCGCCTCACGCCCTACGTGGTGTTCGGCTGCATGTGGCTCGCGGCCGGCATCGTGCCGGTGCTCGCCACGAACCTGCCGTTCGCTCCCGCTGCGGACATCATCGCACTGGTGGGCGTGTTCGCCCTGGCGCGGGTGTTTTCGGCCCTGGCGGCGATGGATATCGGCACATCCTTCGGCGGCTTGGGCGCGAGGCGAGAAATGCTGATCGGATTCCTCGCCGAACCGGCGATGCTGATGACGCTGTTCACCGCCGCCTTCATCAGCGGTTCGACGCAGCTCAACACCATAGTCGAAACGCTGGGCAACCGTGAGTTCGCCATATATCCGAGCCTCGCTTTTGCCGCGGCGGCCTTCCTCATGGTGCTGCTCGCAGAGAACGCGCGCATCCCGATCGACAATCCGACGACGCACCTGGAACTCACCATGATCCACGAGGCGATGATCCTGGAGTATTCGGCGCGCCATCTGGCACTCATCGAGTGGGCGGTGGCAATCAAGCTGTTCGCCTACGTGAGCATCGGCATTGCGCTGTTCGCGCCCTGGGGCATAGCCGAGGCCGGCAACTGGGCGGCGCTGCCGCTCGCGTTCGCCGCGCTGGCGGTAAAGCTCGCACTCGCTGGGGCGGCCCTGGCTCTGATGGAGACGCTGCTCGCCAAGTTGCGGCTGTTTCTCGCCCCCGAGTTCCTGTCCACGGCATTCCTGCTGGCGGTGCTCGGAATGCTGACCCACTTCCTGACACGCGCCTGACATGGATCAAACGTTTTCCGGCCAGCTCGTCAACCTGCTTGCGGCGTTCCTGTTGCTGATCGCTTTTGCGATGCTCTCGCAAAGGCGCATTCTCACGCTGATCCGGCTGTTTGCCTGGCAGGGAATCGCCCTTGCCGCATCGACCCTCATCGTGGCCTACTCGACCGGCCAGACCCATCTGTACTTCTCGGCCGTACTGACGGTGCTGCTCAAGGTGATGCTGATCCCGTGGGTGCTGCACCGGCTGATCGACCGGCTCCAGGTGCGCTGGGACATCGAAACCCTGATCAATATACCGGCCACGATGCTGATCGGCATCGCTCTGGTGATCTTCGCTTTTGCGCTCGCCGCTCCGATCTCGGAGATGGCGAACACGCTGACCCGCTCGACCCTGGGAATCGCCATTGCGAGCGTGCTGCTCTCGTTCCTGATGATGATCGTGCGGCGCAAGGCAGTGCCGCAGGTAATCGGGTTCCTGGCGATGGAAAACGGCCTTTTTTTCGCGGCGACCTCCGCCACCTACGGCATGCCCCTGGTCGTGGAACTGGGCGTCGCCCTGGACGTGCTGGTAGGCACCTTCATCTTCGGCATCTTCTTCTTCCATATTCGCGAACAGTTCGACAGCCTGGACATCCGCCATATGGAAAAGCTGAAGGAAGATTGACGTGGAAATCACCCTCGTCCTCGGCATCCCGCTCTTGGGCGGCTTTCTACTCGCGCTGGTAGGCCATAAGCGCTGGGCGCCGGAACTGAATGCGCTCATGAGCCTGGTGACCCTGGGCGCGGCGGCCCTGCTCACGGCACGAGTCATCGCCGACGGCCCGATGACGGCAATGCAGGAGCAGTTCTTCGTCGATCCGTTCAACGTGTTCCTGGTCGCGCTCACCGCATTTGTCGGCTTCACCACGGCCCTCTTCTCCCGGCCGTACATGCGCATCGAGGAGCACCACGGCCGCCTGAACTCGGCGCGGCTGCGCCTCTACCACAGCATGTACCAACTGTTCTCCTTCACCATGGTGCTGTGCCTGTTGTCGAACAACGTCGGCATCCTGTGGGTGGCGCTGGAGGGCGCCACGCTATCCACGGTGCTGCTGGTGAGCCTGTACCGCACGCCGGCGAGCCTGGAGGCGGCATGGAAATACTTCATCCTGTGTTCGGTCGGCATAGCGCAGGCGCTGTTCGGAGTCATCCTCCTCTATTTCGCGGCCGAAAAGGTGCTCGGCCCCGGCGGCACCGCGCTGCTGTGGACGCACCTTTACGAGGTGCGCGGGGAACTGGAGCCGACGGTGCTGTCGCTCGCGTTCGTGTTTCTTCTGGTGGGCTTCGGCACCAAAGTAGGCTTGGCACCGCTGCACAATTGGCTGCCCGATGCGCACGCCGAAGGGCCGACGCCGGTCTCGGCGGTGCTCTCGGGCCTGCTGCTCAACGTCGCCCTGTACGCCGTGGTGCGCAGCAAAGTGCTGGTGGATGGCGCGCTGGGGCGCAATTTCTCGGGCGACCTGATGATGGGCTTCGGGTTGCTCTCGGTCGTGATCGCAGCGTTCTTTCTGTCGCGGCAGAAGGACATCAAGCGCATGTTCGCGTATTCCTCGATCGAGCACATGGGCATCATGACCTTCGCCTTCGGCATGGGCGGGCCGGTGGCCGCTTTCGCGGGGCTCCTGCACATGACCGTGCACTCGCTCACCAAGAGCGCCATCTTCTTCACCGTCGGCCACGCCTCGCAGAAGACGGGCACGCAGAACATGGCGGACATCCGCGGTCTGATCGAGCAGAGCCCCACGGTCGGCTGGGGTCTGGCGCTGGGCACCCTCGCGATCCTCGGCATGCCGCCGTTTGGCGTATTCACCAGCGAATTCATGGTGCTCACTACCGCGATGCACGAGCATCCCTGGGCTACGCCCTTCCTGCTGATTGCCCTCGGGGTGGCCTTCGCCGCGATCTTCGGCAAGGTACAACCGATGGTGTTCGGCGAAACCAGCGCACGCCGGCTGCCGCATCCGCCGGCGCTTATACCCGTGTTCACGCACTTGGCGATCGTGCTCATGCTCGGCCTGTATATTCCGCCTTACCTGGTCGACTGGTACCGGCAAGCGGCCGCCTTCATCGGGTGATGAGTGAACGTCCGGATTCAGGATTGAGGAGTAACGGCAAGTGCCGCTAGAGGAACTTTCGCTGAAGCTGGAGCCGATTCCCGGGGCGATGCCGGCGTCTCGCGCCGTGATTCAAGCCGACGAGCTGCGCAATGCGTGCGAAAAAGCGCGTGAGCAGAAAGCGCGCCTGGTCGCGCTGTGGGGCAGCGACGAGACTGCGTCCGGTGCGGGCTTCGCGTTGCACGCGGCGCTCGCACTTCACTCGGGGCTCCTGTGGCTCGAGGTTCCGCTTGCGCGCGAGCATCCCCGCTATCCGAGCATCGCCGATATCTATCCGTGCGCAAACCGCATGCAGCGCGCGGCCTACGACCTGATCGGAATTCACGCGCAGGATAGCCCCGATCACCGCAAGTGGCTGCGTCACCGCGCCTGGCCGGGCGGGATATTCCCGCTCCGCAAGGAATTCGACATCGCCAGCCGCTTCCCGGAATCCGACGACCATTACCCGTTTGTAAAAGTCGCGGGCGAAGGCGTACACGAAATACCGGTAGGACCGGTGCACGCCGGCGTCATCGAGCCGGGGCACTTCCGCTTTTCCATCGTCGGCGAAAAGATTCTGAGGCTGGAGGAGCGCCTATGCTACAAGCATAAGGGCATAGAGAAGCGATTCGAGACCATGACGATCGAGGACGGGGCTCGACTGGCGGGCCGCGTGAGCGGCGACTCGACCGTCGCTTACGCCTGGGCCTATGCCATGGCCCTGGAGGGAATCAGCGGCACTGAACCGCCGCCGCGCGCGCTCGCCTTGCGCGGCGTCCTGCTGGAACTGGAGCGCATCGCCAACCACCTGGGCGACCTCGGCTACCTCGGCAACGACGTCGCGCTTTCCTTCGGCTTTTTCCAATTCTGGCGTCTGAAGGAAGACCTGCTGCGTCTCAATGCAGCGCTGTTTGGCCATCGCTACCTGATGGACCTTGTCGTCCCCGGCGGCCTCGCGCGCGACCTGCAGCCACGCGAGGCCGATCAGCTGATCGAGGGGATCGACGGAATGCGGGCCGAAGTCGCGACTCTGCGATCGATCTACGACGAACACGCCGGGGCGCAGGACCGATTCATCATGACGGGCCAGATCTTGCCGGAGCTCGCCCAGAAACTGGACCTCACCGGGCTCCCCGGCCGAGCAAGCGGGATCCGGCACGACCTGCGGGTCGATTATCCTATCCCACCCTGGCAGCAGGTCGGCGTACGCCTGGTCTCGCATACGCGCGGCGACGTCGCCGCGCGTGTCTCGGTGCGATTCGATGAAGTGTTCGAATCGATGCGGCTGGTGCAAGCGATCCTCGACCAACTCCCGCGCGGCGAGGTTCGCGTCCCGATTGCCGCCTGCCCGGGCGCACGACACGGCATCGGCTGGGTCGAGGGCTGGCGCGGCGAAGTCCTGATCACAGTCGAAACGGCCGGGGAAAATCGAATTCACCGGGTGCACCCCCACGATCCGTCGTGGCAAAATTGGCCGCTGCTCGAGCGAGCGGTACTCGGCAACATCGTTCCGGACTTCCCGCTGATCAACAAGTCGTTCAACTTGAGCTACAGCGGACAGGATCTGTGAGAGAGGTCGAAAGCGCATGTACCAGCTGTTGAAACAGATCGTCAAGACGGGAATTGTCAGCGAGCCGCCGCCGCAGGCCGACGAGGCGCTGCGCCAGCTTGAACAGCGGCTGCCCGAGGCGATTCTCGGCCACATCGGACGCGCGCTCGCAATCCGCCATGTGGACGCAGGCTCCTGCAACGGCTGCGAGCTGGAAATCCACGCCTGCAACGGCCCGCACTACAACCTCGAGCGCCTCGGCATCAAGTTCGTCGCCAGTCCCCGGCATGCCGACATGCTGCTCGTGACAGGCCCGGTGGCGCGCAACATGGAAGTGGCGCTCAAACGGACCTACGACGCAACGCCGGATCCAAAGCTCGTGGTCGCCATCGGTGACTGTGGCTGCAGCGGCGGGATATTCGGTGAATCCTACGCCTCCTGCGGTCGCGTCGCGAACGTGATTCCGGTGGATGTGGCCGTCCCAGGCTGTCCGCCCACACCCACGGCGATCATGCAGGGTATTCTCACCGCCATCAGCGCCGGCAAGCGCAGCTGATCCACCGATATCGGACCGAACCCCAATGGAAGCCCCGCAATCTCCTGATGACACCGACACAGCCCCGGCGCGCCCCGGGTTCCCCGTAATGCCGGCCGCTTCCCGTAAGTGATGGAATCGTTATCGCTATCCTTTGTCGGCTGGTTCTTCACGCTGTTCTCGGCCGCAGTACTCGTCCTCGGCTTCTCGATCATCGGCTGGCTGTACCGCTCCGGAAAACTCGGCGCACGCTATCTCCAGGGGGGCCACCTCTGGAACGATGCGCTGCTGCTCGTGATCTGGAATGTAGGGCTCGCCGGCGGCATTGGCGTGCTCGCGCGCCAATCATTCGGCCGTTACCTGCTCGGCATGTTCTGCTGGGTACTGATCGCGCTGGTGGTACTTTCGGCGGCCAACCGGTTGTGGGCCCTGCGCCAAGCACACCGCGACACACCGCCCGGCGATTGGATCAGGGCCATCTCCGCCGCTCTGGTGCTGGTGCTGCCGGTGGTCGCCCTTTGCGGCGCGACCATCGTGACCCTTAGAAGCGAGGCGGCCTGGCGCGCGTTCGTCGGGAGTTAGTATCCTGCCGGCGGGGCGCCGCCCCGCCGCGTCAACGGCAGTCCGAGATTTTCCGCGGGTCGACGCGATGTATCTTGCCCGTAGCATGTGCAAGGTGATTGCAGTCTGCGCCGCTTTCGAATATAAACACACCGTCGTATCCCTCATCGCGTCAGGGTGAAATTGAACACACAGAAAAAATATATCGGATTCCCGGGAAGAATGCTGATCGTCGGATTCGGCGCTGTCGGTCAGGGCTCCCTGCCGCTGATCCTGCGCCATATCGACATGCGTCCGGAACAGCTCACCATCGTCACAGCCGACGAATCCGGCCGGAACATCGCCGCCGAATACGGCATCAAGTTCCGGGTCGAGCCGCTGACTGCTGCCAATTACATAGCGATACTCAGGCGCGAACTGGGCCGCGGCGATTTCCTGGTCAACGCCGCCTTCGACGTCTCCAGCACCGCGGTGCTCGAGTGGTGCCAGCAAAACGGCGTGCTCTACATCGACGCCTGCCTCGAGCCCTGGCGGGGAGGCCATAGCGACCTCACGGTGCCGGCGTCTCGCCGCTCCAATTACGCTCATCGCGAGGCGGCGCTGGCGCTCCGCGGCAAATATCCATCGGGGCCGACGGGCATACTCATGCATGGCGCCAACCCGGGGCTGGTATCGCACCTGGTGAAAGAAGCGCTGCTCACCCTGGCCGCCGATGTCGGCATGAAGCCCGCGCCGCCGCGTACTCGCGCCGACTGGGCGGGACTCGCCATGCGGCTCAATGTGAAAGTCATTCACGTCGCGGAGCGCGATCACCAGACCACCCGGGCACGCAAGCGCAACGACGAGTTCGTCAATACATGGTCGAGCGAGGCTTTTTGCGGGGAATCGCTGCAGCCAGCCGAGCTCGGCTGGGGTACGCATGAGCGTCACTGGCCGCGTGACGGCCGCGAATACAATTTCGGTTGCGGGGCCGCAATCTACCTGGATCGGGCAGGGGTTGCCACGCAGGTACGTTCCTGGGCGCCGTTCGAGGGTTCGTTCCACGGCTGGCTGATCTCCCACGGCGAGGCCATTTCCATTCCAGACTACCTTACGGTACGCGATGGCGGCAAGGTCCTCTACCGGCCCACTTGTCACTATGCTTACCACCCCTGCGACGACGCCGTGCTGTCACTGCACGAGTTCTCCGGCAACGGCTGGCGCTTTCCGCCAAAGCAGCGCCTGCTGCGCGAGGAGATCGATGCGGGTTTCGACGAGCTGGGGGTGCTGCTCATGGGCCACAAGAAGGGCGCCTACTGGTACGGCTCGCAATTGAGCATCGGCGAGGCGCGCAAGCTCTGCCCGCACAACAATGCCACCAGCCTGCAGGTGAACGCGCCTTTCGTGGCCGCAATCATCTGGGCGCTTCAGAATCCGCGGGCCGGCATCCGCGAACCCGACGAGATCGACTTCCAGGCCATCCTGGAGATCACGAAGCCTTATCTGGGGGAATTGGTCGGTGCCTACACCGACTGGACCCCGCTTGTCGGGCGCAGCAAGCTCTATCCGGAGGAGATCGACGCCTCCGACCCGTGGCAGTTCATGAATTTTCGCGTTACCTAGCCGCGTTCACGCGCCTGCGTCCCGTGGGCGCGGCGAATCCCGAGCCAGCCTAGGCGGGGCGAACCCGAACCAGTAAAGGCAGTCTTGCCGTTTTATCAATCTCCCCTTTTCGTGCAGTTGCATGCAACTGCACGAAAAGGGGAGACGAATTTAGAAACCAAGTCTTCGCCCAATTTGTCAACTATAGACTTGTAAGTAACCAACCATCGCCATGGCAAAACATCTGCGCATCACGGGGAGAGTGCAGGGCGTGGGCTTCCGCTACTCCATGTGGCGCAAAGCCGTGCAGCTCGGCGTGACCGGCTG
The DNA here is from genome assembly GCA_016210745.1 of Betaproteobacteria bacterium. Lineage (GTDB taxonomy): Bacteria > Pseudomonadota > Gammaproteobacteria > Burkholderiales > SG8-39 > JACQTO01. Next base: position 9,343 of record JACQTO010000206.1, read on the forward strand.
GGTCAGAAATTGCCCCGACGGCAGCGTCGAAGCAGTGGTCGACGGCAGCGACGAAGCGATCGAGAAGATCATTGCCTGGTCGCGGGCCGGTCCCAGCTCTGCTGATGTGGCTTCAGTAGAGTTGAGCGAGACATCAGGCTCGTTCAGTCGCTTCGAGCAATTGCCGAGCGCGTGACGTCGGCCCCGTCATCAAACAGTCGCTCGAGCGACGCCAGGTAGGCAGTCGCAGCCTCGCTTTTTTCCGCCGGCGCCCAAGGCGCCAGCTCCGCCTCGCCGAGCGGCACGAACGGTCCTGCTTTCGCCTCGAAAAAAATCGATCCGGGCGTGAGCGCGACCAGCGTGTGATAGATTCCGTGCGGAACGTTCACGACGTGACGATCGCTGCGGGCATCGAGAAGAGCGCAAAGGTTTATTCCGCCCGTCTCGTCGAAGGCGAGGAAGCCGAAGCGCCCGCGCAGCACGACAAAGGTCTCATCCTTGCCCGGATCCAGGTGCCGGTGGGGGCGGATATACGAACCCGGTTCGACCGCGTTCAGCAGCCGGTTGCAGGACTCCGCCGTGCTGGCGTGAAAATTGAAGTTCCTGCGCCCGCGATCCGCCTCGCACGCCTGCTCGGTGAGCGAATCCAGAAAGGCAGCGTCCACGATGCGCACCTCGCTCACGAGTACAGAACCTCGACGTTCTCCGGCTGCAGCCATTCGCGCAACGATGCGAGCAGGCGCTCGTCCAGGTTGACGCGCCAGTCCTCGCCAAGGCGCATCTCGACGCTCGCCTCGCCGCTGCGGTAGACGATCGCCACCGGGCATGGCCCCCGGCAATACGGTGCGAGCAGCGTCTTGAGCTTGACCGCCGCAGCCGGGCCGGCGGACGTCGCCGCGCCATTCATCGACAGGCGCATCAGGCGCGCGAATCGCCCGCGCGCTGTCGCCAGATCGAGGATGCGCTCGGCAGTGACGCGCAGGAAAACCGATTCACCGTCGTCGTCGGAGGCGCGTCGCACCTGGCGGACCTTGACCTCGAATACCAGCAGCGCGTCCTCCTTGACGATATCACGGTATTTCTCGAACACCTCCGGATACACCGACACTTCCTGGCGCGCCAAACCGTCGCCCAGGTCGATGATCATCATCCGCCCGCTTTGAGAGCGTTGCGCGCGCACCGATTCGACCACCCCGGCGATGAGCTGGGTGCGCACCCCGTCGTCGCCCTCGCCCGCCGGAGCGAGGTTGCGCAGGTCGCCGCGGATGAAGCCGCGGATCTGCTCGCGGCAGGCGTTGAATGGATGGCCGCTGAAGTAATAGCCGAGCACGGATTTCTCCTGCTGCAGGCGCTCGGCCTCGCTCCAGCGCGGCTTGTCGACCAGCGCGGGACGATGCGCGTGCGCATCCTCCCCGGCGCCAAACAGGCTCACCTGTCGCGCGTCGCGCTCGGCCTGCTCGGCCGCCTCCAGCGCTATGCCGACCGAGGCGAGAAGGCTCGCCCGGTGGTCATTGATCGAATCGAAGGCCCCGGCGCGCACGAGCGCCTCGATCACGCGCCTGTTGACGATGCGCTTGTCGACCCGGGCGCAGAAGTCGAACAGGTCGCCGAACGGTCCGCCCTCTTGGCCGTCCCCGCCGGAACGGGCTTTTACGATGTTGGCGATCGCCGATTCGCCGGTCCCCTTGATCGCCCCCAGGCCGTAGCGAATGGTCTTCGCATCCACCGGAACAAAACGGTAAGCGCCGGCGTTGATGTCCGGCGGCAGCAGCTTAAGACCGTTCGCCACGCCGTCGTCGTAGAACTGATGCACCTTGTCGGTATCGTCCATCACCGCGGACATGTTGGCCGCCATGAAGGCCGCGGCGTGGTGCGCCTTGAGATAAGCGGTCTGATAGGCAACCAGGGCGTAGGCTGCGGCATGCGACTTGTTGAAGCCGTAGCCGGCGAATTTCTCCATCAGGTTGAACAGCTCGTTCGCGGTGTGGTTGGCGACACCGTTCTTCATTGCGCCTTCGACGAAGATCGAGCGCTGCAGCGCCATCTCCTCGGGCATCTTCTTGCCCATCGCGCGGCGCAGCAGATCCGCGGCGCCAAGCGAATAGCCGCCGATCACCTGTGCGATCTGCATCACCTGTTCCTGGTACACCATGACGCCGTAGGTGGGCCCGAGTATGGGCTCGAGGCGCGGATCCAGATATTGCACGCTCTGGCGGCCGTTCTTGCGCTCGATGAAATCCGGAATCAGGTCCATCGGGCCCGGGCGATACAGCGCCACCAGCGCGATGATGTCCTCGAAACGGTCCGGATGCGCCCGCTTGAGCAGATCGCGCATGCCGCGCGATTCGAATTGGAACACCGCGGTCGTATTCGAACTGGAGAAGATCGAGTAGGCCGCCGGGTCGTCGAGCGGCAGCCTCTCCAGCGAAAAATCGCACTGTCCGGCTTCGCGAAGAGAGCGCAGGGTCCAATCGATGATGGTGAGCGTAGTCAGGCCGAGGAAATCGAACTTCACCAGGCCGACTTTCTCGATGTCCTTCATGTCGAACTGCGACACCACGCTGCCGGCGCCCTGCGCGGCATACAGAGGGCAGAAATCGGTGAGCTTGCCCGGCGCAATAAGCACGCCGCCCGCGTGCATGCCGACATTGCGCGTCAAGCCCTCGAGCTGCCCCGCAAGCGCAAGAAGTTCGCGCGTCTCTTCCTCGGCCTGTTCGCGCTCGCGCAGCCGCGGTTCCATGTCCCGCGCCATGGCGAGCGTGATCAGCTTGCCGGGTTGAAACGGGATGAGCTTGGCGAGTTCGTCGGTGCGGTTGTAGCCCCATTCCATGACGCGTCCGACGTCGCGCACCACGGCCTTGGCGGCCATGGTGCCGAAAGTCGCGATTTGCGACACCGAGTCCTTGCCGTATTTCTGCTTGACGTAGTCGATCACGCGGTCGCGCCCGTCCTGGCAGAAATCGATGTCGAAATCGGGCATCGATACGCGCTCGGGATTCAGAAAACGCTCGAACAGCAGGTCGTAGCGCAGCGGATCCAGGTCGGTGATCCCGAGCGCGTAAGCCACCAATGATCCGGCGCCGGATCCGCGTCCCGGGCCGACGGGAACGTCGTTGCTCTTGGCCCAGATGATAAAGTCGGCGACGATCAGGAAGTAGCCGGCAAAGCCCATTTGGATGATGGTCGCCAGCTCGAAGCCGAGCCGCTCGCGATAGCGCGGCGATTCGTTGGCGCGCACTGGAGCTTCCGGAAACAGGGCCGCCAGTCGCCGCTCCAGGCCGGCATGGGCCTGCTCGGCGAGATACTCCTCCAGACTGGTGCCCCCGGGTGTCGGAAAGCGCGGCAGCTTGCTCTTGCCCAGTTCCAGCTCCAGGCTGCAGCGCTTGGCGATCTCCACCGAGTTCGCCAGCGCCTCGGGCAGATCGGCAAACAGCGCGGCCATTTCCGCCTGGCTCATGAAGTAGCTTTGCGCCGTGAACGTGCGCGGCCGCCGCTGGTCGGAAAGCACATAGCCCTCGGCGATGCAGACGCGCGCCTCATGCGCGAGGAATTCGCTTGAGCGCATGAACTGTACCGGATGCGTGGCCACCACCGGCAGCTCGAGCTGGCCGGCCAGCCTGAGCGCACCTTGAACGTAGTTTTCGGTTTGCGGGGCACCGGCGCGCTGCAGCTCCACGTAGAAGCGCCCGGGAAACAGCCGCGCCCATTCGGATGCCAGCCGCTCGGCATTCCCGGCTTGGTCCTGCACCAGCGCCGCGCCCACGTCGCCGTGCAGCGCCCCCGAGAGCGCGATCAGGCCCTCGGTTCCCGGCTCGGAGAACCAGGCCTTGCGGATTTCCGCCCGGCCTCGGTAAGCATTCTCCAGCCAAGCGCGCGACAACAGCTCCGAGAGGCGCAGGTAGCCCGCGCGCGACTGCACCAGCAGGAGGAGCCGGTGCGGCTTGTCGCGCTCGGATTCGTTTTCGATCCAGACATCGCAGCCGATGATCGGCTTCACGCCGTGTTCGCGCGCCGCCTTGTAGAACTTGACCATGCCGAACAGGTTGGCAAGGTCAGTGATGGCAAGGGCCGGCATCGCATCCTCCGCCGCCCGCGCCACGGCATCGTCGATGCGAACGATGCCGTCGGTGACGGAGAACTCGCTGTGAAGCCTGAGATGGATGAACTGGGTCATGGACGGTGCAGTTGAAAAATTCTACACCCCTCGGCGGTCCGGCAGGCGCGGCTTGCGCGACCTGAGCGATCGAGTATCGATCTGAAAAATCCTATGCTTGACGCATGCGCTTGTCTTGGAGTTCAGCAAGCCTTGGAGCAGCCCCTCACTCGCAAGACAAGGGAATCTTCTCGGGTCGAAATCAATCAAAATCGAAAGTCCGTTAGCGAACGCCGGCAAGAACCGTCGGCGCGTTTGGAATGGTATTTCATTGGTGGGGCTTGATATATCGGCGTCGCGCGCCGCCAACGCCAACCTGAGATTTTCGGAGGACAAGCCGTTATGACCGCTATGCAGCTCTATCTTCCCCTGGCAGGCCGCCTTTTGCTCGCGCTCCTCTTTCTGCTTTCCGGATTCGAGAAGATCACCGGCTTCACCGGCACCGCCGGCTACATCGCCGCCAAGGGCCTGCCCTTGCCGCAGTTCGCCGCCGCCGGCGCCATCGTCTTCGAGCTGGCGGGCAGCGTCATGCTCGTTCTGGGCTGGAAGGCGCGCTGGGGCGCTCTGCTATTATTCATCTTCACCGTGATCGCCACCGTCTTCTTCCACAATTTCTGGGCGGTGCCCGCGGATCAGTCGACCAACCAGATGATCCACTTCATGAAAAACCTCGCCATCATGGGCGGCCTGCTCTACGTCATGGCCTACGGCAGCGGCGGCATGAGCGTGGACGGCGAGAAATCGGCTTGAGCCGCGAGGCCGGCGCATCGACTCGCACGGATGCGACGGTCCTCCCGGGCAGCCGAGCGGCCGATCCGCGGGCCTCTCGCGCCCTTGCCTTCGCGGTGCTCCTCCTCGGCGGGATCGCGATCGCGTTCTCGCCCATTTTCGTCCGATTGGCCGAGGTGGGCCCGATGGCAAGCGCCTTCTGGCGCGTGGCGCTTGCTGCTCCGTTCCTGATCGCTTGGTCGCTGTGGGACCGGCGGCCAAGCGCGCCTGGCGCCTCCTCCACAGCCCCCATCGCCCTCGCTGGCCTGTGCTTTGCCTGCGATCTCGCCTTCTGGCACCTGTCGATCGTCTATACCTCGGTCGCCAACGCGACCCTGCTGTCCAACTTCGCCCCCATCTTCGTCACCCTCGGCGCTTGGCTGATCTACCGCCAGCGCGTGACGCGATCGTTCCTGCTCGCGCTCGGCATCGCCATCGCCGGCGCCGCGCTCCTCGCAGGTCCCAACTTTTCCCGCGGCGGCAGCCAGTTCACCGGCGACATGCTCGGAATCGTCACCGCCTTTTTCTACGGCAGCTACCTACTCGCGATCTGGAAGGCGCGTAACACCGGCTCCACCTCGCGCATCATGGCAATCAGCTCTTCGATCACCGCAGTGCTGCTCCTGCCCGTTGCGCTTGCCTTCGAGCCGACCCTGCTGCCGCCGACCCTGACTGGATGGCTGATGCTGTTTGGACTGGCCCTCATTTGCCAGGTAGCGGGTCAAAGCCTGATCGCCTATGCCATGGCGCACCTGCCCGCGTCGCTGTCCTCGCTCAGCCTCCTGATTCAGCCGGTGTGCGCAGCCGCCTACGCCTGGGTATTGCTCGGAGAGTCGATCAGCGCGACGCAATTTGCCGGCGGCGCGATCGTGCTGGCGGGGATTTACCTCGCCCGGCGCAGCGGCTAGCCGGGCGATCTCGGAGGAAATAGCACCCAACATTGCAATTCTTCCACGTCATGGAAGAATTGCATGGTTCGATTCCGCTCGGCGCGCTGGTCACGGCCATTGCGAAGAAAGGGTAGCGGTCAGACGACGACGGTTTGCGCTTCCCCACTCTCGCGCGGCTGCACCTTGCCGATGCGATAGACCGTCTCGCCAGCGGCGGAGAGCACTCGCATGGCCGGCTCGGCGAATTCTGGTGCAACAATCACCACCATGCCGATACCGCAATTGAAGACGCGGTGCATCTCGGCATCGGCGATGTCGCCCTCGCGCTGCAGCCACCGGAACAGCGGCGGCTGCGGCCAGGCCGAGCGCTCGAGCACGGCCTTGACCTCGCCGGGCAGCACGCGCGGCACGTTCTCGACCAATCCGCCACCGGTGATGTGGGCCAGGCCCTTGACCTCGATCGCCTTCATGAGCGCGAGCAGCGGCTTGACGTAGATGCGTGTCGGCTCGAGCAGTGCCTGACCGAGCGTGTGCCCCTCGAAATCGGCTTTCAAGTCCGCCCCCGATCGCTCCAGCACGCGGCGTATCAGAGAGTAACCGTTGGAATGCGCGCCGCTCGAGGCCAGGCCGATCAGGGCGTCGCCCGGCGCGATCTTGCGCCCGTTGATGATGTTGTCCTTTTCGACTACGCCGACCGCGAATCCGGCAAGGTCGTATTCGCCTTCAGGATACATCCCCGGCATCTCCGCAGTCTCGCCGCCGATCAGCGCGCATCCAGCCTGCTCGCAGCCGCGCGCGATGCCGCTCACGACCTCGGATGCGACGCCGACATCGAGCTTGCCGCAAGCGAAATAGTCTAGAAAGAACAGCGGCTCGGCACCCTGCACCAGGATATCGTTGACGCTCATAGCGACCAGATCGATGCCGATGCTGTCGTGCTTGCCGAGTTGGAACGCGAGTTTCAGTTTGGTGCCGACGCCGTCGGTGCCCGACACCAGCACCGGTTCACGGTAGCCCTTGGGGATCTGGAACGAGGCCCCGAAGCCGCCGATGCCCGCCAGCACCTCGGGCCGCAGGGTGCGCTTGGCAAAGGGCTTGATCGCCTCGACGAGAGCGTCACCCGCGTCGATATCGACCCCGGCGTGGCGGTAGGAAAGCGGTTCGCGCGTTGGTTTCAAGTTGAGTAGCCGCGATGATGCAAGTAAAGTGCTGAATTCGGCTCAAATTGTAATCGAAATGCCGCTCGCGAACTCGGATATCCGCACCTTCTGGTGGCTCGCATTCGCCGCGCTGCTGCTCGCGCTGCTGTATGCGCTGTCGCCGGTGCTGATGCCCTTTTTTCTCGCCGCAATTCTCGGCTACATTTGTCAGCCCCTGGTGCTATGGCTGGGCCGGCACCGCGTGCCGCGCGTCGTTGCCGTCCTCGTCGTGATGCTGCTCGAGTTCGTGCTGCTCGCCCTGGTTGTGCTTACGGTCCTGCCGCTGTTCATCAAGGAGATCTCTCTGCTGATGCAGCAATTGCCGGGTTTCCTCGACTGGTTGAACCGCACCCTGGCCCCGTGGCTCCTCGCGCATGCCGGCGTCGCGGTCAGCTTCGATGCGGAAAGTCTGAAAGAGATCCTCAACCGCAGCATCCAGGGCAGCGAAGGCCTGGGGATGAGGCTGCTCAACTCGCTGCGCATCGGCGGCCTGGGTCTGGTGGGTCTGATAGCGAACCTGGTGCTGGTGCCGGTCGTTCAGTTCTTTCTCATGCGCGACTGGGAGCTGATTCTGGAGCGTGCGGCCCGGCTGGTGCCGCGCCGCTGGCACGAACAGACGGCGCAGTTCGTCAAGGAAGCCGACGATGCGCTGGGCCAGTACCTGCACGGGCAGGTGCTGGTAATCCTGGTCATGAGCGTTTTCTACACCGTCGGACTGTGGCTCACCGGACTCACGTTCTTCCTGCCTATCGGCCTGATCACAGGCGTATTGGTGTTCGTCCCTTATGTCGGCGCCGCCACCGGATTCGTCCTGGGCTCGCTCGCCGCCCTCATGCAGTTCCAGAGTTGGAACGGGGTGATCTGGGTATGGATCGTGTTCGGGCTGGGCCAGGCGCTCGAAGGCAATCTGATCACGCCGAAACTCGTCGGCGAGCGCATCGGCCTGCACCCGATTGCCGTCATCTTCGCGCTGCTGGCGTTCGGACAGTTGTTCGGCTTGGTCGGGCTGCTGCTCGCGCTGCCTGCGAGCGCGGTGCTGCTGGTGGCCTTGCGCAAGCTGCGCGCCGCCTACGTCACCAGCAGCCTCTATTCCGACCCCAAATGATGCGGCAGTTGCTGCTTTCGCTCGCGCCGCCGCCGGCGCCAACGCTCGGGAACTTCTATTGCGGGCCCAATGCCGCCGCGCTCGCGGCAATCGACCAGGCGCTCTCCGGCGGCGAGCGCTTCGTTTGCCTTTGGGGCGACGCAGGAAGCGGCAAGACGCACCTGCTGCGGGCCTTTGTCCTCGAAGCGCGCTCGCGCGGCCTGGTCTCGCGCTATATTCCCGCGCCGCACGTCGGCCTCGCGGCGGCCCATGCCGAGGAGGCCCTTGCCGTCGACGATGTCGAGGCCCTCGACGAGGAGGGCCAGCTCGCATTGTTCGACCTCTACAATGCCGTCCGATCCGACCGCGGCCGCCTGCTCGCTGCGGCCTCCCGCCCGCCGGCGGAGCTCTCGCTGCGCGAAGATCTGCGCTCCCGGCTCGGCTCCGGAATCGTATTGCGCGTGCTCGCGTTGGAGGACGCCGAAAAATCCGCGGCGCTCAACCGGTATGCGGCGCAGCGCGGTCTAAAGCTCGCGCCTGAGATCGCGTCCTATCTGCTCACGCACTGCAGCCGCGATATGGGAACCCAGGTCGCGGTGCTTGATGCCCTCGACCGCTACTCGCTGGAACATAAACGGCCAATTACTTTGCCCCTGATGCGCGAAGCGCTTCAATCGTTGGATCTGCTCGGGCGTAGGTTGGGCTGAGGGAAGCCCAACCAAATATGTTTGAAATTTCGCTTCCAGCGATGTTGCGCGGACGAAAAGCCGTCCGCGCGGATCGCCGATTGCGCACGGATGAAAAAGCCATCCGTGCGCCATCGGCGATCTCATATGAAAATGCCAGGCCGTCCGTGCCCTTATCCGTAACCGGGGTTTCAGTACGGATGCTTTTTATCCGTACTGAAACCCCGGTTGGCGCGCGCAGCGCGCAAGGCCGCGGTCGGCTGACTGACCGTCGATTTCACAGCAGACCTCAGCCCAAAGCGCTAGTAATCGGCACCTTGTGCCCATAACGGAGGATTCCCAATTTGGAACTCGTGCTATTTGACCTCGACAACACCCTGCTCTCGGGCGACAGCGACTTCGAGTGGGGGCAATTCCTCATCGATCAGGGCGTACTCGACCGGCATTTCTATGAAAGCGAGAATCTGCGCTTCTACGAGGACTACAAGGCCGGACGGCTGGACATACACGAGTTCCTCGGCTTCGCACTGGCGCCCTTGGCGCGATTCCCGCGAGAGCAGCTCGTGCTCTGGCACACGCAGTTCATGGAACGCAAGATCCGGCCGATCATCCGTGCGCGAGGCCGCGAGCGCCTGGCACATCACCTCGGGCAGGGCAGCTTGTGCGCGATCATCACCTCGACCAATTCGTTCGTCACGGCACCGATCGCGCGCGAACTTGGCGTTGCACACCTGATCGCCACCGAGCCGGAAATCAAGGACGGCCGCTACACCGGAAGGCCCGAGGGCATGCCGTGCTTTCGCGAAGGAAAAATCGCCTGCCTCGAGCGCTGGTTGCACGCGCAGGGCAAACACTGGGGCGCATTCTCCGCCAGTTGGTTCTATAGCGATTCCCGCAACGATATTCCGCTGCTGGAAAAAGTCACCCACCCGGTGGCGGTCGACCCCGACGATACGCTAAAGCAGATGGCGCTCGAGCGTGGCTGGGAAGTCATAAGCTTCGCATGAAGCCGTCGGCCTGGGTGATCTTGCTCTCCGTGCCGGTAAGCCTCCTGTGGGCGATTTGGCACGGAAGCGTGGACATTCCAGCGCAGGACCTGCTCTTGACCCTGGGCGGTGGCGGCGACGAAATCACGCGCGAGATCGTCTGGGGTCTGCGAGCGCCGCGGGCGCTTGCAGCCTTCGCCTGCGGCGCGCTGCTTGCGCTCGCCGGAGCACTGCTTCAGGTGCTGCTGCGCAACCCGCTCGCAGATCCTTTCATCCTCGGGGTCTCCGGAGGCGCCTCCGCCGGAGCACTCGGCGCGATGATGCTGGGCGCGGCTGCCGCGCTGCAACACCTGTCTGCGCTCGCGGGCGCATCCGTAGCGGCGGCCGCCATATTCGCGTTTTCCCTGCGCCCGTCGGGGTGGAACGCCTACCGCGTCATCCTCGCCGGCACGGCGTTATCGGCAGGCTTCGGGGCGATCGTCAGTTTGCTGCTCACGCTCGCGCCAGCCGCGCAGGTTCAGGGCATGCTGTTCTGGCTGCTCGGGGATCTTTCCGGCGCAGGCGATCCGCTGGCGGCGTGGCTGGTGCTCGCGGTCGTGGCAACCGCCGTACAGACCGGCGCCCGGCAGCTGGACATCCTCACGCTCGGTGAAGACAAGGCGCGCTCGCTCGGGGTCGCGGTGACAGCGCTGCAGAGCCTGGTGTTCGCGGCCGCTGCGGCCGCAACGATGGCCGCGGTGCTGCTGGGCGGCTCACTCGGGTTCGTGGGCCTGGTAGTCCCCCACCTGCTGCGCCTGATCGGTTATTACGGCCACCGCGCGCTTCTGCCGCTCTCGGTTGCGCTCGGGGGCAGCTTTCTGGCTGCGGCCGACGCGCTGGCACGCTCGGTGGCAGCCCCGGTCGAGATACCGGTGGGCGTAGTCACCGCGCTCATCGGCGTGCCGACCCTGCTCTACCTCCTGATGAGGACACGCTGATGCTCTGCGCGAGCGAACTCTCGATCGAGGTCGCGGGGCGCACCCTGGTCCAAGGACTCGCGCTCGAGCTGAAGCGCGGCCAGTGCTGGGCCCTGCTCGGAAGAAACGGAACCGGCAAGACCAGCCTCCTGTTTGCCCTTGCGGGGCTGCGCCGTCCGCGGCGGGGAACCATCCTGCTCGACGGCCGGCCGCTTCAAGACACACCGCGCCGCGAGCTTGCGTTGCGGCTGGGAATCCTCTTGCAGGACGAGCCGGCGGATTTCTGGGGCAGCACGCTGGAGTACGTGCTGCTCGGACGCTTTCCGCGCAGCCGCACCGCGTTTGCGCCCGACACCGACCCGCGCGAGCAGGCCCAAGGGGTACTGGTGGAACTGGACCTCGCCGAACACCTCACGCAACCCTACCGCACGCTCTCGGGCGGGGAGCGCCAACGGGCGCGCATCGCGCAGCTGCTGCTGCAGGATCCCGATTGCCTGCTGCTCGACGAGCCCCTGCAGAATCTGGACCTGCGCCATCAGCTCACGGTGATGCACGCGCTCGGCGCGAGAGCACGCGCGGGGCGGGCGGTCATGATGGCCCTGCACGAGCCGACGGCGGCGGCCCGCTTCTGCGATTGCGCGCTATTGCTGTATCATGCCGGGCGCATCCATCAGGGACCTACCAACGAGTTGCTGACGCAGGAAAATCTCGAATCCCTTTACCAGTGCCGGCTCGAAGCGGTCAGCGGGTCCGGCATCCACACCTTTATCCCCCGTTGATCAGGAAGTTCATCCGCCGCGTTTTTGGCCTCGGCATTGGTTCCAAGCCGGACGTTGTCCCGCGCGAAAAGCACGGCGTCAGTCGCGAGGCGATCTTCTATGGCGCTCGCAAGGTGTGCGAAGTGCTTCAGCAGGAGGGCTACCAGGCCTTCGTGGTCGGCGGCGCAGTGCGGGACCTCCTGCTCGGGCTGCAGCCCAAGGATTTCGACGTCGCCACCGACGCGCTGCCCGAGGATGTGCACCGGTTTTTCCGGCGCTCGCGCCTGATCGGCCGGCGCTTCACCATCGTGCACGTGATGTTCGGCAGCGACACCGTGGAGGTCTCGACCTTTCGGTCCGGCAGCGCGCCGGTGGTAGAGGATGACGCGCGCGAAGCGATCGAGGAAGCTCCGATCGCCGACGATCCCGAGCACGCGGGTCGATCCCGCGGCAGGCTGCGCAAGGGACTCAACCAGCGCGGCCGCGAGGTGGACGAGCACGGACGGGTAACCAGGGACAACGTCTACGGCAACCGCGAGCAGGATGCGGCACGCCGCGATTTCACCGTCAACGCGCTCTACTTCGATCCCACGAGCGAAACCATCCTCGATTTTCACAAAGGCCTTCGCGATCTGAAGAAGCGCTCGGTGCGCATTATCGGCGACGCGCGCCTGCGCTTCCGCGAGGACCCCGTGCGCATGCTGCGCGCGGTGCGCTTCGCCGCCAAACTCGGCTTCACCCTCGATGAGCGCACCCGCGCGCCCATGCGCGAGCTGGCAAAGCTGGTGGAAAACGTTCCGCCCGCTCGCGTCTTCGACGAGATGCAGAAGCTGCTGCTCTCGGGCCACGCGCTCGCCTGCGTGCACCGGCTTCGCATCGAGGGTTTGCACCATGGCTTGCTGCCTCTCCTGGACGTAATTCTGGAGCAGCCGCTCGGGGAGCGCTTCGTCAATCTCGCCCTCGAGCAGACCGACGAGCGCGTGCGGGCCGGCAAACCCGTATCGCCCGCCTTCCTGTTCGCCGCCCTGCTTTGGCACGAAGTGCTCGCAGCCTCGCGCAATGCCGAAAAGAAGGGCATGAAACCCATTGCGGCACTGCATCAGGCGATGGATGCGGTGCTCGATATCCAGACCGAAAAGCTTGCCATCCCGCGCCGCTTCACCGCCATGAGCAAGGAAATCTGGTTGATGCAGCCGCGCTTCGAGCATAGAAGCGGCAAACGCCCGTTCTCGCTCCTGGCGCACGAGCGATTCCGCGCGGCCTTCGATTTCCTCGTCCTGCGCGCAGCGAGCGGCGAGACGCCGCAAGAGCTCGCGGATTGGTGGGAGAAATTCCAGCGCGCCGGCCCGGAAGCACGCACCGCCATGCTGGCACCCGCGGCACCGGCCGAGGGCACGGCGCGCCGGCGCCGACGCCGGCGGCGCGCCGGCGGTGCAACGCCCGCGGCCGACGGATCTCCCGCTTGACATGACGGCAGTGTTCATCGGCCTGGGCGCGAATCTGGGCGAGCCCGGTGAACAGCTCAGGTCCGCGATCAAAGCGCTCGGACGCGCTGCGGATTCGCGAGTGCTTGCGGTTTCGTCTTTCTACGCCAGCGCCCCGCTGGAATTTGCTTCCCAGCCCGATTTCGTGAACGCCGTGGCAAAGCTCGATACCGTGCTTGCGCCGCACGCACTGCTCGAGACATTGCTCGCGATCGAGCGTGCTTTCGGACGCCGCCGCAGTTTCCACGGCGCGCCGCGCACGCTCGACCTCGACTTGCTGCTCTATGGCGAGCAGGTAATAGCCGAGCCCGATCTGCAAGTGCCTCATCCGCGCATGCATGAGCGCGCCTTCGTCCTTGCGCCGCTTGCGGAGATCGCCCCCGAGTGCGTCATCCCGGGCAGAGGTGCCGTCGGCGAATTGCTCGCGGCCTGCGCCGGCCAGAGAGTCAGGAGACTGGAATGACGCTGGCGCTGAGCATGCCACCTATTCTGCAGACCACCATCCTGCTCACGCTCTCGAACGTTTTCATGACTTTCGCCTGGTACGCGCACCTGCGCGACCTGGCGCATAGACCATGGTGGATCGCGGCGCTGGTTTCCTGGGGCATCGCTTTGTTCGAATATCTTCTGCAAGTTCCGGCCAACCGCATCGGCTTCGGCGACATGATGCTGCCGCAGCTGAAGATCCTGCAGGAAGCGATTACGCTGGCCGTGTTCGTGCCGTTCGCGGTGTTCTACATGGACCAGCCGATGAAGCTCGACTACCTGTGGGCCGCCTTGTGTATCATGGGCGCCGTTTATTTCATCTTCCGCGGCTGAAGTCGGTCCGTCGTGGTGCTCAGCAAATACCGCCACATCGTCGTCGAAGGCCCCATCGGTGCGGGCAAGACCAGTCTCGCGCGCCTGCTCGCCGGACGGCTCGGCTCCGGACTGATACTCGAACGCCCGGAGCAGAACCCGTTCCTGCCGCGTTTCTACCAGGACATGTCGCGCTACGCCCTGCCGACGCAGCTTTTTTTTCTGTTCCAACGCATTGCGCAAGTGCGCGAATTGGCGCAACCGGACTTGTTCCGAGGCTCCATGGTGAGCGATTTCCTGCTCGAAAAAGATCCTTTGTTCGCGCGCTTGACCCTGAGCTCGGAAGAACTGCACCTCTACCAGCAGATATTCGACGCCTTGAAACCGCAGGTGCCGCAGCCCGATCTGGTGATATACATCCAGGCGCAGCCGAGTACACTGTACGAGCGCGTGAGGCGGCGCGGCGTTGATTACGAGAGGCTGATCAGCCAGGAGTATCTCGCGCTTCTCGCCGACAGCTACAGCCGCTTCTTCTACCACTACTCCGGGAGCCCGGTGCTGATCGTGAATTCCGAACATCTCAATTTCGTCAAGGACCAGCCGGCCCTCGATCTTCTGATCGAGCGCGTCGCCGGCATGCGCGGCAGTCGCGAATTCTTCAACTTTGGGGACTGACATGAGCCGCATTACTCTGCCCAAACTCCACAAGATGCGCGCCGAAGGCACGAAGATCGCGCAACTGACCTGCTACGACGCGAGTTTCGCCGCCGCAATCGAGAACGCCGGCGTTGAATCCCTGTTGATCGGCGATTCGCTGGGCATGGTGCTGCAAGGCCACGACTCCACTCTGCCGGTCACGATCGAGGACGCCGCCTACCACACGGCCTGTGTCGCGCGCGGCTCGAGCGTCGCCTTTATCGTCACCGACATGCCTTTCGGCAGTTATCAGGAGTCGCGCGAACAGGCGTACCGCAATGCCGCGCGCCTGATGGCCTGCGGGGCGCACATGGTCAAGATCGAGGGAGGCGCCGAGTTCGCGCGTACCGTCGGGTTCCTGACGCGCCGCGGCATCCCGGTATGCGGTCATCTGGGACTCACGCCGCAGTCGGTGCACCAACTCGGCGGCTACCGCGTCCAGGGCAGGACGGCCGAAGCCGAGGAGCGGCTTCTCGCCGACGCAATCGCGCTGCAGGATGCCGGCGCGGAAATGCTGGTGCTGGAGGCAATTCCGGCAAAGCTCGCTGAGCGCGTTACCGCGGAGTTGACCGCGATTACCATCGGTATCGGTGCCGGCCCGTCATGCTCGGGACAGGTGCTGGTGATGCACGACATGCTCGATGTCTATCCGGGCCGCAAGGCACGCTTCGTGCGAAACTTCATGAGCGGTGCAACAAGCATTTCCGACGCGTTCGAGCGCTACGCGCGCGCGGTCAAGGACGGAACCTTCCCGGCCGCCGAACACTCGTTCTGAACTCCATGCAGGTCATCGATTCCATTCACGCGCTGCGCGAGCGGCTCCGCGACGAGCGTTCGGTCGTGTTCGTCCCGACCATGGGAAACCTGCATGAGGGCCATCTGCAACTGATGCGCATTGCGCGCGCGCGCGGCGGCTGTCTCGTCGCCAGCGTCTTCGTGAATCGCCTGCAGTTCGCACCGCACGAGGATTTCGACAGATATCCCCGCACTTTCGAGGCCGATCGCGAGCAACTCGCCTCCTGCGGCGTCGACGTGGTGTTCGCCCCGGACGAGGCGCAGATGTATCCCGATCCGCAGACCTACTTTGTCGAGCCGCCGCCGCTCGGCGGCCAGCTCGAAGGCGAATTCCGACCCGGGTTTTTCCGCGGCGTGGCGACGGTGGTGCTCAAGCTGTTCAATATCGTCAGGCCGCAGGTCGCCGTGTTCGGCAAGAAGGACTACCAGCAGCTCATGATCGTGCGCGGCATGGTGCGCCAGCTCGCGCTGGGAATCGAAGTCGTCGCCGCCGAGACCGCACGCGCCAGCGATGGGTTGGCGCTCTCCTCACGCAACGCCTATCTCTCTGCCTCCGAGCGCGCCGAGGCGGGGCGGCTGTACCGGACCCTGCAGGAATTGCGTTCCAGGCTCGTTTCCGGGGAGAGGGATTTTGCCGCGCTGGAGTCGGAATCCGTGACAAAGCTCACGAAAAACGGATGGGTCGTCGACTATGTTGCGGTGCGGAAACAATCTGATCTACAATCGCCGCGCCTTGTCGATCAGGACCTTGTTCTGCTTGCCGCTGCGCGGCTTGGAAAGACACGGCTGATCGACAATATCGAAGTATCAATTTGAGAGGTAGATGAGCAATGCAGCGCACCATGCTGAAGTCGAAGATTCATCGCGTAACCGTGACGCACTCGGAACTCGGCTACGAGGGATCTTGTGCCATCGACGAAGACCTGCTCGAAGCCGCGGACATCCGCGAGTACCAGCAGATCGATATTTACAACGTCTCCAATGGCGAGCGCTTTACCACCTACGCCATTCGTGCCGAGCGCGCCTCGGCCGTCATCTCGGTAAATGGCGCTGCGGCGCGTAAAGCCGCGCCCGGCGACATATTGATCATCGCCGCGTACGCGACCTACGACGAGGCGGAGCTGCAGGCGTTCAAACCCGACCTCGTTTACGTCGACGCCCGCAACAGCATCAAGCGCAAACGCAGCAGCGTTCCCGTCCAGGCAGCCTAGCAGCCAGCGCGGGACCGCGGCGCTCGGTTAGCCGACCGCGGTCTTGCGCGCTGCGCGCGCCAACCGGGGTTTCAGTACGGATATAAAGCATCCGTACTGAAACCCCGGTTACCGATAACGGCACGGACGGCCTGGCATTTTCATAGGAGATCGTCGCTTGCGTACGGATGGCTTTTTCATCCGTGCGCAAGCGACGATCCGCGCGGACGGCTTTTCGTCCGCGCAACAACGCTGCAAGCAAAATTGCAAATATATTTGGTAAGGCTTATGCCGGGTATTGCTCGAGCATCAGGCTTTCCACAGGGCAGCCCATCGCTTTTGCCATCGAGTCCATCGATTCATCGCTCACAGCCACCGCCTGGAAATCGGCGCCGGCGCCCTTGCTCTCGATAAAAGCCTTGGCATCGGCTTCGGAGGGCCACACGACGACCGGGTCTGGGGATATGCCTGAAACCTGGCAGCAGATCGGCACGCCGTCCGACTTGTACACGATCGCGAACATGCTCACGCTCCTTGCAAGGACCGACCGGCAGGGGCCGCGCGCCCTTGCGGCGTCTTGATTCGGCACGATTACCCTCCGGCGCGTACTACTTTAACCCATGTTCCGCGAAGCATCCACCTGCGGCGTTACACGCGGACCAAAAAAACCCCGGCGCAACCGGGTGGAACCCGGGTAACGCCGCAGTTCGAGGCGCTCAGGGCCGCCGTAGCGACGGCTCGACGGACCTTGCATGTTTCTGCCATTGCGACCACTCGCAAGCGCGGGCTAAACACGTCAATTTTGCGCGAAATCAAGAATCGAAATTGACCGCATGGGTATGATTTCCAGGGGACCCCATGGAATATTCGCTGCTCAAGAAGATTCACGTAGCCTGCGTCGCCATCAACTGCGTGCTTTTCGTCGGCCGCGGCGTGTTGATGCTCGCTGAAGCGCCCCTGCTCCGAAATCGGGCCTTGCGCATCGTTCCGCACGTGAATGACACGCTGTTGCTCGCAAGCGCGGTCTGGATGGCGCTGCTCTCGCGCAGTTACCCGTTTTACGAGGGCTGGCTTACCGCCAAGCTGATCGCATTGCTGGCATATATCGGCCTGGGCACGGTTGCCCTGTCCTATGGTCGCAGCAAGCGCACGCGCCTCGCGGCCTGGGTCGTAGCGCAGCTCATCTTTGGCTACATCGTGCTTGTCGCACTCACGCACTCGGTCACGCCGATTTCCCTCGGCTGAAGTCGACAGATCCCATGGCCCTGCTCACTCTGGACTCACCGAACTTCGACCAGCCGCTGCACCTGATGCATTCGCATCATCTGCGCTCAGAGCAGCGGGCGGCGCTCCTCGCACGCCTGAACAGCCACCTGCGCGCCAGTGGCTGCAACGGTCAGGCACGCCAGACCGCCAGCCATATCCTGCGCCACTTCGACGAAACGGCGATTCAGCACCACGAGGATGAGGAAATAGACCTTTTCCCCACCACACTCGGAGCTGTCCCGACACACACGCGCACATCATTGCGGGCGCTGACCGATCATCTGGCGCAACAGCATTGCGACTTGTCGCGACTGTGGGACGCCGTGCGCTCGCAGCTCATTACCGTGATCGATGGAAAAAGCGACTTGCTCGACGAAGGATTGTGCAACCGTTTCCACACCATTTGCGTTGCGCACATCGAGCACGAAGAGGGCGAATTGTTGCCCATTGCGCACCGTTGGCTTCCGCAGTCGAAGCTGGAACTGCTGGGCAAGCGAATGAAAGAGCGGCGAAACGTCGCCGCCTCGCAAGGACATTTGTCTTAGCGCCGAAGGCGGCAGACGAAGACACGCGCGGGGCGCGTCGCCGATTCAGGCATTCCCGTGGAAACCGAACCCCCTGTGAAGCCACGGCCTCGGGTCGTTGGCGAGCGATCAGGGATTGCGAACCGGAAAAAAGGAAGGCAGGTCGCTGGGGGATATTGCTTTTCCATCCAGCGCCTGCCATTCACCAGGAGGACGTGCAAGCGGATAATGCGCGCGCTTGCCTCTCGATTCCGTGACTCAAATCACGAAAAACCGATTCGCAGGCCGCGCGGGAGCATCGCTTTCGGCGCCGACTCCGACCATGCCCGCGCAGGTTCCTCACGGCAAAACCCATTCATCGCATGCGGGCGCAGAGAACCACGCGAAACGGCAACATGCGGCACGTCTCGCGGCAGGTACGCGTGCCCTCGGAAACACCGCAGTGACACATGGCGCAGGATACAAGCCATTCGATTTGGTGCCGGCGGTCAGAATCGAACTGACATGCCCTTGCGAGCGGCAGATTTTGAGTCTGCTGCGTCTACCAATTTCGCCACGCCGGCACACCGTTGCAGCTTTTTAAGGGCGCCGATTATACACTTCGTCCCCGTGACCCCTTTGACGCTGGACGATTTCGACTATGAGCTGCCGCCGGAGCTGATTGCGCAACATCCGGCGAGCCGGCGCGCCTCCAGCCGCCTGCTGCGCGTCTCCGCGGGCGAACTTCATGACTGCCGGTTCTCCGAGCTGCCGCAATTCCTCGCGAGCGGAGACCTGCTGGTGTTCAACGACACGCGCGTAATCAAGGCAAGATTGCTCGGGAAAAAACAGACCGGCGGCCGGATCGAGGTACTCATTGAACGCATGCTCGGCTCGCACGAGGCGCTCGCCCAGATCCGCGCCAGTCACGCGCCGCGAGCCGGAATGCGCCTGCTTCTTGGCGAGGCAATCGAGGCCGAAGTGACCGCTCGGGTGGACGATCTGTACCGCCTGCGCTTTACCGGGGAAGTGCCGCTCGCAGAGCTGCTCGATCGGCACGGGACCGTGCCACTGCCGCCCTACATCGCCCGGCAGCCGATCGCGGAGGACGAGCGTCGTTATCAGACGGTCTACGCGCGTTCGCCCGGCGCAGCCGCCGCGCCCACGGCCGGGCTGCATTTTGACGAAGCGATGCTCGCCGCGCTTCGCGCCGCGGGAGTGGAGCTTGCGTTTCTGACGTTGCACGTTGGGGCTGGCACCTTTCAGCCGGTGCGCACTCAAGATCTATCGCAGCACCGCATGCATGCCGAAGCCTACGAAATTCCCGCGCAAACGGCCGCTGCGATTGCCGCTGCACGGGGGCGCGGCAACCGCGTGATTGCGGTCGGAACAACCTCCGTGCGAGCGCTCGAAGCGTCTGCCGCGCGCCACGGAAAGGTGGCAGAGGGCGTGGGCGAAACCGACCTGTTCATAACGCCAGGCTACCGGTTTCGCGTGGTCGACCGCTTGCTCACCAATTTTCACCTGCCGAAGTCGACCTTGCTGATGCTGGTTTCGGCGTTCGCAGGCGTCGAGACGGTGCGCCATGCATACCGGCACGCCATTGCCCAGCGGTATCGTTTTTTCAGTTACGGCGACGCGATGCTGATTGATAGAATGCCGCAATGAAATTCCAAGTTACGCAGCGCGACGGCGCCGCCCGCCGCGGCATCTTGGAACTTGTTCACGGCCAGGTTGAAACGCCTGTTTTCATGCCGGTGGGAACCTACGGCGCGGTCAAGGCCATGAGCCCGGCCGAACTGGCTGCAAATGGCACGCGTATCGTGCTCGGCAACACCTTTCACCTTTGGTTGCGACCCGGGCTGGAGGCGATAGCGGCGCACGGAGGCCTGCACCGCTTCATGGGATGGAACGCCCCGATACTCACCGACTCCGGTGGCTTCCAGGTGTTCAGCCTAGGCACTCTGCGCAAGATCACCGAGGAAGGGGTGCGCTTTGCCTCGCCGGTCAACGGCGACCGGATGCTGCTGACTCCGGAGGAATCGATGCGCATCCAGCGCGTGCTCAATTCCGACATTGTCATGATATTCGACGAATGCACGCCGTTTCCGGTCAGCGAGGCCGATGCCGCCGACTCGATGCGCCTTTCGCTGCGATGGGCCGGGCGCAGCAAACTGGCGCACGCGGACAACTCCAACGCGCTGTTCGGCATCGTCCAGGGGGGAATGTACGAGCGCCTGCGCGAGGAATCGCTTGCGGGCCTGATCGAGATTGGTTTCGATGGCTACGCGATCGGCGGACTGTCGGTGGGCGAACCTAAGCGCGAAATGCGGCGGATACTCAGGCACAGCGCGGCCGCGCTGCCCGGCGACCGGCCGCGCTACCTGATGGGCGTCGGCACGCCCGAAGACATCGTCGAGGCAGTCCAGACCGGCATCGATATGTTCGACTGTGTCCTGCCCACGCGAAACGCCCGTAACGGGTGGCTGTTCGCGAGGTGGGGCAACGTCAAGATCCGCAACGCCCGCTACCGTGACGACATCCGCCCGCTGGATCAGACGTGTGCCTGCTACACCTGCGCCAATTTCACTCGCGCCTACCTGCATCATCTGCAGAAAGTAAATGAGATCCTGGGCGCACGCCTTAACACCATCCACAACCTGCACTACTACCAGCAACTGCTGCAAGAGCTCCGGCAAGCGATAGGCGAGGGTCGGCTGAATGACTACGCGGCGGCCTTCGGAGAGCAGCGCAAAGTTGGCAGTGACTGAATTTCGGACCTTGAATGGTACAATTTGAGGTTCGACAATCCGGTCTTGGAGGCGTTAGTGATCATTTCCCCTGCTTTTGCCCAGGCCGCCGGCGCGGGCGATCCTGGCTGGACCGGGCTGCTGCCGATCGTCTTGATGTTCGTGCTGCTGTACTTCATGCTGATTCGACCACAGATGAAGCGCGCCAAGGAACACAAGTCGATGACCGAGTCGCTGCAGAAAGGCGACGAGGTGGTCACCTCGGGCGGGGTGCTCGGCAGGATTACCAAGATAAGCGATGCCTACATCTCGATCGAAATCGCGCCGCAGGTCGAGATCAACGTACAGCGCTCGGCGATTCAAACGCTGCTGCCCAAGGGAACGATCAAGTCCATTTAGGCGAGGAGCAAGGAGTGAGGAGTGAGGAGAAAACCCCGCCGATCGCTTTCGAATCCCTCGCTTCTCACACCTTACTCCGCACACCTCACTCCTCACGCATTCCATGAACCGCTATCCGCTCTGGACCTACATCACCGTCGCGATCGTCCTTGTCCTCGGACTGCTGTACACGCTGCCCAACTTTTACGGCGAGGTTCCAGCGGTGCAGGTGTCCTCGGCGCGTCCAACGGTCAAGGTCGACAACGCCGTGCTCGCCAAGGTCGAGGATGCCCTGAAGCGCTCCGGAGTCCAGTCCACCGGTGTATTCCAGGATCTGAACAGCATCAGGGTGCGTCTAGCCGACACCGACACCCAGTTGAAGGCGAAGGACATCATCAGCCAAGCGCTCAACCCCAACCCGCAAGACCCCTCCTACACCGTCGCCCTCAACCTGCTGTCCGCGTCGCCGACATGGCTCACCGCCATTCACGCCTTGCCGATGTATCTGGGGCTCGACCTGCGCGGGGGCGTCCACTTCCTGCTGCAGGTGGACATGAAGGCAGCCCTGACCAAGCGCGTGGACTCGCTTGCCGGCGATGTGCGATCGCAACTGCGCGACAAGAATATCCGCCATGCCGGCATCACCCGCGAGGGCAACTCGGTAGTGATTAAGTTTCGCGACACCGAGACCCGCGTCAAGGCGCGTAAAGTAATCGAGGACAATCTGGTCGATCTGGAACTTGTCGACAGCGGCGAGGGCCCCGAGCCGCAACTCACCGCAACCATCCGCCCCACGGCGCAGAAGCGCACGCAGGAATTCGCGCTGAAGCAGAACATCCAGACACTGCATAACCGCATCAACGAGTTGGGGGTTGCCGAACCGATCATCCAGCAGCAGGGTGCCGACCGCGTCGTAGTGCAGCTCCCCGGGGTGCAGGACACCGCGAAGGCCAAAGAAATCCTCGGCCGCACGGCGACTCTCGAGATTCGCATGGTGGACGAGGAAAACATGTCCCCTTCGGCGCTCGCGGCAGCGGCCCAGGGACAGGTGCCCTTCGGCTCGGAGTACTACGTCGAGCGCAATGGCGCACCCCTTATCGTGAAAAAGCAGGTGGTGCTCACCGGCGATCGCCTCACCGACGCGCAACCCGGCTTCGACAATCAGACGCAAGAGCCGGCGGTGCATTTGACGCTGGATGCCGCCGGTGCACGCATTTTCAGGGATTACACGCGCGAAAACGTCGGCAAGCGCATGGCGATTCTGCTCTTTGAGCGCGGCAAGGGCGAGGTCGTCACGGCCCCGGTGATCCGCAGCGAAATCGGCGGTGGGCGGGTGCAGATCAGCGGGCGCATGACCACGACGGAGGCGAACGACACGGCGCTGCTGCTGCGCGCGGGGTCGCTCGCCGCTCCGATGGAGATCATCGAGGAACGCACCGTCGGGCCATCGCTCGGCGCGGAGAACATCAAGAAGGGCTTCAACGCGACGCTCTACGGGTTTGCCGCGATATCGGTTTTCATGATCGTCTACTACGTGGTGTTCGGGGTGTTTTCGGTGGTGGCGCTTTCCGCCAACCTGCTGCTGCTGCTCGCCATGCTCTCGCTGCTCCAGGCAACGCTCACCCTGCCGGGCATCGCGGCCATTGCGCTCACCTTGGGCATGGCGATCGACGCCAACGTGCTCATCAATGAGCGCATCCGCGAGGAACTGCGCGGGGGCTCGACGCCTCAGGCGGCCATTCACGCCGGTTACGAGCGTGCCTTCGGCACCATCATCGACTCGAACATCACCTCGCTGATCGCGGGTCTGGCACTGCTCATATTCGGCTCCGGTCCGGTGCGCGGCTTCGCCGTCGTGCACGTCCTGGGTATCTTCACTTCGATCTTCTCTTCGGTGGTGGTAAGCCGCGCCCTGGCCAACCTGACCTACGGCACGCGCCGCCGGCTGGAGCGCCTTGCGATCGGAAACACGTCGTGGAAATGACAAAGGTGAGGAGTAAGCCACTCCCCACGACTACGGAGAATTAACATGGAGTTCTTCAAGATCCGCCGCGACATCCCGTTCATGCGCCATGCCCTGGCGTTCAACGTGATATCGCTTGTCACTTTCCTGCTGGCGGTGGGCTTTCTGGCGGCGCGCGGATTGAATTTCTCGATCGAATTCACCGGCGGCACCGTAATCGAGGTCAAATACGACAATGCCGCCGACGTCGAGCGCATCAGGAAAACGCTGGAGGCGAAGGGTTACAACGACTTTTCCGTGCAGAATTTCGGCTCCTCGCGCGACGTGCTGGTGCGCATGCCGCTCAAGCCGGGCCAGAACAGCGCCGAATTGTCGCGCTCGGTGATGGAATCGCTCACGGCCGAGGACGCCTCGGCCAAGCTGCAGCGGGTGGAATTCGTCGGGCCGCAGGTCGGCCGCGAACTGGCGGAGAACGGCGCGCTCGCGCTTCTGGTCACTTCGCTTGGCATCGTCATCTATCTGGCATTCCGGTTCGAGTGGAAATTCGGCGTGGCGGCGATCATCGCCAATCTGCACGACGTGATCATCATCCTGGGCTTCTTTGCCTTTTTCCAGTGGGAATTTTCGCTGCCGGTGCTCGCGGCAATCCTCGCCATCCTCGGCTATTCGGTCAACGAGTCAGTCGTCGTGGCCGACCGGATCCGCGAGAATTTCCGCAAAATGAGAAGGGCCTCGGTCACCGAGATCATCGACAACGCCATCACCCGCACCATGTCGCGCACTATCATCACCCACGGCAGCACCCAGGCAGCGGTGCTGGCGATGCTGCTGTTCGGCGGGGCGGCGCTGCACTATTTCGCCGTCGCACTCACCATCGGCATTCTGTTCGGCATCTACTCGTCGGTCCTCGTCATGGCGCCGCTGGTGCGCTGGCTCGGAGTCAGGCGCGAGGACCTGGTCAAGCCGGTCAAGGAACGCAAGGACGAGGCGGTTGTCTAGGAATTGAACTATATTTGATATGGTTCGGTAGCTTTGTTGCTGGAGGGGGGGAATAAAGCGGCCCCTTGGGCTGTTTTATCATCTGTGCAGTAAATGCGATGTGGTGGCGGGAATAAAGCGGCCCCTTGGGCTGTTTTATCGTCCGTGCGGCGAGTGCGGTGAGCATCTCGCCGGCATCAACCCTACTTTTTCCGGAGATCCAGATGAACAAGAAACTTCTTGCGGCGGGCTTGGCGCTGGCACTCGGCGCCGGTTATACACTCAGCGCGGTTGCGCAGGCAAAACCTGAGGTCCTGGTAAAACAGCGCCAAGCGGCGATGACATTGACGGGCAAGTATTTCGGTCCCCTGAGCCAAATGGCCCAGGGCAAGATGCCCTATAACGGGAAAATTGTCGCCCGCAACGCGGAATTCCTCACTGTACTGAGCCAGATGCCCTGGGACGGGTTCAGCCCCGCCACCGCGGACATCAAGAGCGCTGCGCTGCCGGCGGTCTACAAGGACGCGGCCAAGTTCAAGGCGGCTCAGGAATTGTTGCAGACGAATGTCGGCAAGCTTGCCGCTGCAACCAAGGGCGGCAACGAAGGCGCCATAAAGGCGGCGATCGGCGACGTCGGCAAGTCCTGCGGCAACTGCCACGATAACTTCCGCGAGAAGAAGCAGTAGAGGGCCCAGTAGCCCGACCGAGCCCCGCTTCGGCGGGGCTTTGCTTTTCCGGAGCGGCGCACAAGCCACTCCCTGGCTTGCGCGACACCCGGCCTGCGCGTCGCTTGCCTGGGGATGCCCTAGAATTCACACTGTTCAAGACCAATGGATAAGGCAAGCCATGCGGGGAGCCCGGCAACGGATCGTATGCAGGAATACGGTGGAACTGCCGGCTATCGTGGCGGCTCTGGTGCTTGGCGCAGCAATTGGCACTGCTTGCGCTCAAGGTAACGCGAGGAACGGGGAATACCTCGCCAAGGCCGGGGGCTGCCTTGGCTGCCACACGCAGGACCGGAAGGACGCCGTCGCCTTTGCAGGCGGCCGCGCGCTCAAGACTCCGTTCGGAACTTTCTTCGGCCCGAACATCACGCCGCACCCGCAGGCCGGTTTGGGACGCTGGACCGAGGCCGATTTCCTGCGCGCCATGCGCCTGGGGGTGCGCCCCGACGGCGCTCATTACTATCCGGCGTTCCCGTACCCATCGTTTACGCGCATCACCGATAGCGACCTCCGCGATCTCTGGGCCTTCCTGCGAACGCTTCCGCCGAACAGCCGGCCTAATCAGCCGCATGAGCTGCGCTTTCCGTTCAACTGGCGCTATCTCGTCCTCGGGTGGAAATGGCTGTTCTTCACCCCCGGTCCGTTCACGAGCGACAAAGGGCGCACGCCGCTTGTCAATCGCGGCGCTTATCTGGTCGAGGCATTGGGCCACTGCGGCGAGTGCCATACGGCACGAAACTTTCTCGGCGGCCCGAAACGCGACCGGCATCTGGCCGGCACAAGGAAAGGTCCCGAAGGCAAAAGCGTACCCAACCTGACCCCGACCAGACTGAAAAAATGGAACGACGCGGAGCTGAAGGAATTCCTCGAGACTGGTCTCGATCCCGAGGGCGATGTCGTCGGCGAAACGATGGGCGAGGTCATCCGCAACAGTACCGGTAAGCTCACCCCCGAGGACCTTGCCGCGCTGATCGCTTACCTGCGCGCCCTGCCGGCGCTGGCTGACGAACCGAAATAGTGGATGGCGGACGCGCCGGCGACCGCCGAACCTTGAGATGATGGAACCCTCGCAGTCGTCGGGCTGCCGGCATCGTTACCCGGCGGCGACGCCCACGCCGCGGCCCTCCGCGCTTCCCTCTTAGATCCTTTTTGCCAGCGCCGCCGCCTTGCCCGTGTAGGATGCGGGGCTCAACGCCAGCAGGCGCTGTTTCGCGTCTTCCGGGATAGAGAGCCCGCGAATGAACTCGGCCAAGCCTTCGCGCGTGATGCCTTTGCCGCGGGTAAGCGCCTTCAGCTGTTCGTAGGCGTTCGGAACGCCGTAGCGGCGCATGATTGTCTGGATCGGCTCGGCAAGCACTTCCCAGTTGGCATCCAGATCCTCGGCCAGGCGCCGGGAATCGACCTCGAGCTTTCCCACCCCGCGCAGGCAGGAGCGCCACGCGAGCAGCGAGTGCCCGAGCGCGACGCCAAGATTGCGCAATGCGGTCGAATCCGACAAGTCGCGCTGCCAGCGCGACACCGGCAGCTTGTCCGCCAGATGCCGCA
Organism: Betaproteobacteria bacterium; assembly: GCA_016210745.1. Lineage (GTDB taxonomy): Bacteria > Pseudomonadota > Gammaproteobacteria > Burkholderiales > SG8-39 > JACQTO01. The sequence continues at coordinate 35,873 of JACQTO010000206.1, forward strand.
GCAACGCGTTGGCAATACCTAGGTTGCCTTCGGAGTTCTCAAAATCGATCGGATTGACCTTGTGCGGCATGGTCGAGGAACCGACTTCGCCCGCCTTGAGCTTCTGCCTGAAGTAGCCCAGCGAAACGTAGCCCCAAAGATCGCGGTCCAAATCGAGCAGCACGGTATTGGCGCGCGAGACCGCATCGAGCAATTCGGCAATGCTGTCGTGCGGTTCGATCTGGGTCGTATAAGGATTGAATTCGAGGCCGAGCGACTCGACGAGGCTTCGCGCGAGCGCCTCCCAGTCAAACGCGGGGTAGGCCGCCAGATGGGCGTTATAGTTTCCGACTGCGCCGTTGATCTTGCCCTGCATGCGCACCGACGCAACGGCATTGCGCGCGCGGCGCAAACGGTGAACGACATTGGCAAGCTCTTTTCCGAGCGTGGTCGGTGTGGCCGGCTGCCCGTGTGTGCGCGAAAGCATCGGAGAATCGGCGTTTTCACGGGCCATCGCGGCAAGCCGCTCAATCAGTGCATCGAGTTCCGGCAGCAGCACCTTGGCGCGCGAATCCTCGAGGGCCAGCCCATAGGACAGGTTGTTGATATCTTCCGAGGTGCAGGCGAAATGGATAAACTCGACCGCCTTGGTCACCTCGTCGTTATTCGGCGTGCGCCGCTTGAGCCAGTACTCGATTGCCTTTACGTCGTGATTGGTTTCGGCCTCGATCGCCTTGACGCTCGCGGCGTCAGCCTCGCCAAAATCCACCGCAAGGCGGCGCAACGCCTCGACCGTCGCAGTCGAAAAAGGGCCGATCTCGGCCAACTCCGGGGCATGCGCCAAGGCGATCAGCCATTCGAGCTCGACCCGAATGCGGTAGCGAATCAGGCCGAATTCACTGAAATACGGCCGCAGGGATTCCAGCTGTGAGCCATAGCGCCCGTCGAGCGGTGAAACTGCCGTAAGGGAGGAAAGCGGCATGTCGGCGCAGCGCTGTTTTTAACGGCATATCTTAACATGTGGTGAAATTGCCCCATGGCGCTGACAAAACTGGACCGATTGCTCCTCGAGGTGCGCGCCTGTCGGATATGCGAGGGGAAACTACCCAATTTCCCGCGGCCTGTTCTGCTCGCGGCTGCGAGCGCAACGGTACAAATCGTCGGGCAGGCCCCCGGACGCAAAGTGCACGAAACCGGCATCCCCTGGAACGACCCTTCGGGGGACCTGCTGCGTGAATGGCTCGGCATCGATCGCGATGCGTTCTACGACGCGCGCCACATCGCAATCATCCCAGCCGGGTTCTGCTATCCGGGCAAAGGCCCGTCAGGGGATGCGCCGCCGCGTCCTGAGTGCGCCCCGCTATGGCATCCGCGGTTGCGCGCCCTGCTGCCGCGCCTGAGGCTCACACTGCTCGTCGGCTGGTATGCGCAGGGCTACTACCTCGGCGATCGCCGCCGGAAAACGCTGGCGGAGACCGTGCGTGCCTGGCCCGAATACTTGCCGGAATTCTTTCCGCTGCCCCACCCAAGTCCGCGCAACCGCAGGTGGCTGCAGCAACACTCCTGGTTCGAGCGCGAAGTACTGCCCGAATTGCGCGCCAGGTTTTGGACGGCCCTCGACGAAAAGTAGCTAGTCGTTCGCACGCCGGACGAGCCGGAACCAAAGAAGCTGGTTTTGCCGTTTATCAATCTCCCTCTTTTCGTGC
>JACQTO010000207.1 GCA_016210745.1 Betaproteobacteria bacterium
ACCGCAGCGCCAACGACGACCACTACCACGACGACGACAGCGCGGCCGACGACCACCACTGCTGCGCCGACGACGACGACCGCAGCGCCAACGACGACCACTACCACGACGACGACAGCGCGGCCGACGACCACCACTGCTGCGCCGACGACGACGACCGCAGCGCCGACGACGACTACCACCACAACGACCACCACGACGGCGACGACGACCACCACCACGCTTGCGGGACCCAATGGCTGGGCGACCTACGACGCCTACTGCAGTGCCTGTCACGGTGCGACTGGAAAGGTGGGGAGGACGGCAGTGCAGATATCGACCGCGATTAGTTCCGACAGGGGTAACATGGGCATGCTCGTTTCCACAGCTGGCTGCGGCAGCTGCCACGGCATCCCTCCAGGCACAACGGGTCCCCTAACGGCCGCGCAAATAGCAGCCATCGCTGCTAGGACTCTCCCCAGGCCATAAGCCTTGTAAGCGGTTCGCAAACTGAAGGGCTCCGCAAGGAGCCCTTCTTCTCTTTTGTGCGAGGGGTGCAGGGGCGAGCAACCCCTAGATCCTCGATCCCGAATTCCTAGATCCTGCTTTACGCCCTGGATTGTCAGGCAAGGACGGCACGCGCATAATGGCGCCCCAAGAGGGGGGTTCGTCGGCATGCGAAAATCAAGCGGTCTGAAGGCGGCAGTCAGTCGGACTGAGCCATCTGCCCCCCGCTTTTCCAACGGCACGGGCGACGATCGAAAGAATCTGATAAATCTTCCCGCGGCCAACGGGCTGACAAGGAAGAATGGTCTAAATCTGACCGGCGAAGCCGCGTCAAGGCAGCCGATAGTGCTCCTGATCGACGATGAGCGGACCCAGCGCATCGTCTTGCGTGAAGCACTGGAGCGCGAAGGTTTCGCCGTGGAGGAGGCCGATAGCGGCCTCACCGGTCTGGAGGTATTCGACCGCGCCAGGCCCGACATCGTGCTCCTCGACGTGCGTATGCCCGGTATGGATGGCTTCTCCACCTGCACGGAACTGCGCAGGCGACCCTTGGGGGATCGCATACCGATCGTGATGCTGACGGTGTTGAACGACGCCACCTCGATCGACCACGCCTACGAGGTCGGCGCTACCGACTTCATCACCCGGCCGGTGGCATGGTCGATACTCGGGCGGCGCTTACGCTACATGCTGCGCGCAAGCGAAGCGTTCAAGGAATTGGCGAAGAGCGAAGCGGACCTGGTGCGCCGGATCGCAGAAAGGACTGCCGCGCTCGACGAGTCGAACCGCAGGCTGGAGGCGGCCAACCGGGAACTCGAGGCATTCACCTATTCGGTTTCACATGATCTTCGAGCGCCGCTTCGGGCCATCGATGGGTTCACCGAAATGCTCGCCAAGGGCCTTGGTGGCGGGCTCGATCCGGGCTCCGCGGATCGTCTGGAGCGGATCCGTGCCGCTTCCGGCCGGATGACACGCTTGATCGATGACCTGCTCAAGCTCGCTGGCGTGGCGCGCCATGAGATCTGCAAGGAGGACGTTGATCTGAGCGCCATGGCCTCCGAGGTCGCCGAAGCACTGGCCCTCGCGGATCCGAGCGGGAAAACCCAGGTTATCGTGGGGCCTGGAATGCGTGCACATGCCGATCCCAGCCTGTTGCGCATCGCGCTCGAAAACCTGCTTTGCAACGCGTGGAAATTCACCTCGAGAACGCCTCAGCCGCGAATCGAAATCGGCAAACTCCAGGCGAGCGGAAATCCGGTCTATTTTGTTCGCGACAATGGCGCTGGCTTCAATCAGCAGTTCGCCGAACGGCTATTTGCGCCGTTTCAGCGGCTGCACACTCAGGCAGAATTCGAAGGAACCGGCATCGGGTTGAGCATCGTTTCGCGAATAATTGCGCGCCACGAGGGCAGGATCTGGGCCGAATCCCAGGAAGGGCAGGGGGCGACGTTTTTCTTTTCTCTGGTCCCTTAGGCTCTTACAACTCGATTGCTGACAGGCGAAGATTCGGTCTCTAAATCCGTCTCCCCTTTTCGCGCAATTGCTCGCAATTGCACGAAAAGGGGAGATCGATAAACGGCAAAAACCAGCTCCTTTGGTTCCGGCTCGTCCGGCTTTAGGATTGAGGCCATATCCTGGGTTCGCCCTGTCGCCTGATTCAAGGCGACGCCAGCTGTGACTGGATCTCGGCGCGCAGATAGGCCGTAACGTCGTGCGATACCAATACGATCATCTGCGTGGTTGCGTTTTCGTCCTGCACCGGATTTCCCAGGCATTCGACGATATGCCAGTTCCCGTCGGAGGGAAACATTCGAAGCTGAACGCGTTCGCTCGATTTGGTCGACCGCAGGAGAGTGAGAAACTGCCGGGCGTTCAGGCGATCTTCCGCGTGGACCAGATTTATCCACTCGGTGCCCGGCGCCATCGCCCCCGGCTCGATATAGCTCAAATGCGAAGGACTGGCGTATTGCACCCGCCCGTTCGTATCCAATACGCAAACCAGATCCCCCTCGTGCTCGGCGATAAAGCGGAATTGTTCTTCGCTGCTCTTCAGGGCGCTGCGCGTGCGCACCAGGCGCCTGTTCTGTTCATAGACCAAGATGCCGATCCAGGATACGTAGCCAACGATCCCGGCCATGGCAAACCCGGTAACCATAGGCCCCGTATTGGGCTGGTAGCTAGCGCCGATCAGCACGGCCCAGATCAGCGCCCCTGCGGCGAACAGCAGAAGCCCCATACCCAGGCGCCGGATGCCGCCGTGCGCGGCGTTATTGAGGCTGGGTCCAAGAAGTAAGCCGCAGCTGAGCCACAAGGGGAAACTCAACTGCGCCGTCCATGCCCCGAGGAGCAGCGCATCGGCCAGAAGATTGTTCATCTCGGCGCGCTTGGAATCGTGTGCAATCCGGGCGTGGAGATAGACGAGATGCGGATAGACGATGAACTGAAGAACACCAAATGCGATGACCCAGGCGCTTCCGCCGCGCTCCGCGATCAGCAAGACAACCACAATAAATATATAGGCGAATGCCAGCGCTCGCGGCGCGTAATTGACTCGGGCAATGCGGTGCGCGGGGAAAAGCGGAAACAACACGGGCTGCCCTCCTCTCCTGCAGCGTGTACATTCTAACCGGGCCGAGGGCCGCATACTCGGGCCGTACCGATAATCGTCAACGGCAAGCAGGTGCCGATGGGGCTGTTCCGTCTTGCGGCGCCGCTACGGTCTTGCCTAGAACTCCGCTCCCCGCGTGCCTCGTCGGCTAAGAACTGAGTTGCCGGCACCGTTCCAAGAAAAAGGCCGGCGCAAGACCGGCCACTTCTTCCCCGGCGAGCGTTGTCTCACGCGGTAACCGCGGCCCCTTTCTTTATTCCCGCGTCTTCTGCGAGCGCAGCGGCCTTGTCCATATTCTCCCACGTGAATTCGGGCTCGTCGCGGCCAAAATGGCCGTAAGAAGCCGTCTTCTGGTAGATCGGGCGCAGCAGATCGAGCATCTGCACGATACCCTTCGGCCGCAAATCGAAGTGCTTTTGCACTAATTCTGCGATTTTTTCGTCGGAAACTCTTCCGGTGCCGGATGTGGTGATCATGACCGAGGTCGGCCGCGCCACGCCGATGGCGTAGGACACCTGGATCAGGCACTTGGAGGCGAGGCCGGCGGCAACCACGTTCTTGGCGACGTATCGCGCGGCGTAGGCTGCAGAGCGATCGACCTTGGAGGGATCCTTGCCGGAGAAGGCGCCGCCACCGTGGGGCGCGGCACCGCCGTAGGTGTCGACGATGATCTTGCGCCCGGTCAGGCCACAGTCGCCCTGCGGGCCACCGACCACGAAGCGACCGGTCGGATTGACGAGGTACTTGATCTCGCCCTTGACCAGCTTCTTCGGCAGCACCGGCTTGATGATTTCCTCGATCACCGCCTCGGAGAGCTTGCTGTGCTCGATGTCCGGGGCGTGTTGCGTGGAGATCACCACGGTATCGATCGATTCGGGCCTGCCATCGACATAGCGAACGGTCACTTGGGACTTGGCGTCCGGACGCAGCCAAGACAGGCGCCCGTCGCGCCGCAGCTGTGACTGACGCTCCATCAGGCGGTGGGCAAGGTAAATCGGCAAAGGCATCAGTTGCGGCGTCTCGTCGCAGGCGTAACCGAACATCAGCCCCTGGTCGCCGGCGCCCTGCTCCAGATCAAGGCCTTGACCCTCGGTGACGCCCTGTGAAATGTCGGGCGACTGCTTGTCGTAGGCAACCAGAACCGCGCAGCCTCTGTAGTCGATACCGTACTCGGTATTGTCGTAACCGATGCGACGGATGGTGTCGCGCGCGACTTGGTTGTAGTCGATGGTGGCGCGCGTGGTAATCTCGCCCGCCAGAACCACCAGGCCCGTGTTGACCAGGGTTTCCGCGGCGACCCGGGAGTATTTATCCTGCGCTAGAATGGCGTCCAGAATTGCATCGGAAATCTGGTCCGCGACCTTATCCGGATGACCTTCGGATACCGATTCGGAAGTGAAAAGAAAGCTGCGCATGTTCGGGGCAAATCCTTGCTGGTAGATAAAAGGGCCCAAAGAATAACACACGATCCCGAACCCGTAACCCAACTTCTGCCCATTCTGCCGCGGCTGCTTGCGGCATTGCCGTTGTGGTTGCTCCATGCGCTTGGAGTCGTCGTCGGTTGGACCGTCTACCTCGGTTCGCGCCGCTATAGGGCATATTTGAAGCAGAATCTGGCGCAGGCTGGTTTTCTCGATTCGTCCTGCGCGCGCGCGGCCATTGCGGAGGCCGGCAAGGGCGTCATGGAATTGCCGGCGATCTGGCTGAAAAAGCGCTCGCGGATAGTCGCAGGCATGCGCGAGCCCGAGGGCTGGCACCTCGTCGAGACCGAACTGGGGCGCGGCAAAGGTCTCATCATGCTCGAGCCGCACCTGGGCTGCTGGGAGGTGGCGGCCCAGTGGTTCAGCCTGCGCCACCCGATAACCGTCCTCTACAGTCCGCCCAAGGTCGGCTGGCTCGAACCGCTCATGCGTGCGGGTCGCGACCGCGAAATGATGAAGAGTGTCCCGGCGGACCTCACCGGCGTGCGCGCGCTGCTGCGCGCCCTGAAGAAAGGCGAGGCGATCGGAATCCTTCCCGACCAGGTGCCCGGCGAAGGCGAGGGCGAGTGGGTGTCATTCTTCGGCCGCCCTGCCTATACCATGACGCTGGTAGCCCGTCTGGCCGAGAAAACCGGGGCATCGGTGCTGATCGGTTTCGCAGAGCGGCTGCCGCGCGGGCGCGGCTATCACATACATGTCGAGCGGCTGCCCGAGCCGTTTGCTGGCGAGTCAAGCGTGCGGCGTATGAACCGGGCTATCGAAGCGCTTGTCCGGCGCTGTCCGGCACAGTATCTATGGGCCTACAACCGCTACAAGGTGCCCGCGGGTGTCCAACCGCCCGAAACTCAGGATTCAGGAACCAGAAATCAGGATCCGGCAAGCAGAAATCAGGATTGAGGATCGGGGCTTTGGGAGTCAGGATTCAGGATCGAGGGGATAGGGGTGGGAAGTGAGGAGAACGTCGCTTGGTTGCGCGCATCGCCCTGGCATTGATGTGGTTGCTGCATTTCCTGCCGCTCGCGCTTCTGGCCCGGCTAGGCGAGGCCCTCGGCATGACGCTCTACGCGCTCGGGGCCGAGCGGCGCCGGGTCTGCTTTATCAATCTCGCGCGCTGCTTTCCTGCTCTCGCCCGGACGGAACGCGCGCGGCTTGCGCGGCGCCATTTTCGTGCGGTCGGCAGGAGCATCCTCGAGCGGGGCATCCTGTGGTGGTCGCCGCGCGATCGCCTCACGCGCCTCGTGCGCCTGGAGGGTTTCGAACACTTTACCGCGGCTAAAGGCGGTCCTGTGATCCTGCTCGCGCCGCACTTCGTCTCCTTGGATGTCGGATTTGCACGGATCGCTTGCGACGTGGACTGCACCGGCCTTTACGCGCACCAAAAAAGCAAAGTGATGAACAGGATGTTGCTCAAGGGGCGGACGCGCTTTGGCAACCAGCGCGTGTTCTCGCGCCAGGCGGGCATCAAGCCGGTGCTCAAGGCGCTCGAACAGGGGTTACCGCTTTACTACCTTCCGGACCAGGATTACGGCCCTCGCGACGCGCTGTTCGTTCCTTTCTTCGGCGTTCCTGCGGCAACCATCACGGGCGTGGCGCGTCTGGCGCGGCTGACCAAGGCAAGGGTAGTGCCGTGCGTGACCCGCATGCTGAAGGGAGGCGCCGGCTACGAGCTGCGTTGCTATCCGGCCTGGGAGGATTTTCCCAGCGAGGACTTGCTCGCCGACACGAGGCGCATGAATGAGTTCATCGAGGAGCGTGTGCGCGAGATGCCCGAACAGTATCTCTGGACACACAAGCGATTCAAGACTCGTCCCCACGGGGAGTCGAAGTGGTACTGACCTCCGCGGACTGATTGACACAGAAATGGCGAACAGTCACACACGGCTGCATGTATGCTGTAGTTCGCACATGCGGTGGTCGCTGGGGATCCGCCCCGGGGCTGCTTGGCGGGAATTTGACGGTGAGCTGGAATGGCGGCGAGAATGACCTGAACCACGCGGTCTGGCTAACCGGTCCCGCAGTTTCTGTATTCGACGGAGAAATTGAAATTGATGAACGCTGACGACATCGCCAATTACCTCAGGGAAAACCCAACGTTCTTTGCCGACTATGCGGAACTTCTGTCACAGATTTGCATCCCGAATCCCCATGGCGGACAGGCGATCCCGATTTCGGATTGGCAGCTGCAAGCGTTGCGCGAGAAGAACAAGGCGCTCGAGGCGAAGCTCGCCGAGCTGATACAGTTCGGCGAGGAAAACGACGCCATCGGCGAAAGGATGCACCGGCTTTGCATCGCGTTGCTTGAGGCGCGCTCGATCGAAGGGCTTCTCGCGGTGCTTTACCACAATTTGCGCGAGGATTTCGCCGTGCCGCATTCGGCGTTGCGAATTTGGACGCACACCACTTCGGCTCCGGTGGCGGAGTATGGCCAGGTCAGCGACGCGTTGAAGGCGTACGCGGCCGGACTTACACAGCCGTTCTGCGGGCCGAACCAGAATGCCGAAGCGGCAGGCTGGTTCGGCGAGGTGGCCGATCACATCCGCTCGGTGGCGCTGATGCCGCTCACCGATGGCGCTTGCATCGGCATGCTCGCCCTTGGCAGCGAGGATCCGCGCCGCTTTTACCCCGAGATGGGCACGCTGTATCTGCGACGCCTGGGCGAGCTGGTAAGCGCGGCGCTCGCGCGCGACCTCTGAGATGGGCAAGGAGAGCGCCTCCGCCGTTGATCCCCGACCAGCGCTGCTCGCCGATTTCATTCGCAATCTGGAGCAGGAGCGGCGCCTGTCGCCGCATACCGCTAGCAACTACCGCCGCGACATCGAAGCGCTCTTCGAGCTCATGCCAGGTACGCCGATCGAAAGCGTGCTTCCACCGGCCATTCGACGCGCGGTCTCCCAACTGCACGCGCGGGGCCTATCCGGCAAGACGCTGGCGCGCATGCTTTCGGCTTGGCGCGGCTTCTACGGCTGGCTCGTGCGCCACAGGCGTTTCCCTCTCAATCCCTGTACCGGGGTGCGCGCGCCCAAGAGCCCGAAGCAATTGCCCTCGGCTCTCTCTCCGGAGGCGGCAATGCAGCTGCTCGAAATCGCCGCGGATGGCGCTCTGGAAACCCGCGACCGAGCGATCTTCGAGCTCTTCTACTCCTCGGGGCTGCGTTTGGCCGAGTTGGTCTCGCTCGATGTCAGCGCCGCCCGCCAAATGACTTCGGAGGAAGAGGTGACGGTTACCGGCAAGGGCGGCAAAACGCGCCGGGTGCCGGTCGGGGCCAAGGCGCTCGCGGCGCTCGCGGGGTGGCTTAAGCTGCGAGCGCTGGTGGCGAAGCCAGGCGAGCATGCGCTGTTCGTGAGTTCGCGCGGCACGCGCATTTCGCACCGCATGGTGCAATTGCGCCTCAAGCGCTGGGCGACCAAATCCGGTGTTGGCTCGGAAGTGCATCCGCACGTGCTGCGACACTCCTTTGCAACGCATCTGCTTCAGTCCGCGGGCGATCTGCGCGCGGTTCAGGAAATGCTTGGGCACGCGAGCATCGCCACCACGCAGATATATACCCATCTCGACTTTCAGCATTTGTCCAAGATTTACGACGCCGCGCACCCGCGGGCGAAGAGGAAGTGACCGGCGGGCGCCGGGGAGTGAGAAGTCGGGGCGATAAGGTATCGATGCCCGCAGTCCAGCCGAGGGCGAGACACGCGCACCCGGCGGTAGTGCTGAAGCCCGGGCGCGAGAAGTCGCTTCTGCGCCGCCATCCTTGGATCTTCTCCGGTGCGATCGGCGCCGTCGCTGATGATCTGCAATCGGGCGATAGCGTGGAAGTGCGCTCCAGCCAAGGCCAATTCTTGGCTTGGGCGGCATACAGCCCGACGTCGCAGATTCGCTGCCGCGTATGGAGCTTCGAAAAGGCGGAAGTGCCCGGCCCGGAACTGTTTCGCCGCCGATTGCAGACGGCGTTCAGTCTGCGCCGTGCGCTGCTGCCGGCGGCAGCGGTCGATGCGCTGCGATTGGTACACGGGGAATCCGACGGTTTGCCCGGGCTCGTCGTCGATCGTTATGCGGACACGCTGGTGGTGCAAATTCTCGCTGCCGGCTGCGAACGTTGGCGCGCTGCGCTGGTTGAACTGCTTGGCGAACTGAGCGGTTGCGCGCAGATCTACGAGCGCTCCGACACGGAAACACGCGAACTGGAAGGATTGCCCAGGCGCGCGGGACCCCTGTCGGGCGCGGCGCCGTCCGGCCCTGTGGAAATCACCGAGTATGGCCTGCATTTCTTGATCGATCCGGCGAGCGGCCAAAAGACGGGTTTTTTTCTCGACCAGCGTGCCAACCGCCAGCGCATCCGCGCGCTTTTCGCCGAGCGCGAGGTGCTCGACTGCTTTTGCTACAGCGGCGGCTTTTCGCTGGCAGCGCTCGCGGGAGGCGCGCGCAGTGTCGTATCGGTCGACAGTTCGGCCTCCGCACTGGCGCTCGCGCAGCGCAATCTGCTGGCGAGCGGACTCGAAGCCGCGCGAGTTTCCTGGATCGAGGCGGACGTGTTCCGTTTTCTGCGCGAGATGCACGCCAAGGGGCGCAACTTCGATGCGATCGTGCTCGATCCTCCCAAGTTCGCCCCGACGCAGCGGCACGCGCAGGCTGCCTCGCGTGCTTACAAGGACATAAACCTGTTTGCATTCAAGCTTCTTCGGCCCGGCGGGCTGCTGGCGACTTTCTCCTGCTCGGGGGGCGTCTCGGCCGACCTGTTCCAGAAAATCGTTGCCGGGGCGGCTGCCGATGCGGCTGTCTCGGCCAGCATTCTCGAGCGCTTTCAAGCCGCATCGGATCACCCTTTGCTGCTCGAATTTCCCGAGGGCGAATACCTGAAGGGACTGCTCCTGAGGCGCAACTGAGCCAGGCGTTCAACGCAACTGTGTTGCAATTGCAGCTTGGGGACGCTACCATAATCGCCCCATGACCGCGAACGGCACGCTCGAGTCTGCGCGCGAACGCATTCGCGCAACGGGCGAACGATTGACCGCGCCTAGGGTGCGGGTATTGGAGGCTTTGCTCGCGGCGGGGGAGGCGCGCTCGCATCAGGAAATTGAAAAGGCGCTCGGCGCTGCCCGGATCGACCGAGTGACGCTGTACCGCGTCCTTGAGTGGCTGGTCAGCAAGGGGTTGGCGCATAGAATTGCCGGTTCGGACCGAATCTGGAGGTTCTCGATAGCCGGTGAGGCCCACCCCAGCCATGCGCATTTCCAGTGCAGGCGCTGCGGCAAAGTATTGTGCTTGGATGAGACGTCGGCGCGCAGGATAGCAATGCAACTGCCGCGCGGATGCCGTCCCGAACGCGTGGAGTTAACGGTGACCGGCCTTTGCGCCGAGTGCCCTTGAATTGGTGCGAACGTGATGGAATATAGATCGAGGTGGGACCGGCTGGGCATCGCTCTATCGCTGATTTGCCTGGCGCACTGCCTGCTGCTTCCGGTGGCTTTGGTGGCGCTGCCCTTGTTCGCGGTGCAATGGCTCCAGGAGGGCACCGTTCATGTGCTGATGGCCCTCATGTTGGCGCCGGTGGCTGCGCTTGCTCTGGTGCCGGGCCTCAAGCTGCATCGCAGCTGGGGAGTCGCCGGCGCAATGGCAGCGGGGCTCGGGCTGATCTCCACAGCAGCTTTCGCCGGCGAGGGAACGGTGGCGCACGAGTGGACCATCGCCCTCACCGTCGCGGGGGGTGCGCTCCTGGTGGCGGCGCATTTCGTCAATTTGAGGCTCTGCCGCAGTTGTCCGGCCTGCGCCTCGCACCATGATTCGCGCTGAGGTGCAGGACGAGAATTTGGTTTTGCCGGCCCCCGGTGCCAGGGAGCAGGAATCGAATACGCCTGAGCGGTGTTAATAGCAACTAGGCTGTGCGAGGAACTAGTTAGGATCTTGAGCGATGCCCAGTGCAAGCGCATTGAAAACGAAAGCGGTTAGAGGCGGCGCTGGCGCGTCCAAACACCCGCGCTCGGCAAAGAACGCGAAACCGGCCCCGTCGCGCAAGACGGTGGCCGGGCGCAAGCCGGTGGCCGTACGCAAGCCGGGCAAGCCGGCCAGCGTCAAGAAGGCTGCGCGCGCTAACCCAGGAAAGAGGAACGCCGCCAGAAGCGTAGCCGTTGCAGCCACGCCAGTACCCCGGCCAGTCGAATCCGCGCGCAAGGCGGGGCAGATTGGCGGCAGCAATGCGGCTGCATCGGTGGCCGCGGCGCGAAACCAAGAGAGGTACGCCGGCCTGACAGAAGCCGATCTGTTGCGCGCACCCCCTGCGCAGTATATGAGCCCTGAACAGATCGCGTTTTTCCGCGAAAGGCTGCGCGCCATGCAGCGCGAGTTGCTGCAGAAAGCCGATATCACCTCGGAACATCTGCGCGAACACGATATCGAGCCCGATCCAACCGACCAGGCGACCATCGAGGAGGAGTACGCGCTCGAGCTGCGCGCGCGCGATCGCGAACGCAAACTGCTGAAAAAAATCGAGCAGGCCTTGCGCCGCATCGAGGACGGCAGCTACGGCTACTGTGAAGAAACCGGCGATGCGATCGGCATTGCGCGGCTGCTGGCGCGGCCCACGGCTACGCTCACGATCGAGGCGCAATCGCGGCGGGAACTCAAGCAGAAGCTCTACGGGGATTGAATGACGATGCCAAGCAGCGTGCGCCGCAAGGGTAGGCAGCGCCGCGTTGCGTTGTTTGTCTTTCTGGTTTTTGCACTGCTGTTTTCGCAGGCCGCCGCGCAACTGGACGCGCTGTCGCACGTTGCCCTCGAACTGGCAAAGATCGAGCACGGCGACAAGAATATTCCACCGCTGCACCCGGCCGAGCAAGATATCCCGTTCCAAGCCGTCGCCAGCGCGCTGCCGATCCTGGCGCTTGCTTTCGAGCCGCCTCGGGTCGATGTGCAGGTGGCCGTTGAATTTCTCGTTTCGCATCCGCGACCGCCGCGAATTGCGTTCGATTCGCGCGCTCCCCCGTTACTGTCCTAGCTCTCGAAGTTCAAGCTTCCACCTCGTCGTTTAAGCGAAGTGGAGGATTTGCGGGCCGCTTTGTCACCTGCCCGCAGCAAATCAAACTTATGGAGCAAGGATCATGGGCAGAAGAACCGTCACGGCACTCGTGGTTTCGGCGGCGCTTAGCTGGTCGCACGCCGCAAATGCGGCCTCCGGGGATGACCTAAAGGAACTGCGAGAGCAGGTCAGGCAATTAAGGGAGCAGTACGAGAAGAGAATTGAAGCGCTGGAGAAGCGGTTGCAGCGGGCTGAAGCGGCCGCGGGAAAGACCGAAGCTGCCGCGAGCAAGGCGGAAAGCGCGGCAACCCAGGCTGCGGTGCAGGCGAGCGGCCGGCCGAGGGGGGAAAACGTGTTCAACCCGGGCATCTCGCTGATTCTGAACGGCACCTACGGCAATCTCTCGCAAGATCCGAACAACTACCGCATCAACGGATTTGCACCGACGCTCGGGGAGGTCAACCCACCGTCCCGAGGCGCGAGCCTTGGCGAGTCGGAGCTGAATCTCTCGGCGAATATCGACCATAACCTCCGCGGTACCGCAATCTTCGCGCTGGCGCCAGACGACACCGTGGCGGTGGAGGAGGCATTCATTCAGACGCTCTCGCTGCAGCAGGGCTTCACGCTCAAGGCGGGCCGGTTCTTTTCCGGCGTCGGCTATCTCAATGAAATTCACGCACACGCCTGGGATTTCACTGATGCGCCGCTCGCCAACAAGGTTTTTCTGGGCAACCGATTGGGCGAGGACGGGGTGCAGCTGCGCTGGGTGGCCCCCACCGAGACTTATATCGATTTTGGGCTGGAACTGGGTCGCGGGCGGCAGTTTCCCGCGGCGCCTGCGGGTGGGCGTAACAAAAACGGCTTCGGTTCGGCGAACTTCTTCACCCATGTCGGCGGGGATATCGGCGCCAGCACGGCCTGGCAGTTGGGCCTTTCCTACTTGCGCACTTCGCCGCAGGAGCGCACCTACGATGATCTCGATTCCGCCGGCGCCACGGTCACCAACAGCTTCAGCGGCAAGGCTCGCCTGTGGGCTCTGAGCGGCGTGCTCAAGTGGGCGCCCAACGGCAATTCGTCCTACAACAGCTTCAAGCTGCAGGGCGAGTATTTCCGCCGCAACGAACGGGGCACGCTGACGTATGACACGCTTGCGGCTTCTTTCGGAACTCAGGGCAATGGGCTGAGCGCGCGCCAGTCGGGCTGGTATGTGCAAGGCGTATATCAATTCATGCCGCAATGGCGGCTGGGTTACCGCTACGACCGTCTCGACGCGGGTACGACCCGCATTGGCCTGGTGGATTCCGGCGCGTTGACCGCCGCTGACTTTCCGATGCTGGCCGGCTATAACCCGACCCGCAACACGCTCATGACCGACTGGAGCCCGAGCGAGTTCAGCCGCATCCGGCTCCAGTTCGCACGCGACACCTCGCGCCGGGGCGCGACCGACAATCAGGTCTTCCTCCAATTCATCACAAGCATGGGCGCGCATGGCGCGCACAAGTTCTGAGGCGGCGAACAATGAAACGGATCTCGACACTGCTTGTCACTGTCTGTTTGGTCGGGCTCGCTGCGCCGACCGCCGCCGCGCTCAATGTGTTCACCTGCCAGTCCGAATGGGCGTCGCTGGTACGCGAAATCGCCGGCGACAAGGCCGCAGTGAGTTCGGCGACCACCGCGGCGCAGGATTCGCATCGGGTGGAGGCGCGGCCCAGCCTGATCGCGCGCATGCGCAGCGCGGATCTGGTCGTGTGCACCGGTTCGGATTTGGAAATCGGCTGGCTGCCGGTGCTGCTGAGCCAGGCGGGCAATGCCAGAGTCCAGCCCGGCAACCCTGGCTACCTGGAAGCGTCGCAGTACGTTGCGCGAATCGAGATTCCGGCAACGATCGATCGCTCTCACGGCGACATTCATCCCGGCGGCAATCCTCACATCCATACCGATCCGCGAAATATCGCCAAGGTTGCCGAAGCCTTGATCGAGCGGCTGACACAACTGGATGCGGCGAATGCGCCGACCTATCGCTCGCGCGGCAAGTCGTTCCTGGCGCGCTGGCGATCGGCCATTCAGCGATGGGAGCAGCAGGCAGCACCGCTCAGGGGCGTGCCGATCGTTGTCTATCACAAGGACTGGTCGTACTTCATCAAATGGCTCGGTTTGCGCGAAGTCGGAAGCCTAGAGCCCAAGCCCGGGATCCCACCGACCTCTGCTTACCTCGCCGAGCTGGTTGGCCGCATGCAGCGCGAGCCGGCAAAAATCATCATCTACGCCGCATACAACAGCCCGAAACCCGCGCAATTCCTTGCCGAGCGCACCAGGATTCCGGAAGTCATGCTGCCCTTTACCGTCGGCGGCAGCGAAGCAGCCAAAGACCTGTTCGGACTGTTCGATGACACCATGGCACGCTTGCTCGCGGTGGTGAAATGAATTTCGACACCGTGCAATTTGGAATTTTTCTGCCGGCCCTGGTCGCGGGGCTGCTGGTGACGGCTACACACGTGCCGCTCGGAATGCAGGTGCTCGCTCGTGGCATCGTGTTTATCGACCTTGCGGTGGCGCAAACCGCGGGTTTGGGGGTCATCATCGCCGATTCGATCGGATTCGAGCCTCAGGGAGCAGCGGTGCAGTTTGCCGCGCTCGCCTCGGCTTTGGTGTGCTCATTGGCCATGACTTGGACCGAGAAGCGCTGGCCGGAGGCTCAGGAGGCAATCATCGGTGTCGTGTTCGTGCTGGCGGCCTGCGCGGCGGTCCTGCTGCTTGCCGGCAATCCGCATGGGGGCGAGCACCTGAGGGAATTGCTGGTGGGACAGATACTTTGGGCGAGCATGGCTTGGCTTCCCTGGGTGGGGGCGGCCTACGCCGTGATTCTCGTGATTTGGTTCGGCGCTGGCGAAAGACTGGGCCGTGCCGGCTTTTATGCCCTGTTCGCGGTGGCCGTGACGATATCGGTGCAGCTGGTGGGACTGTACTTGGTATTCGCGACGCTGATCATTCCGGCGCTTGCGACCCGCGTGTTCGGCAGGGCGCGCCTTAGCGTCGCCTATGCGATCGGCGCGCTCGGATATATCGGCGGATTGCTCATTTCGGTCTGGGCGGACTTGCCGCCCGGGGCGCTGATTCCCTGGACCATGGCCGGGTTCGGGTTTGCGCTGGGAACGATCGCATCGTGTTTCGCGAGGAGCCAGGACCGTCTACCTGCAGGATGACGCAGCTGTTTGCATGGCTGGCGTTCGGCGTGTTACAAGAATGCCTGCCTGCGCATATTGCAGCCGGCCTTTGATGTCGATAGGCCGACGCCATGGCGCGGGGATGGGGTTCGTGCCCCGACATTCGGCGGCACCTGACTTGAATTCGGGATTTGCACCCCCAGTTTGAAGCTGGGCCCTTTACCACCGATCTATGGAACAGTTCCACGGCACTACTATCGTTTCCGTTCGCCGTCACGGGAAGGTTGCCCTTGGCGGGGATGGCCAGGTGACCCTGGGCCACATCGTGATCAAGGCGAGCGCGCGCAAAGTTCGGCGGCTCTATCACGACCAAATTCTTGCTGGATTCGCCGGCGGGACCGCGGATGCCTTCACGCTGTTCGAGCGTTTCGAGGCGAAGCTGGAGAAACACCAGGGCAACCTGGTTCGCTCGGCGGTGGAACTCGCCAAGGATTGGCGCACCGATCGCATTCTGCGCCGTCTGGAGGCCATGCTGGCGGTCGCCGACCGCGAATCCTCGCTCATCATCACCGGAATCGGCGACGTGCTCGAGCCCGAACAGGGCCTGATCGCAATCGGCAGCGGTGGACCGTATGCGCAGTCAGCGGCGCGCGCGCTGCTTGAAAACACGGAGCTAGACGCCGAGACCATGGTGCGCAAGTCCCTTGCCATCGCGGCGGACCTATGCATCTACACCAACCAGAATCTCGTGGTCGAAGTACTCGATCCGGCGCCGAAAGCGCAAGAGTGAGAAGAAAGCTCTTCTCGCCAGACGGCAGCTCATTTCTGTTCTTTACAGCCCACTTTTGACCTGACTCGCATGATGTCTCCGATGACTCCGCAGGAAATCGTCCACGAATTGGACAAGCACATCATCGGGCAGGATCGCGCCAAGCGCTCGGTGGCAATCGCACTGCGAAACCGCTGGCGCCGGCAGCAGGTCGAGGAACCCCTGCGCCAGGAAATCACACCGAAAAACATTCTGATGATCGGACCGACGGGAGTGGGCAAGACCGAAATCGCGCGGCGGCTGGCCAAGCTTGCAGACGCGCCGTTCATCAAGGTCGAGGCAACCAAGTTCACCGAAGTGGGCTATGTCGGACGCGACGTCGATACCATCGTACGCGACCTGGTTGAAACCAGCATCAAGGACACACGCGAAGCGGCAAAGAGAAAGGTGCGCACACGCGCCGAGGACGCGGCCGAGGAGCGGGTGCTCGACGTGCTGTTGCCGCCGGCACGCAGTGCGGGTGCGTTCGAGGCGCGTGAGATCGGATTCCACAGCAGCGGCGAAACCCCGGAGGAGTCCGCCGCGCGGCAGAAATTCAGGAAGAAGCTCCGCGAAGGCGAACTCGACGATAAGGAAATCGAGATCGAGGTCTCGGCGCCGCAGGCGCAAATGGAGATTTTGGCACCGCCGGGAATGGAAGAATTGACGCAGCAGATCCAGGGCATGTTCCAGAATCTCGGGGGTGCGCGCAAGAAGCTGCGCAAGATGAAGATCCGCGAGGCCATGAAACTTCTCACCGAAGAGGAGGCGGGGCGTCTGATCAACGAGGAAGACCTGCGCGCCAGGGCGCTTGCCAACGTCGAGCAGAACGGGATCGTGTTCCTCGATGAGATCGACAAGATCGCATCGAGGAGCGAGACCGCGGGGGCGGACGTGTCGCGCCAAGGCGTGCAGCGCGATTTGCTGCCGCTGGTAGAGGGTACTTCGGTCTCGACCAAGTACGGCATTATCAAGACCGACCATATCCTGTTCATCGCCAGCGGCGCATTTCACTTCGCCAAGCCCTCTGACCTGATTCCGGAGTTGCAGGGGCGATTTCCGATTCGCGTCGAGCTCGATTCACTCTCGGTTTCGGATTTCGAGCGTATCCTCACCCAGACCGACGCTTGCCTGACGCTCCAGTACCAGGCGCTGCTGAGAACTGAGGACGTGCACATCTCCTTCACCCCCGAGGGCATTCGGCGTCTGGCCGAGATCGCTTTTCTGGTCAACGAAAAAACCGAGAACATAGGCGCGCGCAGGCTGTACACGGTTATGGAGAAATTGCTCGAAGAGATCTCTTTTGAGGCCGGGCGGCGCACACAGCAGTCGGTCGAGATCGACGCGCTCTACGTCGATGCGAGGCTGAAGGACCTTGCCGGCAGCGAGGACCTGGCGCGCTACGTGTTGTAGGCCGGCCTGGGCCGGCGCTACGCGCCGCTCCCCGCATGCCGTCTTGTTGCTGCAACAGCGAGAGGAAGCGAACATGAAAGTAATTTCCGTGGCGCTTGTCGTCGCGCTGCTTGGACTTGCGGCCTGCGCCGAGCGCCAGGCGCAGCTGGAGGTGGAGTCCGCATGGGCGCGAGCGACCGTACGGGGGCAGAAAACGTCGGCTGCGTATATGCACTTGAAGAGCGCCCAAGGAGCAACTCTGGTCGGTGCCGAGAGCCCCGTGGCACGAATTGTCGAGCTGCATGAAATGCGCATGGACGACAATGTCATGCGCATGCGCGCCGTGCCCAAGCTCGATTTGCCTGCGGGCAAAACGATCGAATTCAAGCCGGGTGGTTTTCACTTCATGCTGATTGACCTCAAGCAACCGCTCGGCAAGGGAGACAGCGTTCCGATCACGCTCAAGATCGAAGGCAAGGACAATACGCTCAGGCAGTTGGAGGTCAAGGCGGAGGTTAGGGACCAACCGCCCCGGTGAAGCGCATCGGCATTGATTAGAAGGGTTTGCACAGGAAGACCACTTGAAATTCCGGACAACGTTCCCCATTTTCGGTTTATACGGGCGAAAGTCCGGAAATATTCACAGGAGAACGTTCATGTTGAATAACATAATCCGACGCGATCCTTTCGGCGACGTTTTGGACGACGTCTTCAAAGGATTTTTTGGCCGGCCGCTTGCGCTGGAGTCCGGCGAACCGGTTCGACGCATGGCGATCGAGGTGACCGAAAACGACGGTGCTTACAATGTGACTGCGGAGCTGCCGGGGGTCAAGAAGGACGACATTCGCGTCACCATCGAAGGCGATCAGGTATCGGTTTCCGCCGAGACCCGCACCGGGCGCGAAACCAAGCAAGGCGACCGCATCGTGCACAGTGAGCGCTATGTCGGCAAGATCATGCGCACCTTCCGGTTGGGCCAGGAGATCGACGAGGCCGCGGCGAGCGCGAAGTACGCCGATGGAGTGCTTGAGCTGGTGCTGCCGAAGAAGGCGGTTGCCGGCACACGGCAGCTCACGATCCAGTAACCAGTTTTGGCAGCAACGGCAAGAAGCGGCCCTCGGGCCGCTTTTTCTTTGGTCCCATCGACCTGATCGGAGCAGGCGCAGTAGAATTCGCGTGGAATCCATTCAGAGGTCAGTCATGTCGAACTCGACGCCGACCCCGGCACTGAAAGCCAAGACGCTCGCGGAGGCGATGCCGTACATTCGGCGCTTTCACGGCAAGACCATCGTCATCAAGTACGGCGGCAACGCCATGACCGAGGAGGCGCTGAAGAGGAGTTTTGCGCACGATGTCGTACTGCTAAAACTCGTCGGAATGAATCCGGTGGTGGTGCACGGCGGCGGACCGCAGATCGAACAGCTGCTGACGCGTTTGGGCAAGAAGGGCGAGTTTGTCCAGGGCATGCGCGTTACCGACGAGGAAACCATGGACGTGGTCGAAATGGTGCTCGGCGGCCAGGTCAACAAGGAAGTCGTTACGCTGGTCAATCAGGCAGGCGGCAGGGCGGTGGGCCTCACCGGTCAAGACGGCGCATTCATACGCGCCCGCAAGATGCTGATCGCCGACAAGGACAACGTGGGCGAAATGCGCGACATCGGCCAGGTTGGCGAGATAGAAGCCATCGATCCGAGGGTTATTTCGGCGCTGGAGGACGGCGGCTTCATCCCGGTCGTGGCGCCAATCGGTGTGGGCGAGAACGGCGAGTCCTACAACATTAACGCCGACCTTGTGGCCGGCCGGCTTGCCGAAGTGCTGCGGGCCGAAAAGCTCGTCGTGCTCACCAACACACCGGGCGTGCTGGACAAGAACGGCAAACTCCAGACCGGCCTTACACCGAAGAAAATCGACCAGCTGATCGCCGAGGGGACGCTGTCGGGGGGCATGCTGCCTAAGATCAGCTCCGCGCTCGACGCGGCCAGAAACGGGGTGAAGAGCGTACACATCATCGACGGTCGTGTCGAACACGCGCTCCTTCTTGAGATTCTCACCGACGAGGGGGTGGGCACGCTGATTCGGTCCAAATGATTCGAGCGGCATTGACGGCGACGTGGTTCCGCGGTGAAGCGGCAAGCGAAGGAACGCCCGCCCCGCAACGAGACATGGGCGAGGGTAGGCGCCCTACGCGAACTGATTGCCTCCTTGGTCCCACAGCCCGGCAAGGTAGCCTTGATCCGCCGTGTTGATCGTCAGCAGGCGATTGCGGGGTGCAGCATTGAAGGAGATATGCACCCAGCGCGCATACTCGAGGATGACTTGGTCATAGCGGATGCCGGACGCGGCAATCGCAAGCGCCACCTCGAGCGGGGTCCCGAATTCGGGGCAGTCGAAATCGGCCGCTTCTCCCAGGACGTGCTGCGATGCTTGAGCACCCCCGACTATCGCATTGAGTTCCGGGCAACGGTAAGCGCTGGAGATCGCAAGCGGGTGCCCGAGCAGCGCCTGGACTTGTTCGAGACCTTGCGCAAGTCGCGTGAGGTTGTCGATCAGCTCCGGGGGTGCGGCGTTGTCGATGCCGTGCGCATCCGCGGTTTCCGAGCGAACCAGTTG
Organism: Betaproteobacteria bacterium; assembly: GCA_016210745.1. Lineage (GTDB taxonomy): Bacteria > Pseudomonadota > Gammaproteobacteria > Burkholderiales > SG8-39 > JACQTO01. The sequence goes on from JACQTO010000207.1 coordinate 19,556, forward strand.
AATCAGCGTGAAATGTGGCGAGATCTGCATCGGAGCGTTTGAATTGCGTGAATTGTATTGGTACCGATAGCAAATGCAAAAGCCGCTAACCTGGGTATTCGACCTGGACAACACGCTGCACGACGCCAGGCCGCACATCTTTCCCCATCTCAGCCGCAGCATGACGGCGTACCTGAGGGAACACCTGGTTCTTGACGAGACTGAGGCCAGTGCCTTGCGCGTGCATTACTGGAGGACCTACGGGGCTACGTTGCTCGGATTGATGCGCCATCACGGCACGGATCCGCGACATTTTCTCCTGGAGACGCACCAGTTTCCGGATCTTGCACGCATGGTGATCGCCGAGGGCGGGTTGAAGCAGGCGCTGCGCCGGCTGCGCGGGCGCAAAATACTCTTCTCCAATGCGCCGCAGCACTATGTCAGGGCGGTACTGGACATTCTGCGCATCGCCGAACTGTTCGATGCGCACTATTCGGTCGAGGACATGCGGTATCAGCCCAAACCTTTGCTCGGGGGCTTCCGCCTGATGCTCGCGCGTGAACGCATTGCCCCCGAGCGCTCCGTGCTGGTGGAGGACTCGCTCGCGAACCTTCGCGCCGCGCGGCGCCTGGGCATGAAAACGGTCTGGGTAACCCGAGAGGCACGCTCGCCGGCGTGGCTGGACGCCAAGGTCGCCTCGGTTCTCGCCTTGCCTCGGATCGCCCCGTCGCTGGGACAGCCGCGCCCATCCAAGCCTGCTGTTGGCGGAAATCGCTAGCAAGCGCTTACCCATCCTACTAAAATTGGAAGACGCGATTGTCCGGCGCGCGCCGAGCCGGCCCCGCCGGTCGCGTTTCCATACATGCCGAGGAGGGGCAAGCCATGCCTGCACGAAAAACAGGAGAGCGCAAGCACCGAATCCTTCAGGTGCTTGCAGAAATGCTGCAAGACCCGAAAGGCGAGCGAATCACGACCGCTGCCCTTGCCAAAGAACTCGAGGTGTCCGAGGCGGCGCTATACCGCCACTTTGCCAGCAAGGCGCAGATGTTCGAAGGGTTGATCGATTTCATCGAACAAACCCAATTCGGCCTGATCAACAAGATCGAGGGTGAGGAGGAGAGCGGATTGAAACAATTGCACGCAATCGTTGCCATGTTGCTGGGTTTCGCCGAGAAGAACCCCGGCATGACGCGCGTGCTGATCGGGGATGCGCTGGTAAATGAGGATGCGCGCCTGCAGGCGCGCATCAGCCAATTGCATGACCGGCTCGAGGCGACGTTGAAACAATGTCTGCGGGTGGCAGCGACCCAGGCGAACGAGGGCGGCCCTGACGGGGCGGCGGAGGCGCCGGACCCCACAGCTCGGGCCAACTTGGTACTGTGCTACGTCATCGGCCGGTGGCACCAATTTGCGAAGAGCGGTTTCAAGCGACAGCCGACGGCGATGTTTGAGCAGCAGTTGCCGATGTTGCTGTAGCTCCACGGCCCGCCGGGGTATTCGGGGCGGGCGCAGTGACGCGGCGTTGGGCGCGTCACTCGAGCTACGAAGGCAGCGCCACGGGCTTGCCGCACACCTCACAGCCGTGGTTCTTTGAGATTCGGATCTCGTGCCAGCGCATTGCCAGGGCGTCCAGGATCAGCAGCCGCCCGCTCAGGGTTTCGCCCATGTCGATGAGGATTTTCAGTGCCTCGGCCGCCTGAATGGTGCCCACGATTCCAGTGACCGGGGCGAAGACGCCCATCACGGCGCAGCGTTCCTCGCTCTGTTCGGCATTCTCGGGAAACAGGCACTCGTAGCAGGGGCTGGCACGATCGCGAAAATCGAACACCGCCACTTGACCGTCAAAGCGTATGCCCGCGCCCGAGACCAGCGGTTTACCGAACCGGTGGCAGGCGCGATTTATGGCGTGGCGGGTGGGAAAGTTGTCGGAGCAGTCGAGAACCACGTCGGCTTGCGCAACCCGTGCGTCGAGCAAGTCGCCCTCGAGACGGTGATCGACGCACACGACCTCGACTTCGGCATTGAACCGTGCCAGGGTTTCCCGTCCGGATTCGACCTTGGGCATTCCCAGAGTCGCCGGCGTGTGCAGTATCTGCCGCTGCAGATTAGTCAGGTCGACCCGGTCGCCGTCGGCCAAAGTGATCCTCCCGACGCCGGCCGCAGCGAGGTAGAGCGCCGCCGGCGAGCCCAGCCCGCCGGCACCGACGATGAGGACACGTGAGTTCAGCAACCGTTCCTGGCCCTCGATTCCGAAGGCAGGCAGGAGGATATGGCGGGAATAGCGCAGTAACTGGTCGTCGGTCATGTAGTCAGGATTCAACATCCAAGATTTAGTCGCTTACAGGTCTACTGCCGACAAATTTGGCGAAGATTTGGTTTCTAAACTCGTCTCCCCTGTGCAGTTGCTTGCAACTGCACAGGGGAGATCGATAAAACGGCAAAACCAGCTTCCTTGGTTCAGGCTCGTCCGACTTGGAATCGAGGATCTGGGATTCGGGGAAACCTCCGATGTCCCTTCGCTTCGGTGTTCTAAATCCTGAATCCTGAATCCTGGATCCTGAATTTCAGTTCTTCTTCTGCGGCGTCTGCGTCTCGGCGCTTTGCTGAACTTGTGCGACCGGCAGTCCTTTGAGGAAATTCATCGCCTGCAGGAACTGGAAATCCTTGTCGGAAGCAAACTCGAGCGGAGGCGCCTGTGGATCGTCAGGGACCGCCGGCTTAGGTGACGCTTGTCTTGCCTTTTCGGTAGCCGCTGCTTTTTCCTTGGCCGCCTTTTCGTCGCCGTTGCTGAGATGCTTCTCCAGATCGGCCTCGCGCACCCGCGCCAGATTATTTCCGCTTGGATCGTCGACCACAACGTCTGGGACGATACCCTTGGCCTGGATAGACCGACCGTTTGGCGTGTAATAGCGGGCCGTCGTAAGCTTGATCGCGGTGCCGTTGCCAAGGGGCAGGATTGTTTGCACCGATCCCTTGCCAAAGGTCTGCGTGCCGATCACGGTGGCGCGTTTGTAGTCCTGCAACGCGCCGGCGACTATCTCTGATGCCGAGGCGGAACCGCCATTGACGAGCACCACCATGGGCACGGTTTTGACCGCTGCCGGCAACCTCTTGAGGTAGTCGTCCCGGCTGCCGCGCAGATAGTCCTCAGGGCTGGCGACGAACTTGCGCTTGGCGTCCTCGGTTCGCCCGTCGGTCGAGACCACCAGCGCCTTGGCTGGCAGGAAAGCAGCGGCGATTCCCACCGCGCCGTTCAGCAAGCCGCCGGGGTCATTGCGAAGGTCGAGCACAAGCCCCTTGAGCGGCCCCTGCTTGTACAGGGCATCGAGGTGCTTCACCAGGTTCTCGCCGGTGTGCTCCTGGAACTGCGACACGCGGACCCAGCCGTAACCCGGTTCGACCATCTTGGACTTTACGCTTTGAACGCGGATGACGTCGCGCGTGAGCGAAACCTCGAACGGCTTCGCGACGCCCTTTCTTACGATCGTAAGGCGGATGCTCGTTTTGGGTTTTCCGCGCATTCTCTTGACCGCGTCGTTCAGGTTCAATCCCTTCACCGGCGTGTCGTCGAGCTTGATGATCAGGTCACCGGGTTTAAGGCCGGCGCGGTGCGCAGGGGTGTCCTCGATCGGCGACACCACTTTGACGAAGCCGTCCTCCATGCCAACTTCGATCCCGAGGCCGCCGAACTCACCCTGGGTGCCAACCTGCAATTCGCGGAAAGAGTCCTGATCAAGATAGGCCGAGTGCGGGTCCAATCCCGTCAGCATGCCGTTGATGGCCTCGGTGATGAGCTTCTTGTCCTCGACCGGCTCGACATAGCCGCTCTTGATCGCTCCGAATACCTCGGCAAAGGAGCGCAATTCATCGACGGGCAAGGGGAAGCGTGCGGCCTCGCGTTGCGCCACGGCCGAAAAATTCAGGCTGAGCAGAACACCCGCCAGCACGCCGATCAGCACTAGGCTGACCTGCTTTATCTTATATGTCATACACGCTCTCCGACTACTTTAGCGACACCCATTTGAGCGGGTCGAATGCCTGCCCTTGGTGCCGAATCTCAAAGTATAAACCCGATTCCGCGCCTCCGCCGCTCGCGCCGACGGTGGCCACGGAATCACCCGTGCGGACCGTCTCGCCTACGGTTTTCAGCACCGCCTCGTTGTTGCCGTAGATGGTCAGATACCCCTGGCCATGGTCCAAAATGAGCAGATTGCCGAACCCGCGCATCCACTCGGCGTATACGACGCGCCCCGCCGCTACCGCGCGTACATCCTGGCCGGCTGGGGCGCGGATGAAAAGCCCCTTCCATTTTGGCCCACCACCGGAACGTGGAGTGCCAAAACGGTTGCTTAGTTCCCCTCGGATCGGCAAACGCAGGCTACCCTTCAGGCGCGCGAATGCGCGTTCGACGATTCCGCCCTCGGGAATCCGCTCGTTGCGACGCGCGCTCCTGACGGGCGTGGCCGCGATCAGTCGCGTCAGTTCCTCCACCAGGCGCGTCATGCGCGTCTCGTCGCGCTCGAGATTTCTTACCTGCCGGCGCTGCTCGCGAATTCGGTCCGAGACGCGCAAGAGCACGCCGCGCCGCTCGGCTTGCTGCAGGAGCAGATGCTTGTGTTCGACGCGCTGCTTGGACTCGATCGCGGCCAACTCGGCTGCAGCCCCCCGCGTACGTGATTCGACCTCGCGCAGCTGCTCCAATCCAGAGCGCAGCGACTGGATCAACTCGGCCTGCGCCCGGGAGACATGACTGGTGTAGTAGAGCTCGCGCGCCGCCCGATTCGGATCTTCGCCCGAGAGCAGCACTCGCAGCGGGTTCGGCTCGCCGTGCATATACCGCGCGAGGAGCAGCCGACCGAGAGGTTCCCGACGCGAGGCGATTTGGGCTTCGATAGCCCGCTTTTGCCCGCTCAGGCGCTCAAGTTCGCCGCGCACGCCATCGCGCTGTGCCGAGAGCTCGCGCAGGGACCGGTTCGCATCGGAGATGGCGCGTTCGGATTCGCGCAGCTGATCGCGCGCTTCTGCCTTGGTTTCCTCGGCGCCGGCGATCTCCGAGCGCAGGCGTTCAATGCGTGTGCGCAGCGACTCGAGCTGTTCCTTTTCCGACGCGAAAAGCGGAGCGGAGACCAGCCAGGCGATCAGGCCAAGTGCAAGGCAACGCCGGGAGTGCGTCAAGCGCGGGCTTTCCCCTGGTCGGCCACAGCCGCCGCAGCCCGTGCGACCGCTTCGGGGTCTCCCAGGTAGTAGTGCCTGAGCGGCCTCAGGCTGGCGTCGAGTTCGTAGACCAGCGGAACTGCGGTGGGGATATTCAGGTCGACGATGTCCTGGTCGCCGACATCGTCGAGGTATTTGACCAGTGCGCGCAGCGAATTGCCGTGGGCGGCAATAAGCACGCGCTTGCCCGAACTGACCTTCGGCACGATAGACTCCCGCCAATAGGGGATGAAGCGCAATACCGTGTCCCGGAGGCATTCGGTGAGCGGAAGCTCCTCGGGCGCGAGCGTGGCATAACGCGGATCGCGCCCCGGGTGGCGCGGATCCTCGGGCGCGAGCGCAGGGGGCGGAACAGCGTAGCTGCGCCGCCACGCGTGCACCTGCTCGTCGCCGAATCTTGCCGCCGTTTCTGCCTTATTTAATCCTTGCAGCGCGCCGTAATGGCGCTCGTTCAGCCGCCAGGAATTGTGGATTGGGATCCACATCTGGTCCATTTCCTCGAGAGCGATCCACAGCGTCTTGATGGCGCGTCTAAGAACCGAGGTGAATGCGACGTCGAACATAAAGCCGGATTCTTTCAACAGCCGTCCGGCACGCAGGGCCTCGGCGCTGCCGGCCTCGCTCAAGTCGACGTCCGTCCAACCGGTGAAGCGATTTTCGCGGTTCCAGACGGATTCTCCGTGGCGCAGCAATACGATCTTGTACATGACAGGTCTCGCAGCGGTTTCTTTGCGGGGGAGCGAACCGGCAACTATAATAGCCGATTCACTCACAGGCCAAAACGCCTTGAACCGCGATATTCAGGACATATTTGCGCTGATCGAACGCAAGGACCATATCGACCAGGCGGCGCATGCAATGAAAGCGATTGCGCACCCGCTGCGCCTGCAGATTCTCTGTGTATTGGGGGATCAGCAGGTGAGCGTGCAGGAAATCGTCGAGGCGGTGGGCACCTCCCAGAGCAATGTTTCTCAACACCTGGCGATTCTGCGGGAGAAGGGAATTCTGCGTTCGCGCAAGGATGCCAATCGCGTGTTCTACCGTGTCAGCGACCGGCGCACGCTGCAGCTCATCCTGATGATGCGTGAAGTGTTCTGCGGCATACCGGTACGCACATGAAAGTCGATTTGGTGAAATTCATCACCGACAACGTTTTCCTGATCGCCGTCGCGCTGGTGAGCGGGGCGATGCTATTGTGGCCGCTGGCGCGCCGCGGCACTGGCGGGCCCTCCGTGTCCACTCTCGAGGCGACGCAGCTGATCAATCGCCAGGGCGGGCTGGTGCTCGACGTTCGCAACGCCGAGGAATTCCAGAAAAGCCATATTTTGAATGCGCGCAACCTACCCTTGCCGGAGCTCGATTCGCGCTTGGCGGACATCGAGAAGTTCAAGGACAAGCCGATCATAGTGAGCTGCGAATCGGGCAACCGCTCTGGCTCGGCCGTTGCCGTGCTCCGCAAGCACGGTTTTAACCAGGTATTCAGTCTGAGGGGCGGCATCGGGGCGTGGCAACAGGCGGGCCTGCCGGTGGAGAGATAGATGCAGAGGATAACGATGTTCTGCACCGCGGTATGCCCGTATTGCTTGCGTGCCGAAATGCTGCTCACGTCGAAGGGTGTGACGAGGGTCGAGAAGATACGCGTCGATCTGGATCCGCAGCAGCGTGAGCTCATGATGCAGAAGACCGGCCGGCGGACCGTCCCGCAGATCTACATTGGCGATCTGCATGTCGGTGGCTTTGACGAGTTGGCGGCGCTCGAGCGTGCCGGCAAGCTCGATTCCCTGCTCGCCGCCTAGGGAACCGTTCAATCTATTTTCCGGAGTTGCCATGAGCGACGAGCAAGCCGTCTTCAGCATCGAGAAAATCTACGTCAAGGACTTGTCACTCGAGGTCCCCAACGCCCCGCAGGTGTTCCTCGCCCCCGAGGAGCCGCGGCTGGATGTTCAGCTCACGCACACGGCGCAGGCGCTCGAAGCCCCGCTCTATGAGGTAACGATCACGGTGACCGTAACGGCCAAGGCCGGTGAGCGTACGGTGTTTCTGGCCGAGGCAGCGCAGGCCGGAATTTTCCAGATACGGAACGTTCCGGAGTCGGACCTCGACCCCGTTCTAGCCATCGTGTGTCCCAGCGTGTTGTTTCCCTACGCGCGCGAAACGATATCCGATATCGTCAACCGCGCCGGCTTTCCACCCGTACTGCTTGCACCGGTGAATTTCGAAGTCCTTTACCAGCAGCGGCTTGCCGAGCAAAAGGCATCGCAGATTGAGATCGCCCACTGAGTCTTCGTTGAGGTTTTCGACCCGGCTGTTGCCGAGGGTCGCGACCGCCCTACTTGCCCTGGGAATCGCGGTGCCCGGGGCAAGCGCCGATTTCCGCTCGATCGCCGAAAACGGAACGGTCCTCTACGACGCACCTTCGGCACGGGCCGCTCGGTTGTTTGTCGCCAGCCGCTACACCCCTGTGGAAATCGTAGTGTCGATCGAAGGCTGGGCGAAGGTGCGCGACCCGGCGGGAGATCTCACCTGGGTGGAGAAAAAAGCCTTGTCGGACCTTCGCACGGTGGTGGTGACCGCCGCGGTTGCCGATGCTAGGCTCTCGCCCAGCGAACAGGCCGAACTGGCCTTCCAGGTACGCCAGGGCGTCGCGCTGGAACTGCTCGAGATGGCTTCGGGCGGGTGGGTCAGGGTCCGCCACCGCGATGGCCAAACCGGTTTCATGCGCATGAGTCAGTTGTGGGGGCTCTAGTTTCAACGAAATAGCGACTCAGGACACCGGCCGCGGTCCATGAACATAACGATTTTGGGTGCGGGTGCCTGGGGTACAGCCCTTGCCATTGCGCTTTCTGAACGCCATCGCGTGGCGCTTTGGGAGCGCACCCCGCGTCAAGCCGCAGAATTGTCCTCCGAGCGCATCAACAGCCGGTATCTTCCGCAGGTTCGTCTGCCCGAGGCTGTGTCGGTCACAGCCGATGCTGCTGAAGCGCTTCGCAGCGCCGAGTTGGTGCTCATTGCCACGCCCACCGGCGCATTGCGCGAAACGCTGGCACTGTTGCGCGGCGTTACGCCCTTGCCGCTGATCATTTGGGCCTGCAAGGGCTTCGAGCATCGCAGCGCGCGGCTTCCGCATCAGATCGTCATCGAAGAGATGGGCGCATCGGTGCGCTGCGGCGCGCTTTCTGGGCCCAGCTTTGCTCTTGAGGTCGCGCAGGGCCGGCCCACTGCCGTCACTCTGGCCGCCGGCGACGAGGGCTTGGCGCGCGAGGCCGCGCGCCAACTGCACCAGAGCACGTTGCGGGTCTACTTCACCACCGACGTAATTGGCGTCGAGATCGGCGGCGCGGTAAAGAACGTGATGGCGATCGCCGCCGGCATCAGCGACGGACTGAATCTCGGACTGAATGCACGCGCGGCGCTGATTACCCGGGGACTGGCTGAAATCGCGCGCCTTGGCGTCAAGCTCGGTGGGCGTCCGGAGACTTTCATGGGGCTCGCAGGGGCGGGCGACCTGATCCTCACCTGCACGGGCGATCTGTCTCGCAATCGCCGCGTCGGGCTGCTTCTCGCCTCCGGAATGCCGCTGCAGGAAATTCTGCCGCAAATCGGCCACGTCGCCGAAGGAGTCTATTCGGCCCGGGAGGTGCGCCGCATCGCTGCCGAGCAGGGCGTCGAGATGCCGATTACCGAAGCGGTCTGCGAGGTGCTGTATCACGGCATGCCGGCGAGCGCTGCCGTGCAGCAGCTTCTCTCGCGCGACCCCCGAGAAGAAAAAAGTTAACTCCCCCCGGCAAACCCGTGCTGCCGCCAGGCCTCGTAGACGACCACGGCGACCGCGTTGGCTAGGTTGGCGCTGCGGCTGCCCGGTCTCATCGGCAAACGCAGCCGCCGATCTTCACCTAAGGGCTGCAGGACGTCTTGCGGCAGGCCACGAGTTTCGGGCCCGAACACCAGAACGTCGCCAGCCCGATATTCGGGCTCGGTGTAGAGGCGCGTCGAGCGCGTCGTGTAGGCGAACAAACGTCTTCCGGCAAAATCTTCGAGGCAGGATTTCCAATCGCGATGCTCTTTGACGCCGGCCAGCATCACGTAGTCAAGCCCTGCGCGCCTCAGCGCGCGGTCTGAGAGTTTGAATCCCAGCGGTTTGACCAGATGCAGACGGCATCCGGTAATCGCACACAGCCGAATCAGGTTGCCGGTGTTGGGGGGAATCTCCGGCTGGTACAACACCACGTCAAACATGGGGCAAAGTCCTCGTAGCTACCCAATTCTCCACGCGAATGGCGCCGGCACCTTTGAGGCTCAGGGCGAGCTCGGCGAGCGTGGCGCCGCTGGTCATCACATCGTCGACCACCGCGACGCGCATGCCGCTAAGGTCCATGCCGCAGCGAAAAGCGTTGCGCACGTTGCGCGAGCGCTCCTCGTAGGAGAGATCCGATTGGGGCGCAGTCGCCCTGATTCGAACGGCGGCTGTTGGCACGAAAGGCGTTCGCGTCTCGCGTGCCATGTGGCGGGCAATTTCGGCCGCCTGGTTGAATCCACGCTCGGCCAGCCGCGCGCGATGCAGCGGCATGGGCACGATGATGTCAGCCGCCCCCGGCATGAAGCGCTGTGCCAGCGCGCTGCCGAAAAACGCCGCCAGTGCGAGCCGCGCCCGGAACTTGAGCGCCTGCACCAGGCGGTCGGCTGGGAAATCGTAGCGCCACAAGGCCTGCGTGGCATCGAAAGCCGGAGCGGTCTTGAGACAGTTGCCGCAGAGCGAACCATTCGGACTCGGAATGGCACAGCGCGGGCATTGCTCCGACAGTGTCGGCAGGTCGGCACGGCAGCGCAAGCACAGCGGCAAATCGCCGCTTCCCGCACCACAGAGCAGGCAATCCTGCTGCAGCAACGCTCGTCCGATCCGGGAACGGATGCTATTCATGTTGAGCGGGCCACGCTCCCATTGGCATGCGATGGCTATCCATCATACGGGCAGTTCTTCGGTCGCATTCTAGAGGTCATTGGGACATCAACGCACGGGGCTTCGTCCGGCGTACCATCTAGATAGGTTCTGGAGCCTTGCACCGAGGCGCATATCGAACCAGGGGAGGTCGTACCGGCGTCGCGGGTCACTGCAGCGTTCCGGTCCCCGGGTAAAATTGCGCCGGTAGCCACCATTGCGCCTGCCGCGAGGCGGTCGCACCCCGATGACCCGAATCGACATTCATGCCGCGCGCCGCCGGTTTGAGCGCGCCGCTTCCACCTGTTCCGAGGCGTCGGTGCTTGCGCGCGAGGTGGAACGGCGCATGGCCGAACGGCTCGACTACATAAAGCATGAGCCGCAGCGCGTGCTCGACGCGGGTCAGGGTGTCGGCGACGGGCTGCGAGTGCTGCGCCGCCGCTATCCCAAAGCGATGCTTCTCGGCGTGGATTCAGCGCTCGCCCTGGCGCGCCGGGCAGAATCACGCCAGACGGTGCTCGCACGGGCGATGGCGTTCGCCTTTGCCCCCAGGCCTCATCACCTGTGCGCCGATATGGTCCAGCTGCCGCTTGCGAACACGAGTGTCGGCATGGTGTGGTCCAATCTGGCACTCGCGTGGGTGGAGGAACCGCTGGCGGTTTTGCGTGAAATCCACCGCGTGCTCGAAATGGGTGGATTGATCATGTTTTCAACCTATGGTCCGGACACCCTGAAGGAACTGAAGCGGGCATTCGCCGAGGCCGACGCCAAGCCCCATATACACCCCTTCATCGATATGCATGACCTGGGCGACATGCTTCTTGCAGCAGGTTTTGCCGATCCGGTGATGGACATGGAGTACATAACGCTCACCTATGCCGGGGTCGATGCCCTGGCTCGAGACCTGCGGAACTCGGGCCAGACCAACGTCGCGCTCGAGCGCAGCCGTGGGCTGATGGGACGCCGCACCTGGCAGGCCATGGAGCGCGCCTACGAGCGCTTTCGCCGTGACGGCAGGCTTCCGGCTACATTCGAGATAGTCTACGGCCACGCTTGGAAAGTGCAGTCGCATCGCCAAACTGATCCTGGCGGCCGCGATGTGGCGAGAATTGATTTCATGCCCAGGAGACCGCGTTAGTCCGCGGGTGCGCATTCGCCTTTTCGTAGCAAGCAGGCTTGCGCAAAACCGGATCTTGTGGTAGTTTGCGCGGCTTTCGCGCCACCCCCTTCGGGCTGGCCGCGCGTAGTGCGACGAGAAGAATCGCGCCATTTCGCAAAGAGTCACCGGCAGGAGCGTTCCCGCAGCGGCACGCCGGGAATGGTTCTGCCCATCATGGAATTGTGAGCCCACGAGGAACGAGGACGCAATGACGAGAACTGTCGCCAGGGGGATAGGTTGCGGCATCGGCGGCGCCGCCTTGAGTGTCTTTGCCGGTTCGGCCGCCGCGGACTACCAGTGGAATCTGGCGCCGGGGGCGACCCGGGTTTCGCAAAGCGTCTACGACCTGCATAACATCATGATGTGGATCATCCTGGCGATCTTCGCCGGGGTGTTCGCAGTCGTGTCCTATTCGGTCTATGCCCACCGCAAGTCGAAGGGCCATCGGGCAGCGCAGTTCCATGAGAACACCACGGTCGAGATGATCTGGACCGTCATTCCCTTTTTCATTCTGATGCTGATGGCCTGGCCGGCCACCACGACCCTGCTTTCAATGCGCGACAGCTCCAATCCGGACATCACCGTGAAAGTGACGGGCTACCAGTGGAAATGGGGCTACGACTATCTGAAGGGCGAGGGCGAAGGTATCAGCTTCATATCCGCGCTGTCCACGCCGCACGACCAGATCTACGGCAAAGCGCCCAAGGGCGAGAACTACCTGGTCGAGGTCGACAACCGATTGGTGGTTCCGGTGGGCAAGAAGATCAGAATTCTCACCACGGCAAACGATGTCATTCATTCTTGGTATGTGCCGGAGCTTGGGGTCAAGCAGGACGCCAATCCGGGGTTCGTCCGCGACGCTTCATTCAGGGCGGACAGGGAGGGCGTCTACCGCGGCCAATGCGCCGAGCTTTGCGGCAAGGATCACGGTTTCATGCCGGTCGTTGTGGAAGTGGTGTCGGCGGAGAAATACGCCGCCTGGGTCGCTGTTCAAAGGGCGAGGATGGCCGCTGCAGCCGATGACCCGAACAAGAAATGGGAACTTGCCGAGTTGAAGGCGCGCGGCGAGAAGGTCTATGCCCAGAATTGCCTTGCCTGCCATCAGGCAAACGGGCAGGGGGTCAAGGGCGTGTTTGCGGCCCTGGACGGCTCGAAAATCGTCAACGGCCCCAAGGAAGCCCAGATTGCGCTGGTGTTGGGCGGCAAAGCGGGCACGGCGATGGCGTCGTTCAAACAGCTTTCGGACACTGAGATCGCGGCCGTAATCACCTATACGCGCAACAGCTGGGGTAACAAGACCGGCGAGGCGGTGCAGCCCGCCGAGATCAAGGCACAACGCAAATGAGCGCAGCGACAATTACACCGACACGGGCTCAGGCGGCGCAATCGCCAGGCGACGCCGGACCTGACAATCCGGAATTCGGAAACGAGGAGCAACGCATGGGCGCCACCAAAAGCGACGCAGCGCACGCCCACCATGACGACCACGCGCATCACCCCAAGGGGGTCATGCGTTGGGTGACAACCACTAACCACAAGGACATCGGTACCCTGTACCTGTGGTTCAGCTTCGCGATGTTCATGGTCGGCGGGATCATGGCCCTTGTCATCCGCGCGGAACTGTTCCAGCCGGGCTTGCAGATTGTGGAGCCTAATTTCTTCAATCAGATGACGACGCTGCATGGCCTGATCATGGTGTTCGGCGCGATCATGCCGGCCTTCGTTGGCTTTGCCAACTGGCAGATCCCGATGATGATCGGCGCTGCCGACATGGCGTTTCCACGGATGAACAATTGGAGTTTCTGGCTGCTGCCTCCGGCGGCCGCCCTGCTGGTTTCGTCGCTGTTCGTCCCGGGCGGGGCCGCCGGAACCGGTTGGACGCTCTACGCGCCGCTCACGATCCAGATGGGCCCGGGCATGGACCTGACCATCTTTGCCGTGCACATTCTCGGCATGTCCTCGATATTGGGCTCGATCAACATCATCACCACGATACTGAACCGGCGCGCCCCGGGCATGAGCCTGATGAAGATGCCGATGTTCTGCTGGACCTGGCTGATCACGGCATACCTGCTGATCGCCGTCATGCCGGTGCTTGCAGGCGCGGTGACGATGACGCTCACCGACCGGCACTTCGGCACTTCGTTTTTCAGCGCCGCCGGCGGCGGCGATCCGGTCTTGTATCAGCACGTGTTCTGGTTTTTCGGACACCCCGAGGTCTACATCATCGCCATCCCGGCCTTCGGTGTGATTTCGCAGGTGATTCCTGCTTTCTCCAGGAAACGCTTGTTCGGCTACAGCTCGATGGTCTATGCCACCGCGTCGATTGCGATCCTCTCGTTCATCGTCTGGGCGCACCACATGTACACCGTGGGCATGCCGGTGACCGGGCAGCTTTATTTCATGTACGCGACCATGCTGATTGCGGTTCCGACCGGTGTGAAGGTGTTCAATTGGGTGGCGACGATGTGGAAAGGGTCGTTGAGTTTCGAGACGCCGATGTTGTTCGCCTTGGGATTCCTGTTCTTGTTCACGCTGGGCGGATTCTCCGGCCTGATCCTGTCGCTGACCGCCGTCGATGTACAGGTGCACGACACCTATTACGTGGTCGCGCACTTTCACTACGTTATGGTGGCCGGAGCGTTGTTTGCAGCCTTTGCCGGCGTCTATTTCTGGCTGCCGAAGTGGACCGGCCGCATGTACGACGAGCGGCTCGGCCAAGCGCACTTTTGGCTGTCGCTCATTTTCTTCAACCTGACTTTCTTCGTGCAGCACTTCCTCGGGCTGGCCGGCATGCCGCGCCGCATCCCCGACTACGCGCTGCAGTTCGCCGAATTCAATCAGATCTCCTCCGTCGGCGCTTTCGGCTTCGGCTTGTCGCAATTGCTGTTCCTCTACGTCGTGGTGAAGACGATCAGGAAAGGCAAGAAAGCGCCGCAGAACCCTTGGGAAGGGGCAGACACTTTGGAATGGACGCACCTGCCTTCGCCGGCGCCCTACCACAGCTTCGAAACCCCGCCCCTGGTGAAATGAGGACAGGCTGCGATGAACGAGATGCAGAAGACCAATTCCCGTCATTCGGGACTGCTCCTGGCGGCGATCGCGCTGGGGTTCTTCCTGCTCGTATTGCTTAAGTACGGGGTGCTGGTGTGAGCCGGTCCGCAGACAGCGTTGCCCGCGCCAATCGGCAGTTGCTGAGAAAGCTGCTCGTGGTGGCGGTGCTCATGTTCGGCTTCGGCTTCGCCCTGGTGCCGTTCTACGACAAGATCTGCGAGGTCTCCGGCATCCGCAACGTATTCAAGCCGGACAACGCCCTCGTTGCCAATACCCAGGTGGACGCCTCGCGCCTGGTCACCGTGGAATTCGACGCCAATACCCAGCGGCTGCCGTGGACCTTCAGGCCGCTGGAGTCTCATGTCGCCATTCACCCCGGGGCGCTCACCGAGGTCGTCTACGAGATTCGCAATTCGCTCGACCGTCCCGTGACGGGGCAGGCCGTGCCGAGCTACGGCCCGCAGAACGCGGTGCAATATTTTCGCAAACTCGAGTGTTTCTGTTTCCGGCAGCAGACGCTTGCAGCGGGGGAGGTGCGACGGATGCCCGTGGTATTCGTGATCGACCCCGCGCTGCCGATGGACATCAACACGATTACGTTGTCGTACACATTTTTCGAGGTGGCCGGCACCCGGGACAAATCGGGCTGATGCAAGCAGGACAACGGGGAAAAGCGGCATCGCCGCTCGCGGTCGTTAAGGCGGTTCTGGCCGCGTTCTTCGGTGTACGCCGGCGCGCGGCCCATGAAGCGGTTCCGCTCAATCCGGTGCACGTGATTGCGGTCGGAATCATCGCGGCGGCCATGTTGGTGGTCGGTTTGATATTGCTGGTGAAGTTCATTATCGGCGTTACCGGGGCTGGATAGCCGGATGGAAGGAATAACCAAATGACTCAGACTGCACCGAACTATTATCTACCGGAGCCTACGCGCTGGCCGATTCTTGGTTCCCTGTCGCTGTTTCTCATGGCCGCGGGCGCGGTCATGTGGATGAACGGCGCGGCACTGGGGCCATGGACGGTGCTGCTTGGCATGGTGGCGCTCGTCTACATGATGTTCCGCTGGTTCGGCCAGGTCATCGCAGAGTCCGAGAAAGGCCTCTACAGCGAGCAGGTCGATCGTTCGTTCCGATGGGCAATGAGCTGGTTCATCTTCTCCGAAGTGATGTTCTTTGCGGCATTCTTCGGCGCGCTCTTCTACGCACGCGTCCTGTCGGTGCCCGACCTCGGCAGCATCGAAAGCAAACTGCTCTGGCCCGACTTCAATTCGGCCTGGCCGAGCGCCGGTCCGAGTTTCGCGGGGCGCTTTACGCCGATGGCCGCCTGGGGAATTCCGGCGGTCAATACGCTGCTGCTGCTGAGCTCCGGTGCGACGCTGACCGTTGCCCATTGGCGCTTGAAAGAAAACAAGCGAAGCGAGCTCGCATTATGGTTGTTCCTGACCGTCGTCCTCGGCTTTACTTTCCTCGGGCTGCAGGCCTGGGAATACGGGCACGCTTATTCCGAACTCAACCTCAAGCTCACCACCGGCGTCTACGGCACGACATTTTTCATGCTGACCGGCTTTCACGGGTTTCATGTCACCCTGGGCGCGATCATGCTCACGGTGATCCTGTTCCGCTGTATGGCCGGACACTTCAGTCCGGATCGTCATTTCGCATTCGAAGCGGTGTCCTGGTACTGGCATTTCGTCGACGTCGTTTGGCTGGCGCTGTTCATTTTCGTCTACTGGATCTGATCCGCTCGAAGCAGATTGCCACACGGAATGGGGCGGCGCCTGTTTCGGCGCCGCTGTCAATCGGCGGATGTACACCGGGGACGCTTACGCTGCATCACAGAACCTTGCTGCGCTGTCGAAGACAGCGGCGACGTTACATCTTGTCCGCGATAAATCCGAAGTAGTGGCCGGCCATGAGCAGCAGAAACAGGGTGATCGACAATCCGACGCGCAGCGCCAGGGCCTTCACCATGCGCTTTGACTGGCCGCGGTCGGTGACCAGATAGAACAGCGCCGAACCGAGACTGGCGACGATGAGCAACAGGAAAACGATGACGACGATTTTCATGGGCGCCGGTGGCAAGACCGCTGCGTTCGTGAGAGTCTAGCGGTCTGATTCGCAAGTGCCGGAATATGAATACGCGCCTTGCGCCCCGTGGCGGTGTTGCTCATCCTCGCAATAGCTATGGCTATTGCTGCGGTTCGCGCCTTGCCACAGGCCGGAATTCATCGTTTTCATTTTGTTCCTTGACTTACGAAGCATACCGCTAGGGCACTCGCATGGGCACCGCCATGAATGGATTTCGTTTCCGCAGCTACGCGTTTCGGCCGGGGCTATGGCCCAGCGTCGCGACGCTTGTCATGGTAGCCGTGACGGTCTCGCTCGGCAATTGGCAGACTCGCCGCGCCGAGCAGAAGCTCCAGATGCAGGAACATCGTGAGCAGCGCGCGAGGGGCCCGGCGCTGGATCTGCCTGCGTTTCCCGTCAGGGCCGAAGATTTTGCCGATAGTCCGGTCAGAGTGCGCGGTGAATTTACGCCCGGGCACACACTGTTCCTCGACAACAAGGTGTTGCGCGGGGTGGTCGGCTATCACGTACTCACGCCGTTGAGGATCGCCGGAGGGAATCTGTACGTGATCGTCAATCGAGGTTGGGTTGCCGCGGGTGCTCGGCGCGAGGATCTGCCCCAAGTCCACACGCCGCCAGGGGGAGTGAGCCTCGAGGGAGTCGCGCTGGTGCCCGCCAGGTTCTATTACGAGCTTGGATCGGGCACTGGCGCGGGCCCGCTGGTGCAGAACCTGGCGCTGGATCGTATCGGAGAGCGCACCGGGCTGAGCCTGCAGCCGATCGTTATTTATCAGACGAGCGACAACCGCGACGGACTCGTGCGCGCTTGGGAGCGGGCGGACTCGGGCGCCGACACGCACCGCGGCTATGCGCTGCAATGGTACCTGCTTGCCGCGCTTACAATGGTTCTTTATGTCACCTACAGCCTCAGACGCATCGACTAAAGGGGGAATGCACGGGCGCGGTCGCTGGGTGCCGGCGGCGATATTGCTCGCCTGCGTGGCTCCGCTTGTCGCCGCTTATCTGGTGTACGGCCTATGGCCCCCGGAGCGGCAAATGAATTACGGGGAGCTGATCAACCCCCTGCCCCTGCCCCGGGAAAAACTCCCGCGCGTGGACGGCCGGGCCTTCGAGCTGGGCGAACTCAAGGGCCGTTGGGTCATGGTGCAGGTCGATGAGGCGCGATGTGCCGAGGCGTGCCGCACGAAGCTCTACCACATGCGCCAGGTTCGGCTCACGCAGGGCCGCGATTTGCACAGGATCGAACGCCTCTGGCTGGTTGCCGACGACGCACCGGTCGCGCCACCGCTGATCGAGAGCTATGCCGGCACCCATATCGTGCGCGCGCGCGACAGCATGCTGCTGGCGCAGTTTTCCGCGAGGCACGATGCGCGCGACCATATCTACCTCATCGACCCGCTGGGGAACCTCATGCTGCGTTTCCCGCGGAATGCGGACCCCAGCCGAATGAAAAAGGATCTCGAGCGGCTGCTCAAGGTCTCGTGGGTAGGATAGGGAGGTATTGTGCAGATAAGCTCTAGAGTCCTACGCACTGCTTTCGCGCTGCTCTTGGCGGCTTTGTTTCTGGCGGCTTGCGGGCCTTCGGCTCCCAAGTTCAGGAATGCCGACATCACCGGCGCGGAGTACGGACGCGACTTGGCGCTTACCGACCATACGGGAAAAGCGCGCACGCTTGCTGATTTTCGCGGCAAGGTGGTCGTCATGTTTTTCGGCTTCATGCGCTGCCCCGACGTGTGTCCGACGACGCTTGCGGAACTGAAGGTGGTGTTGGAGGGGCTCGGCGCCGACGCCTCGCGCGTGCAGGTTCTGTTCATAACCCTGGACCCCGAGCGCGACACCCCAGACCTGCTTGCCCAGTA
Source organism: Betaproteobacteria bacterium (assembly GCA_016210745.1). Lineage (GTDB taxonomy): Bacteria > Pseudomonadota > Gammaproteobacteria > Burkholderiales > SG8-39 > JACQTO01. Next base: position 37,841 of record JACQTO010000207.1, read on the forward strand.
CGTGACCGCGTTCAGTCCGAACTTCCTCGGCCTCTACGGCGATATGCAAGCCACGGCGCGGGTCGCCAAGGAATTCAAGATTTTCTACCAGAAGGCGCCCGGGCCGGGCCCCGGAGACTACAGCATCGACCATTCCGCCGGCAGCTATGTAATCGATCCTCAGGGTCGGCTCCGGCTCTACGTCCGCCACGGGCAAGCCGCCGGTCTAGCCGCCGATTTGCGCTTGCTCCTGAAAGGAGCCTGAACAAAATGCGCGGGACGGTCAGGCTGCCGTCATCGCTCCCTTCATTTTGGCCAGCGCTTTGGCCTCGATCTGGCGGATGCGTTCGGCCGAAACCTTGAACTCCTCGGCCAGATCATGCAGTGTCGCACCGTCCTTTTCACGCAACCAGCGCGCCTCGATAATGCGGCGACTGCGCGCATCGAGGGTCGCTAGCGCCGTTTTCAGCCCTTGGGCCCGCAAGTTCTCGGACTCGGCCGCCTCAAGGCGCTGCAGCGGTTCGCCACCGGGGTCGGCCAAGTAGGCGATCGGGGCGTAGTGATCCTCGTCATCGTCTCCATGGGCTTCAAGGGCCACGTCCTGGCCGCCCAGACGAGTCTCCATCTCGACCACTTCCTCGGGTTTCACCCGCAGTAGCCCGGCAATGGACCTGACCTGATCGCCGGTGAGGGTGTCAAGTCCGGGTTTCATGCTGCGCAAATTGAAGAACAGCTTCCTCTGCGCTTTGGTGGTGGCGATTTTTACCAACCGCCAGTTGCGCAGGATGAATTCGTGGATCTCGGCTTTGATCCAGTGAATGGCGAAGGACACAAGACGCACGCCGCGGTCGGGGTCAAAGCGCTTGACTGCCTTCATCAAGCCGATGTTGCCCTCCTGGATCAGGTCCGCATGGGGCAGGCCATATCCCAAATAGCCACGGGCGATCGCCACCACCACGCGCAAATGCGACAGCACGAGCTGGCGTGCGGCCTCCAGGTCCTCTTCATCCCGGAGCCGGCGCGCAAGCCGTACCTCGTCCTCGGCCGAGAGAATCGGGAACCGATTGACTTCCTGGATGTAACTCGCAAGGCTTCCTCCCGAGGAAGGAATCGGCAACGCCAATGCGTTCGTCATCTGCATGTTCTCCTGACTATTTGCGGGAACCCTGAACCCGGGCGTTCCCGCCTCTCAGTTAGTTGACTCTTGACCATACAAATTTTAGCACTCGCGACCATAGAGTGCCAATCGGTCTGGAAGTTCCCCGCCGAATCCGATCTCCGGCACTTCAATCAGACTTGCTCAAGAACGGCCGTTCTCCTATTGGAGACGGTTTCTCGCTAAGTGTCTGCTTACTGACAAATATGACCCAACCCAGCCGAGCGCGGCGGCGAAGACCACCACGGCAAACCCGTCGGCGGCCCCGAGGGACTGCAAAGTGAAGTCAGCGCCGAACGCGCCTGAGAGCCCTGAGAGGTCGCGATTGAGAAGGTAGATACTGCCCCCGACGATCCCCAGGGCGGCGACGCCCCCAAGGGCGCCTTGCAGGGTGCCAAGGTAGTAAAAGGGACGCCGAACGTAAGCGTCGGTGGCGCCAATCAACTTGGAAACCTCGATTTCCGCTGCCTGCGTCAGGATTTGCAGACGGATGGTGTTGAAGGTTACCGCGACCAGGCCAAAACCCAGCAGCGCGGCAAGTAGCGCGACCGCGGTACGGCCAAATCGGAGCGCGCTGTCAACGCGGCGTACCCATGCCCAATCCGCCTGAACATGCGCGACCTTCGGATTCCGTTTGAGTTCGCGCTCCAGGTTCTGCGCGATTGCCGCGTCGCTTCGCGCGAGGGTCACCACCAGCGCATCGGGCAGCGGATTTTCCTGCAAGGTCACCGCGAGTTCGGCAACGCCAGGCCGGCTTTTCAGGCTTGCCAGGGCTTCGTCCCTGCCGACGAATTGGACGCTGCGTACGCTCGGGGAGCGGCGCAGCCGCTCTTGAATTTCCGCTGCATCCTGTCTGCCTGCCGCGGACGCAAGAAATACGCTGATCTGAGGTTCGGTCGCGATGTCCCGCGAAAAAACCTGCAGATTAGCGAATAACAGGTAGCCCCCGAGCGGCAGCGCGAGCGCCACCCCGATGACCAGCACATTGAGCAGCGAGGCGAGAGGGTTCTCGGCCAGCCGCGCGGCCGTCCGGGTAAAGCTCAGCCAATGCTGGCGCAGCCATGTGTTCATGTCAGCAGCTCATGCATCGCCGGGCTGGCGGCCATGCGGCCGTGATCGAGAGCGATCACACGCGGTTTCAACTTCGCGATCGGCCTGTCGTCATGAGTGGCAATCAGAACGGTTACGCCAACCTGGTTAAACGATTGGACCATGTCGATGATTGCCTCGGCGTATACCAGGTCCAGGCTTGCGGTCGGTTCGTCCGCAAGCAGTATGTTCGGGCGGTTGACGATCGCCCGTGCTATGCAAAGGCGCTGCTGCTCGCCGCCGGAAAGCGCGATGGGGTTAGCGCGCTCGCGCCCGAGTAACCCCACTTTGTCCAGCGCAGCGCGCACACGCCGGGCCGCCTCCCGATACGGATGCCCGGTAACCAGCAACGGCAACATCACATTGTCGAATACCGAGCGGTCGTAGAGCAGTTTATGGTCCTGGAATACCAGACCGAGATTGCGCCGCAGAAAGGGGATCGCGCGATTGCGCATCGCCGACGCGTTCTGTCCCCCGACCAACACGGTGCCCGAATTCGGCCGCTCGATGGCAGCGATCAGCTTGAGGAGGGTGCTCTTGCCGGCGCCGGAAGCGCCGGTGACGAACACCATTTCGCCCTGCTCGATCGAAAAGCTTATATCGCTCAGAGCAGCATATCCGCCCGGATAGTGTTTGGATACCTGGCTAAAGCTGATAATTGCCGCGGCCAAAGCTCCACCCTAGTCCAGAAGCGCCGTCACGAAATCGCTGGCGTTGAACGGCCTCAGATCGTCTATGGCTTCTCCCACGCCGACGAAAATGAGCGGGATAGAGGGGGCTAGGCCGGATTGGTTCGATTGGACCGCGCCGGGGCGCGACTGCGGCCCGTTGGACTGCGCCCGCGCTGTGTTGGATCGCGCATGCGCCGTATTGGATCGCGCATGCGCGATGGCCGCGACGACGCCTCCCTTGGCGGTGCCATCGAGTTTGGTAAGGATGAGGCCGGTGAGCCCGAGCGCGCTATCGAAGGAGCGCACCTGGTTGAACGTATTCTGGCCGGTATTTGCATCGAGCACGAGCCAGGTCTCGTGCGGTGCGGACTCGTCGGTCTTGGCGATCACGCGCTTGATCTTCTTCACCTCCTCCATCAGGTGAAGTTGTGTCGGCAGCCGCCCGGCGGTATCGGCGATGACGATGTCGATCGAGCGGGCGCGCGCTGCCTGGATAGCGTCGAAAATAATCGCCGCCGGATCGCCTCCCTGCTGCGATATCACGGTGACGTCATTCCTCTCGCCCCAGGCAACGAGTTGCTCGCGTGCGGCGGCGCGAAAGGTGTCCCCGGCGGCAAGCAGGACGGAGTGTCCCTGGGTCTGAAAAAAGTGCGCAAGCTTGCCAATCGAGGTGGTTTTGCCGGCACCGTTGACTCCGGCGATCATGATAACGAAGGGCTTGTGAGACCTCGTGTCGACGGTCTTCTCCAGCGGCTGGAGCAGCTCGACCAGGATGGCGTGCAATTGCGCCTTGAGATCCGCGGCGGTTTGCACCCCGGCTCGTCGGGCGCGCTTGCGCAGCTCGGCGATCAGATACGCGCTTGCCTCGACCCCGGCATCGGCAGCCAACAGCGCCGTCTCGAGATCCTCGAACAGCGCCTCGTCGATGCGCCTGCCGGAGAACAGGCCGCCGAGCTGGGAACGCGTCTTCTGCAGACCCGACTTGAGCCGGTCGAACCATGACGGGGTCGATGCCGGATCGCTTTTCCTGAACAGGCGGAGCATGGGGACAGTGGGTTGGAGCCGGAAGGGCTGCTAATGGGAGCGCCGATTTTATCAGCTTCGCATGCCTCTCCGTCTGCCTGTCCGTGGCGATCGCATCGCTCGCGCGACACCGCCGGCAATGCCGCTGTCATGCCAGCATGCCTGCACCGAATCGTTTTCGGGATCTTATTTGATCTACATCAACGTAGAAGCCCACCCGAGAATCGACAATGTATGTGCAATATATTGCAGTTCCGCTTCCATAGTGTGCAATATAATGCATACACGAAGTTTCTTGACCCTTTGCGTTGCCTCGCCAGGGGCCGAACGCAGTTTGAGAGACAAAGAACGCGATAATGCAGAATGTAGCCAATCAGCTTAGTACTTGGCGCGAAAAGCGAAACGATCGCGCTGCCCCGCGGACCGCGAGGAGCAGACTACCGGTCGCTGCGATGATGTGCACCTACGTTCTTGTCGGCGCCGTCCTGGCGATTGCATGGACGAAGGCCGCCGCACATTGCACCGAACGGCGTTTAAGCAACGGGCTGCGCATAATCGTGAAGGAAGATCATCGCTCACCGACCATCGTGCAGCAGGTCTGGTATCGCGTCGGCAGCATGGACGAATCGAGCGGGACCACCGGAGTGGCCCACGTGCTCGAACACATGATGTTCAAGGGCACGCGCGCAATTGCGTCAGGGGAACTGTCGCGCCAAATCGCCGAAGCCGGTGGGCGCGAGAACGCCTTCACAGGAACCGACCACACGGTTTATTTTCAACAGATGCATCGCGACCGGCTGGCGCTGGCGATGGAACTCGAGGCAGATCGCATGGCGAACTTGGTCCTCGACGAGAAGGAATTTTCGCCGGAGATCAAAGTGGTGATGGAGGAGCGGCGCCTGCGCACCGACGACCGCCCGCGCTCGCGCGTTTACGAAAGCCTGATGGCAACCGCATTTACCGCGCACCCTTATCAATGGCCGGTGGTCGGTTGGATGGGTGACTTGGAAAAGATGACCTACCGCGATGCCGCCGACTGGTACCGGCGCTGGTACGCGCCCAACAACGCTATCGTAATCATTGTCGGCGATGTCGACACGGAGGAAGTATTCCGGCTGGCCGAGCGCACCTACGGGCGGATTCAGGCAAAGCAGCTGCCATTGCGCGAGGCGGTGCGCGAGCCGCCGCAGAACGGCCTGCGGCGCGTAACCGTGGAGGCTCCAGCCGCGCAGGCGTACGTGATGCTGGGCTACAAGGTGCCGGTACTGCGCGATATCGAGCGCGACTGGGAGCCGCATGCGCTCGCGGTTCTGACCGCGCTCCTTGGCGGCACCGAATCGGCGCGGCTCAATCAGGCATTGGTACGCGAGCGACGCGTCGCGAACCATGCCGCCGCCGCCTACAACCCGCTGGCGCGGGGCCCGGGGATGTTGTACGTCGAGGGGGCCGTTACGCCGGGGAAGAGCGCAGCCGAGCTCGAATCGGCTCTGCGCGAGCAGGTGGAGCGCATTGCCGCCAAAGGACCGAGCGAAGGGGAACTTGCCCGGGCCAAAGCCCAGTTGGTGGCGAAGAGCATCTACCGCGGCGACTCGATTTATTCGCAGTCCATGGAAATCGGTCTGCTGAACTCGGCAGGTTTCACCCCGCACGACTGCGAGCGTATCATCGCGGGGCTGCGTGCGGTCAGCCCCGCCCAGGTGCGGGAGGTCGCGCGGAAATATCTCACCGAGGAAAACCTCACTGTCGCAGTTCTTGAACCGCAACCGATGCATGCGCGCCAGCTGCGCGCGGCTGCGCCGGATCGCCGCCATTGACCTAGTGCATGCAATCGCCGCGATGATGAATCCGCGTCGCGGTAGCATCCTGATCGCCGCACTCGCGTGTTTCGCCGGTACCGCACAGGCGAAGCTCGATATACACCATTGGCAGGCCGAATCCGGTGCTCGCGTTTACTTCGTCGAGAGCCGTTCGATTCCCGTCATCGACATTTGCGTGGAATTTCGCGCCGGCAGCGCCTACGATCCGGCCGGAAAATCCGGGCTTGCTCGGCTTACGCACACGCTTCTCAGAGCGGGAAGCGCGCGCATCGGCGAGGCCGAGCTCGGCAGGCGATTTGCCGACGTCGGTGCCGAGATAGGGCAAAACTTCGACCGCGACCGCGCTGCTGCGACGCTGCGCACGCTCTCGTCCAGTCGTGAGCGCAACGGCGCCGTGGAAGCGTTCGTGGAATTGCTGTCGGCCCCGATATTCCCGGAGACTGCGTTTGCGCGGGAGAAGGCGAGGCTTTCGGCGCATGTCAAGGAAGCGGAAACCCGGCCCGATCAGCTTGCCGAACGCCACTTGTGGGCCTTGATGTATCCCGGCCACGCGTACGGAGCCTCGCCCACCGGTGAATCGGTCTCAGCCATAGCGTACGCCGACGTGCAGCGATTCTATCGCTCGCATTACCGCGCGAGTCGCGCCGTGGTGACTATCGTCGGCGATCTGTCGCGCGAGGACGCAGCGGCATTGGCGGTGCGGCTTACCGCGCGGCTTGCTGCGCCCACGGACCTAGCGTTTTCCGGCACCGAGGCCGCCGAGCCTCCGGAACCGGTGAGCGCAGCAAGCGGCGGGGTTCTGAAGCTCGCACATCCGGCCGGACAGAGTCATGTGCTCCTCGGACTTCCTGTCCTGGTGCGCGGTGACCCCGATTTCTTCCCGCTCTATGTCGGAAACTATGTGCTCGGCGGGGGCGGGTTCGTCTCCAGGCTTTATCGCGAAGTGAGGGAAAAGCGCGGCTTTGCCTATAGCGTCCACAGTTATTTCCGGCCGCTGCAACAACGCGGGCCGTTTCTCCTCGGTCTGCAGACAAAGAAAGACCAGGCAGGCAAGGCGCTGGCGATCGCGAAGCAGGTATTCGAGGAGTTCGTCGCGAACGGACCCACCGAAGCCGAACTCAATGCAGCGAAGAACGGGTTGGCAAGCGGGTTTCCGCTGCGAATGGACTCGAACCGCAAAATCCTTCAGGAGGTCGCGCTGGTCGGTTTTTACGGGCTGCCCTTGAACTGGCTGGAAGAGTTTGCCGCCAACGTGCGTCGGGTTACGCTGCCTGAAGTCAAGAGCGCCTATGCGCGCCGCATCGAGCTTTCGCGAGTTGCGACGGTGATCGTCGGTGCCCCGGAAGAATAGTAACGCGGTGAGGATCATCGGGGGCGTTTGGCGCAGTCGCGTGATTCGATTCGCCGATGCGCCGGACCTGCGCCCCACGCCTGACCGCGTCCGCGAGACACTGTTCAACTGGCTCGGCCAGGACCTCACGGGCTGGGCCTGCCTCGACCTGTATGCCGGTTCCGGCGCGCTCGGGTTCGAAGCGCTGTCGCGAGGCGCCGAGCGGGTCGTGATGGTCGAGACCGACCGCGATGCCTGCCGTGCCCTGCGGGAGAACGCTGCGCTGCTCGGTGCGAAGGGACTCACGGTCGAATGTGCTGATGCGCTAGAATTCGTCGCCCGCGCCCCGGAGCGCTTCGATGTCATCTTTCTCGACCCACCGTTTCGCCGCGGCGTGGCCGGAGAGATTTGGACGCGTCTTCCCGCGTGCCTGGCAGACAACGGTCTGGTGTATCTGGAGAGTGACGCGCGGTTTGCGGCCTGCCATCCGTTTGCAGAGATCAAGCACGGCCGGGCAGGCAACGTTCACTATCATCTGATCGGAAGGAGCGAGCAATGATCAAAGCGATCTACCCGGGAACTTTCGATCCCATCACGCGCGGCCACGAGGACTTGGCTCGTCGCGCAGGTACGATTTTTGACGAGGTGATCGTGGGCGTTGCCGATAGCCGCGGCAAGCGGCCCTTCTTCACTTTGCCGGAACGGGTGGCGATGGCGCGCGAAGTCCTTGCGCCCTACGCCAACATCGTGGTCAAGGGCTTCTCGGGTCTTTTGCGCGACTTCGTGCTGGAGCACCAGGCGGGGGTAATCCTGCGCGGCCTGAGGGCGGCGTCGGACTTCGAGTATGAATTCCAGCTCGCAGGCATGAACCGCAGCCTGATTCCCGATGTCGAAACGGTATTCATGACACCGGAATACAAGTACATGTACATTTCAGCCACCATGGTGCGCGAGATCGCTTCCTTGGGGGGCGATGTCGGGTCGTTTGTGCAACCGGTGGTGAAAGAGCGGATGGTCGCCAAAGTGAATCAGACCGAGAGCTGAATCCCATGGCGCTGATGATCACCGAGGCATGCATCAACTGCGATGTTTGCGAGCCCGAGTGCCCCAACGGCGCCATCTCGCAAGGGCCGGAGATTTACTGCATCGATCCCGACAGGTGCACCGAATGCGTGGGGCATTTCGATGCGCCGCAATGCGTCGAAGTGTGCCCGGTGAGCTGTATCCCGCTCAATCCGGAGCGCCGCGAGACCCGGGAGGCGTTGCAGCAGAAGTATCTGCGCCTGAAGGAGAAGGGGCTGAAAACGGGCTAGCACCGTCTCCCGCGGCTGCCCGCGCGAGTTCTGGCTCGCCGAACTCGAGCGCGGCCGCGAACTCGGCGCTGAATCGTGCCAAGCTCCCCATCTGCTCGCGCAGCGTTCGTTCGATCGGCGCCAGTTCTCCGATGCGTTGCTCCAGCGTGTCGGTCGCCTGGTGGATGCGCCTGATCGATTCTAGGCGCCGCCTGATCTGAAGCTGGTGCTCGCGCACCTGGGTTTCCATCGGCGCCATGATTGCGCGCAGCCAGACATCGACTTCGCGATTGGCGTATTCGTAGCAGCGCACTACCTGACCGGCGAGGGTTTCAAAATACTTCTGCATCAGCGCCGGCTTGTCGTTGGTCAGCATGGTCATCAACGTGTTGATGCGGTGTGTGTAGGCAGCCTCGATTCGGTCGATTTCCTTGAGGTAACGCTGCATCGAGAATTGCACCGGGTCGCTGAGGCGCAATCCATGTTCCTGACTGAACTTGCGGTACATCACGGTCATGAGGTCCGTGATTTCCGATGCTTCGACGGCCGAGCGCTCAAGCCTGCTTCGCGCGTCGCGAAAGTAGCGCGACATGGCCGAGCGCATGCCCGAGGTGAAGGAGGCGCGCAGGATCGCCTTGCGGGTTCGTTGCCAGTTCTCGGAAATGGCATCGAGGTCTAGATGCGTGTACAGGCGGTCGGTGTGCGCGGAAAAAACGACGCGCAAGGCCTGAAAGCGCGTCAGGCCCTGCTCGAAATCTTCCCTGTCGCTGCGGATCTTCTGTGTCATCGAAGCGATCAGACCGCGATTCTTGCCGCGCAAGTATTCAAGCTCCCGGAGCTGGTCGAGAACCCCGCGACGGCGGGTTTCCAGGCGCGCACGCAAACTGGCGACCAGATCGTCGAATTCCGCGCGAGCAAGATTCGCCATGATCGAATGGCGCGCGGCAACAAGCTCGGTCGCCAAGACGCGCTCCAGTCCGGGCAGGCGGCTGTGCTCGAGCAGCGCCGAATCGCCGCTTACTCTCGCGCGGCGCGCGGTCTGCAATGAAACCGCAAATACTCGCGCGGCCGGCAGAGCGAGAATATCGGCACAGGTGCTGCGCAGCGCTCCGAGTTTGCCTTCAATTTCAGCCTCCGGCCGGCGTTCGTCCCAAAGCTCATCGGTGATGGTGAGCACCGCAAGTCGTCGCTGAGCTCCCCCGGAAGTATTCGCGATGTACTCGGACCAGAGTGCTCTGTCGCCCACGGCCAAGTCGGTGTCGGCGCGAAGCACGATCACGATGGAATGCGCCGAATCCAGCAGCGATTGCGTGAGCACGGACTCGGCCCCGATCGTTTTCAGGTCAGGTGTGTCGAGGTCCTTGTCGTGGTGCACCTCGTTCGGGAATAAGGGGACGCGGCCTGCGCCGGTTGGCAGTTGCCACCCCTCGTCGTTGGAGAAAAACAATGCGTCGATGAGATCCGACCTGTCATTTGAATTTTCGGCAACGAACGCGACGACGAGCCTGTCGTCCATCAGCTGTTCGGCCAGCCTGGCGAGCTTGAGGCTGGCTTGGGCGTCCTCGAGTTCGTTCTCGCCTAGCCAGTCGCGGTACGTGCCAATACATGCGGCGAGTGCCGCGCGCCACGCGCGGTAGGCCTGAACCGCTCCCGATAGAGCGCCCTTGGCGACGCCAATTCCCGGGGCATCGGAACGATTAGTCGCAGCCGTCGGGGAATGGACCATTGCGGGGCCGATCATTTCTGGCAGACGGGACAGTAGAAAGATGAACGCTGTCCCAGCCGCAGCATTCGAATTGGCGTGCCGCACACGCGGCACGCCTCTCCGGCCCGATCGTAGACGAAATAGTGTTGCTGAAACCAGCCCGAGCTGCCGTCGCTGTGAACAAAATCGCGCAGCGACGAGCCGCCGGCGGCGAGCGCTGCTTCGAGGGTCGCGCGCAGCGAGCACGCCAGTTTGTCGCATTGCCGGCGGGAGAGGCGTCCCGCGCGCGTGCGCGGCGAGATTCCGGCATGGAACAGCGATTCATTGGCGTAGATGTTGCCGATGCCAGCGACGGTGGCGCTATTCATCAGCACCGGTTTGATCTGCGCGCGCCGATTGCGCGTGGTGTGGAACAGGTATTCGGCGGTGAACTCGGGCGACAGCGGCTCGACCCCGAGGCCGGCGAGCAGGGGGTGTTCTTGCGGGTCGCCGCAGGTCCACAGCACCGCGCCGAACCGGCGCGGATCGCGCAGCCGCAGCGTGGCGCTGCCGATTTCGATATCAACGTGCTCATGCAGTCCCGCTTGGAGGCTGCGCTGAACGAGGCGCAGGCTCCCGCTCATGCCGAGGTGCACGATCAGCCACCCCTCGCCGCAATCGAACAGCAGGTACTTTCCGCGCCGCAGAAGACGGCGTACGCGCAATCCTTTGAGCCGGCGCCCTAGGTCGCGCGGCACCGGCCAGCGCAGTCTGCTCTCGCGTACCACAACGCCGGTGATGGTCTGGTTCTCGACGAACGGTGCAATGCCACGGCGGGTGATCTCGACTTCAGGAAGTTCCGGCATTTCAGAAACCCACGAATGATGCGCGCTGCGAGCCTAGGCGCGCAGGGACGTGCCCCCGAAACAGACTGCGCACCATGCGGCACCGTGCCGGATCACAGTTTCCCGAGAAAATTTAGGGGCTTATTGCTCTTGTCGGGTATCGGAAATATACCTAAACTTCACGATTCGTCAAAGGAAAGTCCTGCTGAAGTGCGCCGCCGAGCAACTGATCGAGAATATACAGGGGCGGGCGGCATTACCAGCCAAATATTCACTGACCAAGGCCGCCATGATTAGCTCTTTTTCCCCGTCCCGGGCCGGGCTGTCCATCGCGTACTGCCTGGTCCTGGCGTTGCTCGCCAGTTGCGCGGGCCAGCCGACGATGCCCGAGGCCCCGGTGAAGGAGAAGGTCGCCCCGGTTATGGTTCCGGTATTGCCGCCTGCTCATGCAATCAAGGGGCCCGCGCCCGAGGCCGAGGCGGAACTTCCCAAGCAGGATCTTACCGAAACGGTTCTTTACGAATTTCTGCTGGCCGAGGTGGCAGGGCAGCGAGGCAACATCGGGCTCTCGGCACAGGCCTACGCCGATCTTGCCCGGCGCACGCGCGATCCACGCATCGCCAGGCGCGCCACCGAGATCGCCGTCTATGCGAGGATGAGCAACGCTGCGATCGAATCGGCGCGCATCTGGCACGAAACCGACCCGAAGTCGACGCGTGCATTGCAGTCACTCGCGGGCCTGCTGGCAAACGCCGGCCGTTTCGACGAAGCGCATCCTTATCTGCAGAAGCTGATTGCCACTGGCGGCGATCCGGCGGCGGCATTTCTTCAACTCAACCGCACCCTCGGCGCTGCAACAGACAAATCGGCGGCGCTGGCCTTGGTGCAGCGGCTGGCGGAAGAATATCCTCAGCTGCCGCAGGCGCACTTCGCCGTGGCGCAGGCGGCCGCTAACGCCGATAAGCATGAGCCCGCGCTCGCGGAGATTCGGCGCGCCCAGGATCTCAAACCGGATTGGGAGGCGGCGGTTCTGCTCGAGGCGCAACTTTTGCAGCGCGGCTCCAACGCTAAAGCGTTGGAGCGTCTGGCGGCGTTTCTCAAGCGCTATCCAAAATCGCGCGAGGTCCGACTCAATTATGCGCGCACGCTGGTGGCCGAGAAGCGCTTTGCCGATGCGCGGGCTGAGTTTCAGAAGTTGGTCGCAGATAATCCCACCAATACCGAGGTGATTTTTGCCGTGGCGCTCTTGTCGATGCAGCTGAACGAATTCGCCATGGCGGAGGAGAACCTGAAGCGTCTGTTGGAACTGAATCACCGCGACAAGGCAAGCGTGCGCATGTATCTTGGCCAGATTGCCGAAGATCAGAAGCATTTCCCGGAGGCGCTGCGCTGGTACAGCGAGGTCGACCAGGGCGAGCAGTTCCTCCCCGCGCAGATCCGCTATGCCCAGGTCCTCGCCAAGCAGGGCAAGCTCAACGATGCGAGGAAGCATCTGCGGCAGGTCAGCGCTTCGAGCGAGCAGCAGCGCGCACAACTTGTCCTTGCAGAAGCGCAGATCCTGCGCGAGGCGAGTCAGCCCAAAGAGGCATTCGACTTGGTGGCGAAAGCGCTTGGCGAGCTACCGGACAATCCCGATCTGCTCTACGACTATGCGATGTTGGCGGACAAGATCGACCGGGTCGACCTTCTCGAGACCAGTCTGAAGAAGCTGATCAAGCTCCGGCCGGATAATGCGCATGCATACAACGCCCTTGGGTACTCGCTCGCCGACAGGAACATGCGCCTCGAGGAGGCCCGCGATCTGATCGACAAAGCGCTCAAGCTCGCGCCCGATGATGCCTTCATCATCGACAGCATGGGTTGGGTTTACTACCGTATGGGCAAGCCGCAGGAAGCGCTCAAGTTTCTGCGCCGTGCTTTCGCCAGCCGTCCTGACCCCGAGATCGCAGCGCACTTGAGCGAAGTGCTGTGGATGGCGGGCGAACGCCTGGAGGCCGAAAAGCTGCTTCAGGACGCGATACTGAAGAACCCCGGCAACGAGATCCTCAACGGCACGCTCAAGCGGCTAAAACCATAGGGGCCGATCCCGTCCTTGTTCGCGCTTCGCATTGCGCCGGTCCTTCTCTTCACCGCCTTCGCGGCGGCTTGTACCGCGCTACCGGCGGGCCGCGATGCGGACTTCCCCCATGCGGCTTTCGGGCTTTCCGGGCGGGTCGCCGTGCGCTACGGTTCAGAGGGTGCAAGCGGACGCTTCGTGTGGCGCCATAGCGCGGCGGCCGATGATCTGCTTATCAGTTCCCCGCTTGGGCAGGGAATCGCGAAGCTCACGCGGCGCCACCGCGAGTTTGAGCTCGTTACCAGCGACGATAAGACCCACCGCGCCGCGGACGCGGAGTCGCTGACCCAGGAAGTGCTTGGCTGGAGCCTGCCGCTTTCGGGGCTACCCGATTGGGTGCAGGGAAGGGCCGATCCGGCGCGTCCTGCCGAACTCCTGCGTGATGCGATCGGGCGGACAGCCGAACTCAGGCAGGACCACTGGCGGATCGAGTACCAGGAATACGAGGGCAACAGACCCTCGAAACTGCGTTTGTCGCGAGACGATCTCGAGATCCGGTTGGTGGTGGATGAATGGGTGGTGGCGCAATGAGCGCCGACGGTTGGCATCGCTCGTGGCCGGCGCCGGCCAAGCTGAACCTTTTCTTGCATGTGGTCGGGCGGCGTGAGGACGGCTATCACCTGCTGCAGAGCGCGATGCGCCTCATCGATTGCTGCGACCAGGTGCGCTTCTCGCCGCTGCGAACTTCGAGGATTGCACTCGCGAAACCACTGCAGGATGTCGAGGAAAGCCGCGAACTGTGCGTGCGTGCCGCGCGGCTGCTGCAGGCTCAAACCGGTTGCCAAAACGGGGTCGAGATCCGCATCGACAAGAATATCCCGATGGGCGGAGGGCTTGGCGGAGGCAGCTCCGACGCGGCCACCACGCTCATGGTGCTGAACAGGCTCTGGAATCTGGGCCTGGATCGCTCGCGCCTCATGGGGCTGGGACTGCAGCTCGGCGCGGACGTCCCGTTCTTTATTTTTGGCCAGAGCGCCTTCGCCGAAGGGATTGGCGAGCGGCTGGCGCCGATAACGCTTCCGGCGGCGTGGTACCTGGTACTGGTGCCCCCGGTTTCGGTGTCGACCCAAGAGGTTTTCGCCACACTCAATTTGACACAAAATACGAAAAGCATCAAAATATCAAGCTTTTCCGTGGGGTTTGGGCGCAACGATCTGGAGTCGGCCGTGTGCCGGCGCTACCCGGTAGTAGCGAGGTACCTGGGGTGGCTGAAGGCTTATGGGGACGCACGCATGAGCGGATCGGGCGCCTGTGTATTTACCGAATTCTCCACCGAGGCGCAGGCGCGCGCGGTGGCTTCCAGGCTGCCCCCGGAGATGCGCGGCTTTGTCGCGCGTGGATTAGAGCGCCATCCCGTGGAGGAAGGCCTGGACGCAGGTTAGCGCTTGGGGAATCGCCAAGCTGGTTAAGGCATCGGATTTTGATTCCGACATGCGTAGGTTCGAATCCTACTTCCCCAGCCAGGAATCGGCCGCAATTGCAGGTTGCGGCTGTTTTATTTGGAGTGACGTGGGGCGCGATGGCCCGGCGGGAATCAGACAGAAGTGCGCGATGGCGCGATGGGTGTAGGCGGAATCAGGGGGGCATCCCCATGGAGATTCCGCGGAAGTGCGCAAAGGCGCAAGGGGTCGTTTATGAATAGAGCAGCGGGATCCTGACGCGGGGTTGAGGCGATGGCCTACGAAAGCCTGATGGTCTTCACCGGCAACGCCAATCCGCTGCTTGCGCATGCGGTGGCGCGGCGGTTGAACATTCCGGTCGGGCATTCGACGGTGTCCAAGTTCTCCGACGGCGAGATTATGGTCGAGCTGCTGGAGAACGTGCGCGGAAAGGACTGCTTCGTGCTGCAGTCGACCTGCGTGCCGGCAAACGACAACCTGATGGAAGTGTTGCTTATGATCGACGCGCTGAAGCGCGCCTCGGCCGGGCGCGTGACAGCGGCGATTCCGTATTTCGGCTACGCGCGCCAGGACCGCCGGCCGCGTTCGGCGCGGGTCGCAATATCGGCCAAAGTGGTAGCGAACATGCTGCAGGCGGTCGGAGTCGACCGAGTACTGACGATGGACCTTCACGCCGACCAGATCCAGGGTTTCTTCGACGTGCCGGTGGACAACATCTACGCCACGCCGATTTTGCTCGGGGAAGTATGGAAGCGCCAGTATGAGAATCTGATAGTGGTTTCTCCTGACGTCGGCGGCGTGGTGCGCGCGCGGGCGATGGCAAAGCGTCTGGAGTCCGATCTGGCCATCATCGACAAGCGGCGGCCGAAGGCAAACGTTTCCGAGGTGATGAATGTCATCGGTGATGTCACCGGGCGCACGTGCGTGATCATGGACGACATCGTCGATACGGCAGGCACGCTCGACAAGGCGGCGCAGGTGCTCAAGGAGCAGGGCGCCGTGCGGGTGGTCGCGTACTGCACGCATCCGGTGCTCTCGGGCACCGCGGTGCAGCGCATCGAGGAGTCCGAACTCGACGAGGTTGTAGTGACCGACAGCATCGCGCTGCGCAAAGACGCGCAAGCATGCAAGAAATTCCGCGTGCTGTCGGTCGCGGGGTTGCTCGCCGAGACGATCCTCAGAATCAGCAACGAGGACTCGGTCAGCTCGCTGTTTATAGAATGATTTTTTTGTGGCGCCTGGAAGCGGGCGTCCATTCCAGGAGTCAGGAGGCAAAATGCCAATCGAAATCGTTGCACAATCACGCAAGACGCAGGGAACCGGCGCAAGCCGCCGGCTGCGGCACGCAGGCAAGGTCCCCGGCATCATCTATGGGGGCAAGAAATCCGCTGCCACAATCGAGCTCGATCACAATGCGCTGTTTCACGCGCTGCGCGACGAAAAGTTTCACGCGTCGATCCTGACGCTGAAGCTCGACGACGCGGTCGAACAGGTGCTGCTGCGGGCGGTGAACATGCACCCGTGGAAGGCCCAGGTTCAACACATCGACTTTCAGCGGGTGTCGGCCGACGAGAAGATCCACATGAAGGTCCCGCTGCACTTCGTCAATGCCGAGGTGTCGCCCGCGGTGAAGGTTTCCGGTGGAATCGTCAGCCACGTCATGAATGAAATCAATATCCGCTGTCTGCCGGCGGATCTGCCCGAGTTCATCGAAGTCGACCTGGCCGAGATCACCATCGGTCACTCGATCCACGTGGGCGACCTCAAATTGCCCAAGGGCGTCGAGGTGCCGCTGCGAGCCGGCGAGAACCCGTCGGTCGCGACTGCGCAGATCCCGCGGGCTGCGATTGCCGAGGAAGAGGAAGCTGCAGCCGCCGCCGCGGGCGAGGCTGCCGCAGTGGCCGGAGCCGAAGCCACTCCAGCAGCATCGGAGGTACCGGCCGTCAAACAGCAGGCCAAACCCGAGGCTGCCGCCGAGGAGAAGAAGGGCGGCAAAGGCGAGAAGAAGTAAAGGACTCGCTACTCTCGTACGAGGGCGCGGCAGGGTCCGCGCCCTTTTTTCATCGAACGTTGCTTAGAGGGGGTGAGCGCAGGGCCAGGGGAGGGGATCCTTCTCTTGCGCCCAAGACTCCCGGGTAGACTCGGCTAAATGGCGATCAGGCTCATCGCGGGGCTCGGCAATCCGGGCAAGAGACACGAAAGGGACCGGCACAATGTCGGCTTCCGGTTCGTGTCGAGCCTGGCCGAGCGCCATCGTCTCGTCCTCAAGGCGGAGGCGAAATACCGCGGCCTGATCGGCAGGCTTTCGGCAGCTTCGGGCGATGTTTGGCTCGCCATGCCCCAGACGTGCATGAACGCCTCGGGCGAATGCGTCGGAACGTTGGCGCGTTTCTATAAGATTGCCCCTGAGGAGTGCCTGGTCGTGCACGACGAACTTGATTTTGCACCGGGTGTCGCAAAGCTCAAGGAGGGCGGCGGCGTGGCCGGGCACAACGGCCTGAAGGACATCGCGGCGCATCTCGGTACGCAGCATTTTTGGCGGCTGAGGATCGGCATCGGACATCCCGGGGACAAGGACGTGGTCGCCGATTATGTTCTGTCGCAGCCTGCACCCGAGGAGCGCGACCTGATCGAGCAGGCGCTCGCAAAGTCCCTCGAAGTGTCGCCGCTACTGCTCGAAGGCGACATGCACGCAGCGATGCTCAAATTGCATACCAAGGGGTGAGGCAGAGATGGCGCTGAAATGTGGGATCGTTGGACTGCCCAACGTGGGCAAGTCCACCCTGTTCAATGCGCTCACCAAAGCGAGCATCGCCGCGGAGAACTACCCTTTCTGCACCATCGAGCCCAATGTGGGCATCGTCGAGGTGCCGGACCCGCGCCTGGCCGCGCTCGCCGCTATCGCCAAGCCACAGAAGGTCATCGCCGCTGCGGTCGAATTCGTCGATATCGCGGGCTTGGTAGCCGGCGCATCCAAGGGCGAGGGTCTGGGCAACCAGTTCCTCGCCAACATCCGCGAGACCGACGCCATTGCCCATGTCGTGCGCTGTTTCGAGGATGAGAACGTGGTGCACGTCTCCGGCCGCATCGATCCGCTCTCCGATATCGAGACCATCAACACGGAGCTTGCGCTGGCGGATCTGGCTACGGTGGAGAAGACCTATGCGCGCTACGCCAAGGTGGCACAATCGGGCGGCGACAAGGAAGCGCGCAAAATCATCGCCGTGCTCGAGCAGGTGCAGCCGGTGCTCGATCAAGCGCGCCCGGCGCGCAGCCTCGCGCTTTCCCGCGAGGAGCAGCTGGTGCTCAAGCCCCTGTGTCTCATGACCGCCAAGCCTGCGATGTATGTCGCCAACGTGGCGGAGAACGGATTCCATGACAACCCACTGCTGGCGAAGATCGAGGCGTACGCGGCAGCAGAGCACGCACCGGTGGTGGCGATCTGCGCTTCGCTCGAGGCGCAGATGGCCGACTTATCCGACGAGGACAAGAAGGTGTTCCTTGCCGACATGGGGCTGGAGGAGCCCGGTTTGGATCGCCTGATCCGCGCCGGCTATGCGCTGTTGAACCTGCAGACCTTTTTCACCGCCGGCCCCAAGGAAGTGCGCGCCTGGACGGTGCCCGTCGGCGCCTCCGCGCCTCAGGCCGCAGGGGTCATCCACACCGACTTCGAGCGCGGTTTCATCCGTGCGGAGGTGATTTCCTACGCCGATTACATCGCCTGCAAGGGCGAGCAAGGCGCGAAAGAGGCGGGCAAGATGCGCCTGGAGGGCAAGGATTACGTCGTGCGCGACGGCGACGTGATGCATTTCCGCTTCAACGTCTAGCGCAGGCGCGAGCGGTGTATGTCCATGCCGCTTTGAGGGCCGTAGCTCGCCTTGCCCAATGCGACGCGATCGCCGAAAACAAGCCCGCCAAGGGAACGGCTTCCTGTCCCGGGACGCCTGAAAATGACTACAATCGCAGCACCGGGTCGCCGGATTTCCGGCTCCGATACCGCCACGGATGTCCACATGACTGTGTCTGCCGAGCAACGCCCCATCCGATTCCTCCACCGGGGAAAGGTCGTGTCCGAAACACGCGCCCCCGCCGATCGCACCCTGCTCGAGTATCTGCGGCAAGACCTCGGGAAAACCGGCACTAAGGAGGGCTGTGCCGAAGGCGACTGCGGCGCCTGCACGGTGGTCCTGGCAGAACTCAACGAACGCAAGGACGGCCTGCGCTGGCGCGCCGTCAACAGTTGTCTGCGGTTTGTGTCATCGATCGATGGCCTTGCGCTCTACACGGTGGAAGACCTTCGCGATCAAAGCGGTGCCCTGCACCCGGTTCAGCAGGCGATTGCCGACGGCCATGGCACCCAATGCGGTTTCTGCACCCCCGGGTTCGTCATGTCGCTGTTCGCGCTATACCAGGAAGTGGTCGCGCCGGGACGAGGGAATGCGGCAGTTACGTGGGAGCAGGCGCAGGGATCGCTTTCGGGGAACCTGTGCCGTTGCACCGGGTACCGCCCGCTGATCGAAGCGGCGCAAAAGCTTACCGCCTACCCGGTGCGCCGGATCGATGAAGCGAGGCTCCTGGAGCAGTTGCGATCAATTCAGCCTGCCCGGGCCGCAGATCTCCAGGGGGCGCTGCGCCCGAGCACGCTGCCGGAACTGCTCGCGCTGCGCAAGATGCACCCGGAGGCGACCGTGATTGCCGGCTGCACCGATATCGGCATTCGCGTCACCAAGAAACACGAACAGCACGCGATGACGCTGGATGTGACGGCCGTGCCCGAACTATCGCTGTTGAACGAGACCACGGACCATCTGAAAATCGGCGCTGCCGCACGGCTGCAAGACGCATTCGCGCTGCTGGAACGACACTGGCCGCAATTGCACCAGTGGTGCGCACGCTTTGCCTCGGTTCCGATCCGCAACTCGGCCACTCTGGGCGGCAACATCGTGAACGCGTCGCCCCTGGGAGATTCGATGGCGCTGCTGATCGCGCTGGGGGCCAGCGTCACGCTGCGGTGCGCGGGTGGTTCGCGATCGATGCCGCTGGAAGACTTCTACACGGGCATGAAGCAGGTGGCGCTGCGCGGCGACGAGGTGCTGACGCTGATCCGCATTCCGAAGCCCCAATCCGGCGAACGCGTTGCAGCCTATAAGATCTCCAAGCGATTCGACCAGGACATCTCGGCGGTGTGCCTGGCGCTTCGCATTGGATTCGCCGGCGGAATCGTGCGCAGCGCGCGCATCGGCGCGAGCAGCATTACCAGCCGGCCCTCACGGGCGCGCAGGACCGAGGCGGCACTCATCGGTCAGCCCTGGAACGAGGACACGGTCGGCAAGGCGGTCGACGCAATCCGCCAGGAATTCGAACCTACCACCGGCGTGCGCGCCAGCGCCGGTTACCGCCGCCAGGTCAGCGGGAATCTGCTGCAGCGATTCTGGCTGGAGAGTCAGGCGCAGCCGGTGCTGGCCAATCTGGAAGGAGGCTGGCAGTGAACCGGGAGCTTTCGGCACTGGCTTCGCAACCGGTGCTGGGAACGCCGGTTCTCCATGAAAGCGCCGAAGCCCAGGTCAGCGGGTTGGCGCAGTATGTAGACGACATTCCCGAGGTCAAGGGCACGCTGCACGCCGCGCCGATCCTGAGCCCCGTGCCGCACGGCAAGCTCCTCGGATTCGATGCCTCGGCGGCGCTCGCCGTGCCCGGCGTGGTCGCCATCGTGACCGCCGCGGACATTCCCGGAGAAACGATTCTTGCCGCGCAGGTGCGCGACGAGCCGATCTTCGCTCTGGACGAAGTGCTGTTCGCAGGACAGGTGATCGGGCTCGTGGTCGCCGAGTCGCTGCGTGCGGCCCGCGCCAGCGCGGCGATGGTCCGGCTCGACATCGAGGAATTGCCGGCCATTCTCAGCATCGACGATGCGCTGCGAGCCGAAAGCTACGTGCTCCCGCCGGTATTCAAGGTGCGCGGCGACCCCGACAAGGCCATTGCGAAGGCGGCGCACAGACTCAGCGGTGAATTGAGGACAGGCAGCCAGGAACACCTCTACCTGGAAGGGCAGGTCGCTTATGCGCTGCCCGGTGAGCAACGCACGTGGCGTGTGCTCACCAGCAACCAGCACCCGGGCGGCGCGCAGGAATGGGTGGCGCATGCGCTGGGCATCGACAGCGCGAAAGTCACGATAGAAACACGGCGAATTGGCGGCGGGTTCGGCGGCAAGGAAACACAGGCCAACCACTTGTGCGTGTGGAGCGCCTTGGCGGCGAACAAGACTGGGCGGCCGGTAAAACTGCGCCTGGACCGCGACGACGACATGATGCTCACCGGCAAGCGCCATCCGTTCCAGTTCCGCTATTCGGTCGGATTCGATTCACGTGGAATGATTCAGGGCATCAAGATCCACATGGCGAGCGATTGCGGCTTCTCGGCAGACCTTTCAGGCGCCGTCAACAGCCGTGCCATCTGCCACATCGATAATGCCTATTTCCTCGAGCACGTGGAGATCGCCTCCTACCGTTGCCGCACGCACACCCAGTCGAGCACGGCGTTCCGCGGCTTCGGCGGCCCGCAAGGCATGTTGTGCATCGAGGCGGTGGTGGAGGATATCGCGCGGGTGCTGGGAAAGGATCCCCTGGATATCCGCAAGCTCAATTTCTACGGCGTGAGCGAGCGCAACGTTACGCCCTACGACCAGAGAGTCGAGGACAATATTCTCGAACCGCTGGTATCTCGCCTGGAGAAAAGCAGCGATTACCGCAAGCGGCGTTCGGCGATCGAACAGTGGAACCTGACCAGCCCGGTGATCAAGCGCGGCATTGCGCTCACGCCGCTGAAATTCGGCATCTCCTTCAACGCCACTTTTCTCAATCAGGCCGGGGCGCTGGTAAGCGTCTACACCGACGGCTCGGTCCAGGTGAACCATGGCGGCACCGAAATGGGCCAGGGCCTGAATACCAAGGTCTGCATGGTGGTGGCCGATGAGCTGGGCGTGCCCCTGACATCGGTCCAGATCACCGCGGCCAATACCGACAAAGTGCCCAATGCATCGGCCACGGCCGCCTCCAGCGGCAGCGACTTGAACAGCCGCGCGGCGCAGATCGCCGCTCGCCGCATCAAGGATCGGCTGGTGGGATTCCTCGCTGCGCGCGATGGATGTCCGCCCGAAGCGGTCGCCCTGGCAGGGGGCATCGCCACGACGTCTAAGGGCAGTCAGACTTTTGCCGAACTCGCGATGGCGGCATGGATGGCGCGCATTCAGCTCTGGTCGGACGGGTTCTACCAGACGCCCAAGATCGAATGGGACGACGAAAAGCTCACCGGGCGGCCCTTCTATTATTTTGCCTACGGCGCCGCCTGCAGCGAAGTGGCCATCGATACCCTGACCGGGGAGAGCCGCGTCATCGCCGTGGACATCCTGCATGACATCGGACGCTCAATCAATCCGGGCATCGACATCGGGCAGGTGGAAGGCGGGTTCATACAGGGGATGGGCTGGCTGACCTGCGAAGAAGTGGTATGGAATGCCAAAGGCCTGCTGCTTTCGCACGCACCTTCGACCTACAAGATCCCGGCCACAGGAGATGTGCCGAAACACTTCAAGATCGAATTCTGGCCCGAGCCCAATCGCGAGCAAAACGTGTACGGCTCCAAGGCCACCGGAGAGACGCCGCTGATGCTGGCGATCTCGGTGTTCGAGGCAATCCGCCACGCCATCGGTTGTGTCGCGGCCCCCGGGATAGAACGAATTCCGCTGCCGGTACCGGCGACACCGGAAACGATCCTCAAGGTGCTTACGGCAGTGCAGGCCGACGCACTGCGCCTCTAGATCGCAAAGTCAGGAGTCAGGAGGCAGGGGCCGCGCTTCGCGCGGCTAACTTCGCTGGATCCTGAATCCTAAGCGGGACGAGCCGGAACCAGTGAAGTTGGTTTTGCCGTTTATCAATCTCCCCTTTTCATGCAGTTGCGTGCAACTGCATGAAAAGGGGAGACGAATTTGGAAACCAAATCTTCGCCAAATTTGTCAACAGTACACTTGTAAGAGACTAATCCGGTCCGCCCACCGCCCGGCCGCCGTCCTTGATCGGGGTGGCGAAGCGATACTCGATATCCCAAGGAAAGTGGATCCACTTGTTCTGCTTGAATTCCTTGACGCAGGTGTCGACGAACTCCTTGCCCGCCGGCTTGGCGTAGAGCGTCGCGAAGTAGGCTTTCGGAATCAGCTTGCGGACCACCCGTGCCGTGCCTCCCGTGTCCACCAGATCGTCGATGAGCAGGAACCCTTCGCCATCGCCGGGCACGCCTTTCAGCACCTGCACATCGCCCTGCACCTGAGCCGCCTGCCCCGCCGTGCCGGCGTCATAGCTGGTGACGCACACGGTGTCCACAAGCCGGATGTCGAGCTCGCGCGCAACCAGCGCCGCCGGGATCAGGCCGCCCCGGGTGACCGCGATGATTCCCTTCCATGGTCCCTTGCTGAGCAGTTCGTGGGATAGAAAGCGGGAATCGCGGTGCAACTCCGGCCAGGAAATGACGATCTCGTTTTCGTAGGGGTTGCGTGTCATACGGTCTCTTGCAACAGCACTAGTGGTTGGCCTGACCTCGGAAGGCCCATCCCGTGAAGCGCTGCTCGATGATTACGGTCATGGCATAGAGCACGATACCGAGTATCGCCAGTACGAGCAAGCCGGCAAAGACGATCGGCACCTGGAAGGCGGACTGGGCGTCGAGCATGAGCTTGCCGATGCCCTTGTTCGCACCGACTGTCTCCGAAACCACCGTACCCACGAAGGCGAGGGTGATCGCAACCTTGAGTGAGCCGAAGAAATAGGGAAGCGACCTCGGGATGCCGACTTTGCGCATGATGTCGAACTTGGAAGCGCCCAGCGCGCGCAGCACGTCTTCGAGTTCCGGCTCGGTGGTGGCGAGACCGGTGGCGACATTCACCACGATCGGGAAAAACGAAATCAGAAAGGCGGTCATGACCGCGGGCACTTCGCCCACGCCGAACCAGAGGATCAGCACCGGCACCACGGCTACCTTGGGGATGGAGTTGAAGCCCACCAGCACGGGGTAGATTCCGGCATACAACGCCCGATGCCAGCCCACCGCGATCCCCAGCGCCAGTCCGAACACCGTCGCGATCGCGAAACCCGCCAGGGTGGTCCAGAGCGTCACCAGCGCGTTGTCCATGATCGGCGCGCGATAGCGCCAGAGAGCGCTGAATACGTCCGAGGCGGAGGGCAGGATAGTGAGCGGCAGCTGGAAGATCCGGCACACGGCTTCCCACAACAGGAACAGGCCGATCGTAAACAAGGTCGGCGAGACCACGCGAATTGCGAATTCGCGCCGATCCATCATGCCGCCGCCTCGGTGGTGTCTCCTCTTCGTCCGATCAGCGAGCGAAGCTCGTGTACGATCTCCTGAAACTCGGTGCTGTAGGTCACCTCGAGATCGCGCGGGCGCCGGATCGGTACTTTGAAGCCCTTGACAATCCGCCCCGGGCGGCTCGACATGACGTAGACGGTATCGGCGAGGAACACGGCTTCGCGCAGGTCATGGGTTACCAGCATCACGGTCACGCTGCGTGCCGCCTGCAGGTCGCGCAGCAGGCACCATAGGTCTTCACGCGTGAAGGTGTCCAGCGCGCCGAAAGGTTCATCGAGCATCAGGATGTCGGGCGCGTGGATCAACGCGCGGCAGATCGAGGCGCGCTGCTGCATGCCGCCGGAAAGCTGCCAGGGAAACTTTTGCGTGAAACCGCCCAGGCCGACGGACTCCAGCAGCTCCACCGACCGGTCGCGATACCAGCGCCACTCGCGGCGGATGCGGCTGCGGTGCGGCTCGACGATTTCCAGCGGAAGCAGCACGTTGTCCACCGTATTGCGCCACGGCAGGAGATTGGAATTCTGGAATACCATGCCCACCGATTTGAGCGGCCCTTTCACCGGGTTGCCCTCGACCGTGAACAGGCCCGAGGCCGGCGGATGCAATCCGGCAATCAGCTTCATCAGCGAGCTCTTGCCGCAGCCCGATGGTCCGACCACGGCGATGAATTCGCCCTTGTAGATCTCCAGACTGACCTCTTCGACCGCGCTGATCTTTGCCTCGCCGCGTCCATAGGCCATGGACACGCGATCGAGGCACACGAGCGCGGGTGTCGTCATTGGGGATTCCAGGGGCTCTCGGTTGTCAGCGGACGCCGCGGGTCTCCGGGGCGATGCCTCCGGAGACCCGCGATGTTGAATGCGTTCCGCGGTCCTTCTGATGCTATTTTATCAGCCGCTCGGCTCGCGGCGGCAGAAACTGGGCTGTGAAAATGTCGGAAGCCTTCGGCTTGTTGGTAAATTGGATCGTAAGCCCGATCTGATCGATCGAGCGGTCCAGACGCTTCGCGTCGACCGCGCCCAGACCGTTCTTCTTCACATCGGGCGTGATGATGTTCTTTTCCAGCGCCATCTTCAGGCGTTGCAGTTCCACATCGCGATTGGCGATGGGGTTGCGCTTTATCAGAGAATCGATGGCAGACTCCGGATTGCGAATGGTTTCCTGGATGCCGCGGATGGTCGCGCGCACGAATCCACTCACCGCCTTCGGGTTGAACTTCATGAATTCGGGATTGGCGATGATGGCGTTGCCGTACAGGTCCACGCCAAAATCGCGCATCATCAGCACCACGATGTCCTGCTGAGGCACGCCGCTCGCCTTCAGGTTCATGAAGGAGGAAAACCAGAATCCGGTGATGGCATCGACCTTGCCTTGCGCCAGCATCGGCTCGCGCACCGGAAAGCCTATGTTTTCCACTCTTACTCTTGCGGCGTCGATCTTGTTCGCCTTGACGAAAATCGGCCATTGCGCCCAGGCCCCGTCGGCGGCCGGCGCGCCTAGGATCCGGCCCTCGAGATCCTTGGGAGCGCGAATGCCGGTCTTTTTCAGCGTTACGATCGAAAAGGCCGGCGTGTCGTAGACCATCATGACCGCCTTTACCGGGAGATTGCGCTGGTTTTCGCGGAACTTGATCAGCGAATTGATATCCGCGAATCCGACCTCATAGGCGCCCGAGGCGACGCGGTTGATCCCTTCCACCGAGCTCGAGCCGGTGTCGATGGTCACGTTGAGCCCTTCGGCCTTGTAATAGCCCTTGTCGATCGCGACGACATAAGGCGCAGCCGGACCTTCGTAACGCCAGTCGAGCGCAAATCGTACCGGCGTCTCCTTCTGGGCCATGGCCGGCGCGGTGAGCACGGCCGCGGCGAGCAAAACGATAAATCTCATTACAACCTCCCTTGTCGGAAAGAAATCGGTCCCCGCACGAAGGTTCCCCGGCCCGCATGAATCCTCCCCCCAATGCCTAGGCCGTCGCTGCCGGCTTCAGCATTTACCGCTTGACCTCTGGGACTGCGTGCCCGGTTCGACCTGCCATTCATCCGGGGCTGGCGCCGCGATGATACCAGCCGCAGGCCGGAAAGGCGGGATGTTTTCCGACGCGCTTGTCTAACCGATTGATCTTATTGATTGCGCTGGATCGGCGACTCGGCCTGCGACGGGAGCCCGTGCATCGCGCGAGCTCCCGGCAACGAACACAGCTCGGAGTCGGTGCTTCGATACTGCTGTCGTCAAGGTCGCGCCGGTAGTCGCGCAGCAGAACCGGTGGTGGGATGTATCGCGGACCGGCTACACTACGCGACGCACCGCCCTCCCGAGGCGCGCCGATATCGCCTGCGCAGCGAGACAGCTGCCCGGGGGCGCGGGACAAGGGCACGCGCCTGTTCAATGCCGGAGACGACTCGCATGCGAATCGAAGAAGATCTCAAGCTCGATTTCAAGGACGTTCTCATTCGGCCCAAGCGCTCGACCCTCACGTCGCGCTCCGAGGTGGACATCTCCCGGGAATACTCATTTCGGAATTCCACCGGCAAGTACCGGGGCATACCCATTGTTGCCGCCAACATGGACACGGTAGGCACGTTCGAAATGGCCCGCGCCTTGTGTGCGCACCGGCTCTCGGCAGCCCTGCACAAGCACTACGATGAACCCGCACTGGCGGCGTTTTTTCGAGAGCTGCCGGCCGAATCCACGGTGTTCTACTCGATGGGCATAGCCAGCGCAGATTACGACAAGTTTCGCCGCGTCAAGGACGAGGTCGGCGACGCGATCGCTTACGTCTGCGTCGATGTCGCCAATGGTTACACCAAGTCTTTCGTAGATTTTATTCACCGATTCCGCAAGGCCTACCCGCAGGTCACGATCATGGCCGGCAATGTGGTCACCGGGGAAATGACGGAGGAACTCATCCTTCTCGGCGTGGACATCGTCAAGGTCGGCATCGGCCCCGGCTCGGTATGCACTACGCGCAAGATGGCGGGTGTCGGCTATCCGCAACTGTCGGCGATCATCGAATGCGGCGACGCCGCGCACGGGCTAGGCGGTCTCATCTGCTCCGATGGCGGCTGTACCGCCCCCGGGGATCTAGCCAAGGCCTTCGGCGGCGGTGCCGACTTCGTCATGCTCGGGGGAATGCTGGCCGGACATGATGAATGCGCCAGCAGCTTCGAGGAGCATGACGGGGCGCGCAAGGTGAGGTTTTACGGCATGAGTTCGCGCACCGCGATGGACAAGTACGCCGGAGGTGTCGCGAACTACCGCGCTTCCGAGGGCAAGGAGGTGCTGCTCGACTATCGCGGGCCGGTAGAGGGAACGGTACAGGAAATTCTCGGCGGGGTGCGTTCCGCCTGCACCTATGTCGGCGCCCGCCGTCTCAAGGAATTGTCCAAACGGACAACCTTCATTCGCGTCGCCCGCCAGATGAACGAGATGTTCGGATCATCCTAAATCATTGACGGCTGGTTCGGTTGGCGTATTGCCGACGCACTGCGCTGCGGCGCAGGTTTCAACGCACAACGAGCACCGGTATTTCCGTATTCATCAACACCTTGTGCGTTTCGCTCTGAATCACGAATCGGGGGATGCCGTGGCGGATGCGCGAGGCCATCACGATCAGGTCGCTGTTTTGATCCTTGGCAACGCGGATGATGGATTCGTAGGGCGAGTAACCGGAAATAAAGGAGCCTTCGGCCTCCACTCCGGCCGAGGCGGCAACCGCCAAGGCCGCGTCGAGCAGGCGGCGTTCCTCGACCGCAATCTCCTCCATCAACTTCCCTTCGCCATAGCGCGAAAGCACTCCGCCTTCGACATGATGCGGAATATCGATGGGAGATCTGACGTGCAGCAGCAGAAGTTTTGCTCCCATGGATTTGGCAATTCGCGCGGCTTCCAAGACGGCCTTATGGGACAACTCAGAGCCATCAGTCGGCGCGAGGATATTTCGGTACATGTCAGACACTCCGTTGGCGATACACCCGACGAGGCGGGCGCACAGGCTAGACTGCGTAAGCAGGCTTGTCCAGTGCCGGTGCCAGAGCTTGTGAGACAACGCGTCGTGGCGAGCTGAGTGATTCCAAGTCGTGCGGTATCCAGCCTGCATGCGCGTCCGTTGGCACGAAAAGCTTGCTACACTTTCGCATCCCTCGCAGTTTTGTCACCGGTGAGTGTTTCCGGACAGGGTTTTCGGCTCGGCGCGCCCTCGCGTTCAGCGTTAGTTATCGCCGAGGCGCGTCGCGCCGGAGGTACGGCAGCAAGCGAATTCATCTAAAGGCTATGGATTGATCATGTCTGATCCACGTTTGGATTCTCTCCACTATAAATCGTTCGGACTCCAGGATCCGGCGGCTCCCACCCTGTTCTTACTTCATGGAATGGGGGGAGGCCACTGGGTTTGGCGCCAGCAAATCAACGCCTTCGCGAGATGGCGGCTGATTGCGGTGGACCTGGCCGGACACGGCGACAGCCCCCAGCCGACGCCTCGCCGGGTGCATGAACATGTGCCCGCGCTTCTCCGCCTGGCCGATTCGCTGTCTGCCCAACGAGCCGTGTGGTGCGGACATTCATTGGGAGGTGCGATCGCGATGGAGCTGGCGCTCCAGCGTCCGGAGCGCGCCGACGCCTTGATCCTGATTGGCGCGGCGCCGGAATTCGATGTGCCGCCTGAGCGGGTGGATCTCATGCGCAATCACAGCGCCGAGGCGCGTACTGATCGCCGTTGGCTGCCATGGAGCGACGCCACTCCCGCCGAGGTCCGGACCGCCTATATGTCGGCGGGCCCGGCGGCCCCCTCCGAGGTGGTGCTCTCCGACCTCGAAGCCCTCGCCCGATTCAAGATCACGGGATTGTTGCCCGACATCGCCTGTCCGGTGCTGGTGATCACGGGCGCCGAGGACCGATACATCGACAAGATCCGGCTGGAGCGGCAATATTTGCCCCGGGCGCGCTACCACGAGATCGAAAGCGCCGGCCACATTGTGATGTGGGAGCAGCCGGAGGCGACTAATCGGCTTATCGGGGATTTCTTGGATACGCTGGGGTAGAAAGCAGGATCCAGGTTTTAGGCACTTTCGAGATCCTGTCCTAAATCCTGAATCCTGCTTCATCATTCTCCTTCGAACGCGCACAAGGCGAATACTTTTTGCTTCAGTTTTTCCAGACGCTTGTGGCCGCCGATGTCGGGGAGGTCGATGACGAAGCAGCACTCGGTCACCTTGCCTCCGATTTTCTCGATGAGCTTGACCGCCGCCTCGGCCGTGCCGCCGGTGGCGATAAGGTCGTCCACCAATAACACCCGCTCGCCCTTGGCGATTGCATCGACGTGCATCTCGATGCGATCCGCGCCGTATTCCAGCTCGTAATCGTGGCCGATGGTTTCGGCCGGCAGCTTGCCCTTCTTGCGGATCGGCACGAAGCCGACTCCCAGTTGATACGCCAGCGCGGCGCCGATGATGAAGCCGCGCGATTCGATGCCGGCGACCTTGTCGATTTCCATTCCGGCATAGCGCTGGACCAATTCGTTGATGGTGACGCGAAATCCGACCGGATCCTTCAGCAGGGTGGTGATGTCGCGGAACATGATCCCGTGCTTGGGATAATGCGGAATGGTGCGGATAAGCGACTTGATCGTCATGATTTTCTCTTGGCGGATAGAACTCGCCCGGCGACGGCGTCCAGGCGCGCGATCATTTCGTTGTCGCGTGCCGAGGGCGCGGTGATGAGAGCATGCTCGAGCGCAAAGCGGCAACTGCACCGGGGCGCCTGCGAATCGTCCCTCAATCGAGGGGCCACCTTCTTCACCAATGTCCGCGCCTTTTCGGCGTTGGCGAGCAGCACTTTGACTATGGCTTCCACCGTGACGTCGTCGTGGTTGGGGTGCCAGCAGTCGTAATCGGTAACCATCGCCACCGTCGCATAGCACATCTCTGCCTCGCGGGCGAGTTTCGCCTCGGGCATGTTGGTCATGCCGATGACGTCGCAGTTCCATGTGCGGTAGAGCTCGGATTCGGCGAGGCTGGAGAATTGCGGTCCTTCCATCACGAGATAGGTTCCCCCGCGCGCCATCTCGATGCCCGACTCCCGCGTTGCCTCCTCGATATGCCCCGCCAGGCGCTCGCATACGGGATGCGCCATGGACACATGCGCCACCAGCCCGGTGCCGAAAAAACTCTTGCTGCGCGCGAAGGTCCGGTCGATGAATTGGTCCACGATGACGAACATCCCCGGATGCAGATGCTCGCGCAGCGACCCCACCGCGCTGACGGAAATTACGTCGGTTACGCCGATTCGCTTCAGGGCATCGATGTTGGCGCGGAAGTTGATTTCCGACGGCGGGATTTTGTGCCCGCGGCCATGTCGGGGGAGAAACGCCATCGGCTGGCCGTTCAGCTCGCCGCAAAGCAATTCGTCCGAGGGCTCACCGAACGGCGATGAGACTCTCTGCCACCTCTTGGCGCTGAGACCGTCGATGTCGTAGACGCCGCTGCCTCCGATGATGCCCAGCACCGGCCGTGTATCTTTCGCACTCATGTCTCCATCCTGTCCTATTGTGCAATCAGCGCATTATCGAGTATCGCGCATATTTCATCGGGATAGGCTCCAGTTCCAGTTTAAGCGATCGCGCCGGCAAACCTATCCGCGTTCGCTACAGGTACGCGCTCATCACCTGCCATTCGGTGGCCGAGCGCACTTGGATTGAGCAAAGCTGCGGCTGCTGCGGCAACCCCGCATCCGGGGGCAGGCTGCCGCGGTGTTTCTCCAGCGCGCGTTGGGCGTAGCGGCGCCATTCGGGCCTATCGAAGCTGCCGATCGACTCGTGTGCGAGCAGCAGATCGCCTGCCACCGCGCAGCGGTAGCCACCGAGATACGCGCGGAAGGAAAAATCGAAATCGTAGCCGTGCCAGCCGTCGAAGGTTGCTGCGTCGAAACCGATGCGTTGCGCCAGTTCGCGCCGGCAGGCGAGGAAAACGCCATCGAGCGCCTGTGCGCCTCCGGCGCTCATGCGGCAGCCATAGGCGGTGACTATCAGGCTTCCGCCGTCTTCGGGTATCGCGATTTGGCCGGCGAGGTGCGACCAGCCGGCGCCGAGCCATGATGCAGTGACGACTTGCGTGGTGCCGGCGACACCGACCAGATCCGCACTTTGCATGTGCCGCAGCAGCCGCGCGGCAAAATCCGGCGCAGCGATGTCGATGTCGTCATGGGAGAACACCACCAGCTCGCCGCGCGAAGCGCGCAAGCCGCGGTTGTAGCCCTCGGCGAGAGAGCGCGCATCGGTTACTGCGACGAGCTCGTGCGCGATGCCGGTGAAGGCGCGTTCATACGCAGCCTTGGCGCGAGCCAGACGTTCGGGACGTGCGCTGCAGATCACGACGGAAACCAAATCCGGGAGTTTCTCCGGCGTCTTGATCACGCTGGGCTTGGTGCCCGCAGCCAAGTCCTGGCGCGCGCGCGCAACTGCGGCGTGGAGCCGCGCTTGGAGCGTGAGCGGATAATCCGGCGCAAGCGCCAGACACTGTTCGAACGCGCCGTGCGCCTCGCACCAATGATCGGCTTCGAGCTCGGCGCAGCCCAGCAGATAATGCAGCGCGGGTAGAGTGGCGTCCAGGCCGAGGGCAGCTCGTGCGGCGCGCGCCGCCAGCCCGCACGCCTCCACCTGCCAGGCGTCGCAGCCAAACGCGTATAGCGCATCGACCGCGCGAGCGGAGCCCTCGCGACGGCGCAGCGCGCCGAACGGCGCCTTGAACGCGAGGGCGCGCAGCTCGTAGCCGGGGTGGCGCAGCACGAATGTTTCGGCGAAGCCTGCTTGCTGCAGCGCACGCTCCAGCGTCAGCGCCGAAAATCCGGTCCTGTGTGCGTAGTACGGCTCGCCGGTTCGCCTGATCTCCTGGTCAAAGCCGTAAATCAGATCCAGGGTCGAAACCGGCCCGGCCTCGGATTCGCACATGGTCGCCTCGAGGTCTTCGCCCGCCGCCAGTGCATATTCGAATGCGGCCAGCATATCGGGTACGCGGATCTCGCAGAATCCGTCGTCCTTGAGCACGTGCGCGAATCCCGCCAGCACTTGCGGCACTTCGTGGCGATAGTAGTGCTCGAGATTGTGCGAGCAGTACACGGCGTCATAGGCGCTCGCGGCAAGCTCGCCGAGCCGCCGCGCGTCGCACACCAGGTCGACGTCCGGCTTTGCCTTGATGTCGAGAAGCACTTGGGTCCAGCTCGCGTACAACGGGGGGATCGCAATCGCCTTGGATCCGCCGCCGACGTTGAGCACGCAGGGCACGCCGCCTGCCGGGGCTGCCGCTGCGGGCGCGTCGGGGCGTTCACCGTCGTTGCGCGAAGCAATCATTTGGCGCATGCGTTCCAGCATGTTGGCATTCTAAAGGCTTCCCCGCTATTGTCCGCCATGGCAGGACCGGCCAGGATACACTCCCGCAACCGGATTATGCTTTGACGGGCCGCACGCCAGTCGGTAGCATTTGTGCGTTGCAGGGCAGCAGCGGATCCGGGAAGGCGACGCCTGCGATGCTGTGCTTGCCGGCACCGGGCGGTTGCAGCGGCGGCGGTGCGTGGATCCAAGGCCCACCGGCGTCGCGCCTTCCCGTTCATCGCCAGGAGACGATTTATGGCAGACGACAAACGCCCTGTCGCGGATTACGCCGCCTGGGAAAGGGCCGCGCGGGAATCGCTGCGCCAGGCCTCGATCGAGGATCTCGCCTGGCATACTCCCGAGGGGATCGCGGTCAAGCCCCTCTACACCGCCGCCGACATTCTCGGACTTCCCTACGGCGATACGCTGCCGGGCTTCGAGCCGTTCGTGCGCGGACCGCAGCCGACCATGTATGTCGGCCGGCCCTGGACCATCCGCCAATACGCTGGATTCTCTACCGCCGAGGAATCCAACGCATTTTTCCATCAGGCACTCGAGGGCGGCGGTCAGGGCGTGTCGGTTGCTTTCGATCTCGCCACGCACCGCGGCTACGACTCGGACCATCCGCGCGTCGTGGGCGATGTGGGCATGGCGGGCGTGGCGGTCGACTCGGTCGAGGACATGAAGATCCTGTTTGCGGGGATTCCGCTGGACCGCGTTTCGGTCTCCATGACCATGAACGGCGCGGTGCTGCCGGTACTCGCCGGCTACATCGTCGCCGGCGAGGAGCAGGGCGTGGCCCCGGACAAGCTCTCGGGCACGATCCAGAACGACATCCTCAAGGAGTTCATGGTCCGCAATACCTATATCTATCCTCCCGAGCCGTCGATGCGGATCGTCGCCGACATCATCGAGTACACGACCCGCAACATGCCGAGGTTCAATTCGATTTCGATTTCCGGCTACCACATCCAGGAAGCGGGAGCGACCCAGGCGCTGGAACTTGCCTTCACACTCGCCGACGGCAAAGAGTACGTGAAAGCGGCACTCTCACGAGGCATGGACGTCGACGATTTCGCCGGAAGACTGTCGTTCTTTTTCGGCATCGGCATGAATTTTTATCTCGAGGTGGCCAAGCTGCGCGCCGCGCGGCTTTTGTGGTGGAGGATCATGAAGGGCTTCGGCCCGAAAAATCCGCGATCGCTGATGCTGCGCACCCATTGCCAGACCTCGGGCTGGTCGCTCACCGAGCAGGACCCCTATAACAATGTCGTTCGCACCGCCATCGAGGCGATGGCCGCGGTGTTCGGCGGCACGCAATCGCTGCACACCAATGCGCTGGACGAGGCGATCGCGTTGCCCTCGGATTTCGCCGCGCGTATCGCGCGCAACACTCAGCTCATCATCCAGGAAGAAACACATATTTCCAGCGTGATCGATCCCTGGGCAGGATCGTTCCTCATGGAGAAACTGACCCAGGAAATGGCCGACAAGGCCTGGGAGGTGATCGAGGAAGTCGATCGCGCGGGCGGCATGGTGCGCGCAATCGAGTCGGGCATGGCCAAGCGCCGCATCGAACGCTGCGCGGCCGAGAAGCAGGCGCGCATAGACCGCGGCGAGGACGTGATCGTCGGCGTAAACAAATATCGGCTCGAAAACGAGGCGCCGATCCAAACGCGCGACGTGGACAATACCGCGGTGCGCGAGTCGCAGATCCGCCGCTTGAACGACATCCGATCCAAGCGCGATGCGCACGCGGTGGAATCGGCGCTGGCCGCGCTCGCCGAGGCCGCGCGCAGCGGCAAGGGGAACTTGCTCGAGCTCGCGGTGCGCGCCACCAGGCTGCGCGCCACCGTGGGCGAGATCAGCTCGGCGCTGGAGGCCGTTTGGGGGCGCTACAGAGCTTCCGGCGAGATCATCTCCGGGGTCTACGGCGCCGCCTTCGGCCGCGACGAGAACTGGCGGCAGCTCAAGAGCGAGGTCGAGGCATTTGCGAGCGAAGAGGGCCGTCGCCCGAGGATCCTCGTCGCCAAGCTCGGGCAGGACGGCCATGACCGCGGCGCCAAGGTGATCGCCACCGCGTTGGCCGACCTGGGGTTCGATGTCGATGTCGGTCCGCTGTTCCAGACGCCGGAGGAGGCCGCCGCGCAGGCGATCGAGAACGACGTGCATGTGGTCGGTGTGTCGACCCTCGCCGCAGGGCACAAGACGCTGGTTCCCGCGCTGGTTGGAACCCTGCGCGAAAAGGGTGGCGGCGATATCGCGGTGGTGGTGGGCGGCGTGATACCGTCCCAGGACTATGAGATGCTCAGGGCAGCCGGCGTTGCGGCGATATTCGGTCCCGGCACGGTAATCGCTCAGGCCGCGTGCGAGATTCTCAAGGCGATTCGCAACGCCCGCCGCATGGCGACAGCCGCGTGAGCGCTCGGTGACCAAGGCTCCGGCGCCCTCGGCTGCGGCAAGTCTCGATACGGCCGACCAGGTACTCGCGCAAGGCGTTCTTTCGGGCGAGCGGCGCGCGCTCGCGAAGGCGATCACGCTGGTCGAGTCCTCGCGACGCGACCATCAAGCGCGCGCCAAGGACTTGCTCGATGCGCTCGCACCGCGCGCCGGAAATTCGATCCGCCTCGGCGTCAGCGGGGCACCCGGGGTGGGCAAGTCGACTTTCATCGAATCGCTCGGACTGCATGTCGTGCGACAGGGACATCGGCTTGCGGTGCTCGCCGTCGATCCTTCCAGCGCGCTCACCGGCGGCTCGATCATGGGCGATAAGACGCGCATGGAGCGGCTCTCGCAGGACGAGCGTGCCTTCATCCGGCCCTCGCCCTCGGGGGGCACCCTGGGCGGCGTCGCGGATAAGACGCGCGAAGCGATGCTCGTGTGTGAAGCCGCGGGATTCGATGTCGTGTTCGTCGAAACGGTGGGCGTCGGCCAGTCCGAGTTCGCCGTATCCGGTATGGTCGACATGTTCGTGCTGCTGCAGATGCCGAACGCGGGCGACGAACTGCAGGCGCTCAAGAAAGGCATCGTCGAACTCGCCGACATCGTGGTCATCAACAAGGCCGACACCGACCCGCGCGCGGCCGAAAATGCCCGCATGCAGGTGCAGGGCGTGCTCGAACTGCTCGCCTGTGCCTCCCCCCACTGGAGACCGCCCGCGCTCGCACTCAGCGCGGCGACCGGTGCCGGCATCGACGAGTTCTGGCGCGAGGTCATGCGCTATCGCGATGCGATGGTCCAAAGCGGCGAGCTGGCGGAAAAGCGCCGGCGCCAGGCCGTGGACTGGATGTGGAGCCTGATCGATACCGGCCTGAGATCCGATTTCAGGCACCATTCGGGAGTGCGCGCTCGGCTCGCCGCGCTCACCGAGGCGGTCGGCCGCGGCAATGTGACGCCGGCAGCAGCGGCGCACGAACTGCTCGATCTGGCGAAGAAGTAGGGTTGGTCATTTACAAGTTTATTGTTGACAAATTTGGCGAGGGTTCGGTTTTTTAGATTCGTCTCCCTCTTTTCGTGCAATTGCTTGCAATTGCACGAAAAGAGGGAGATTGATTAACGGCAAAACCGGCTTTGGCGGTTCCGGCTATGCCGGTTTGGGAGACAAGGTATGCAAGACATCATTCGCCAGCTCGATGAAAAGCGCGCCCTGGCGCGCCTGGGCGGCGGCAAGAAGCGCATCGAGGCGCAGCACGCCAAGGGCAAGCTCACCGCGCGCGAGCGCCTGGAATTGCTGCTCGATCCGGACTCGTTCGAAGAATGGGACATGTTCGTCGAGCATCGGTGCTCCGACTTCGGCATGGCCGACCAGAAAGTTCCGGGCGACGGCGTGGTCACCGGCTACGGTACCGTCAACGGCCGGCTGGTATTCGTATTCAGCCAGGACTTCACCGTCTTCGGCGGCGCACTCTCGGAGGCGCACGCCGAGAAGATCTGCAAGATCATGGATCACGCCATGAAGTCCGGGGCTCCGGTGGTGGGGCTGAACGACTCCGGCGGCGCACGCATCCAGGAGGGTGTGGCGTCGCTTGGCGGCTATGCCGAAGTGTTCCAGCGGAACGTGCTCGCTTCGGGCGTGGTGCCGCAGATCTCGATGATCATGGGGCCGTGCGCAGGCGGTGCCGTGTATTCGCCGGCGATGACCGACTTCATATTCATGGTGAAGGACACCTCCTACATGTTCGTCACCGGGCCCGAGGTGGTGAAGACCGTGACGCACGAGGAGGTAAGCGCCGAGGAACTGGGCGGCGCGGTGACGCACAGCAGCCGCTCAGGGGTGGCTGATCTCGCCTTCGAGAACGACGTCGAGGCGTTGATGATGCTGCGCCGCCTGATCAGCTTCCTGCCGGCCAATAACCGCGAGAAACCCCCGGTGGTCCCCACCGACGATCCGGCCGAGCGCCTGGACCTCTCGCTCGATACGCTGGTGCCCGACAGTCCGAACAAGCCCTATGACATCAAAGAGCTGATCCACAAGATCGTCGACGAAGGCGATTTTTTCGAACTGCAGCCCGATCACGCCAAGAACATCGTCATCGGCTTCGCGCGCATGAGCGGCTCGACGGTGGGCATCGTCGCCAATCAGCCGCTGGTGCTCGCCGGCTGCCTGGACATCCGTTCCTCGATCAAGGGCGCGCGCTTCGTGCGCTTCTGCGACGCCTTCAACATTCCCGTGGTCACGTTTGTCGACGTGCCCGGGTTCATGCCCGGGACGGCACAGGAGTTCGGCGGCATCATCAAGCACGGCGCCAAGCTCCTGTATGCCTATGCCGAGTGCACCGTGCCCAAGGTCACGCTGATCACTCGCAAGGCCTACGGCGGGGCCTACGTCGTCATGAG
>JACQTO010000213.1 GCA_016210745.1 Betaproteobacteria bacterium
CTCTACCGTTTCTGAAAACCCCGCAGGCCGTGTGCGTTCGCGAAAAGCCGGGTCGATCCCGGCTTTTTTTGTACAAGCCGAGGTCGCGCCACAGCGCGTCGATGCGCTGCTTCACGTCATCGCTCATGGCGATCGGCCGGCCCCATTTGCGCGAGGTCTCGCCGGGCCACTTGTTGGTCGCGTCGATGCCCATTTTCGAACCCAGTCCGGCCACCGGACTGGCGAAGTCGAGATAGTCGATGGGGGTGTTTTCCGCGATCAGCGTGTCGCGCGCGGCGTCGACCCGCGTGGTCATCGCCCACACGACTTCCTTCCAGTCGCGGATATCAACATCGTCGTCGACCACGATGATGAGCTTGGTGTACATGAACTGGCGCAGGAAACTCCAGATGCCGAACATCACGCGCTTGGCGTGTCCGGGAAACTGCTTGCGGATGCTCACCACGGCCAGCCGGTAGGAACAACCCTCCGGCGGCAGATAGAAGTCGACGATCTCGGGAAACTGCTTTTGCAGAATGGGCACGAACACCTCGTTCAGCGCCATCGCCAGCACCGCGGGTTCGTCGGGCGGCTTGCCTGTGTAGGTGCTGTGATAGATCGGTTCGCGCCGCATGGTAATCCGCTCGACCGTGAAGACAGGGAAGCTCTCCTGGTCGTTGTAATAGCCGGTGTGATCGCCGAACGGTCCTTCCAGCGCCGTCTCGCCGGGATGGATCACGCCTTCGAGCACGATCTCGGCCGAGGCGGGCACGCGCAGGTCCGATCCGATGCACTTGACCAATTCCGTGCGCGAACCACGCAACAGACCGGCGAACTGGTACTCCGAGAGCGTATCGGGAATCGGCGTCACCGCGCCGAGAAGGGTGGCAGGGTCCGCGCCCAGCGCCACTGCCACCGGGAACGGCGTACCCGGATGCGCCGCACAGTGGTCGCGATAGTCGAGCGCGCCGCCCCGATGCTCGAGCCAGCGCATGATCGCCTTGTTCGGCGCGATCACCTGCTGGCGGTAAATGCCGAGATTTTGGCGTTGCTTCGCAGGCCCGCGCGTCACCACCAGCGCCCAGGTGATGAGCGGCCCGGCGTCGCCTGGCCAGCAGGTCTGAATCGGCAGCCGCGACAAATCGGCTTCGGCCCTCTCCCAGACGATCTCGTGGCAGGGCGCCGAAGACACCTCCTTGGGCGCCATGTGCATGCCGTGCTTGAGCATCGAGCGGCCGCGCTCGACGATATCCATGAATCCCTTGGGCGGCTCGGGCTCCTTGAGATAGGCAAGCAAACGGCCGACATCGCGCAGCGCCTCGATCGATTCCGCGCCCATGGCAAGGGCCACGCGCCGGGGCGTCCCGAAAAGATTGCCGAGCACGGCGATCGAATGCTCCGCCGGGCGTTCGAACAATACCGCCGGCCCGCCCTTGCTCAGCAGCCGTTGGCAGATCTCGGTCATCTCCAGGCGCGGCGACACCGCGGTGCGCACCCGTTTGAGTTCGCCCAGTTTTTCCAGTTGCGCAAGAAAATCGCGGAGATCGCGGTATTGCATGGGTTCCTAGTCCTAGAAATTGGAATCAGCCGTGTCGTTTTTTGCCTTTACTCAATCTCATCGTTTTTGCAAAAAAATTGGGGTCAGAGTAACTTTTCCCCGACTGTAATTCCGCAATGCAAGGATACCTGGTGAAAAGTTACTCTGACCCCAATTTTTTACCGGCTGCGCATATAGTGTTCGAGGACGATGCCGGCAAATATCGCGGCGCCGACCCAGTTGTTGTACCGGAATGCCCTGAAGCAGCCCTCGCGCTCGCGTCCGCGGATGAGCAGGTAGTGATAGCCCATGAACGCCGCCGCCCCAGCAAGTCCAAGATAGTAATACACGCCGAAGTGAAGCTGCATCCCGACCGCGGCCAGAATCGCGAGCATCGCGGCGTAGCAGACCATTACCGCCAGCACGTCGAAGCGCCCGAAGGCGATCGCCGAGGTGCGCATGCCGAGGCCCACGTCGTCGTCGCGATCGACCATCGCGTACTCGGTGTCGTAGGCGACAGCCCAAAAAATATTGGCCGCAAGCAGCGCCCAGACGACCGGCGGCAGCAGGTTCAGACACGCGGCGAACGCCATCGGAATGCCGAAGCCGAAAGCGATGCCCAGATACGCCTGCGGCAGGACGAAAAAGCGCTTGAAGAACGGATAGGTCGCCGCGAGCGCCACGGCGACGAAGGACAGCTTTATGGTCAGGGTATTGAGCTGCAGCACCAGCAGGAAGGCGGCGGCGAGCAGCAGCAGACCGAGCACCACCGCCTCGGTGCGGCTCACCGCGCCGGTCACCAGCGGTCTATTGCGCGTGCGCTTGACGCTGCCGTCGTAGCGTATGTCGGCGAGGTCGTTCACGATTACCCCCGCCGAACGTGTGAGCACCGAGCCGAGAATGAAAATCCACACCATCATCGGATCCGGCTGCCCGCGCGAGGCTATCCACAGCGCCCACAGCGTGGGCCACATCAGAAGCATGAAGCCGATCGGCTTGTCGAGCCGTATCAGGCGCTCGTAGGCATCGAGTTTTGCAGTGATGGTTGCGAAATTCATTTCTAGTCACTTACAAGTCTTAGTGTTGACGAATTCGGCGAAGATTTGGTTTCTAAATTCGTCTCCCCTTTTCGTGCAGTTGCAAGCAACTGCACGAAAAGGGGAGATTGATAAACAGCAAAACCGGCTCCTTTGGTTCCGGCTCGTCAGGCTTTAAGAAATTCACCGCGCCCGCCGAGCCAGCGCTCCAGGTGATTGCGCGCGGCCTGCGGATTGTCTCTCAGCATCAATTCGGCTGCATCGCGTGCGGCCTCGAGCAGCCCCAGGTCCCGTTCCAAGTCGGCAAAGCGCAGCAGCGGCACGCCGCTCTGGCGCGAGCCGAGGTATTCCCCGGGTCCGCGAATCGCGAGGTCCTGGCGCGCGATCTCGAAACCGTCCGTGCTCTCGTAGATCGCCTTGAGGCGATTGCGCGCCAGCTCGCCCAGCGGGCTCTGATAGAGCAGGACGCAGACCGATTCGGCGGCGCCGCGCCCGACCCTGCCGCGCAGCTGGTGCAATTGCGCCAGGCCGAAGCGCTCGGCGTGTTCGATCACCATGAGCGAGGCGTTGGCCACATCCACGCCCACCTCGATCACCGTGGTGGCGACCAGCAGATGGATCGTCCCGCCGATGAACGCCGACATTACGCCGGCTTTTTCCTCGGGCTTCAGCCTGCCGTGCATCAGCCCGACCGACAGCTCGGGGAATTCGCGCTCGAGCTGGGCGTGCGTATCGAGCGCCGTTTTGAGTTGCAGCGCCTCGGACTCCTCTATCAGCGGGCAAACCCAATAGGCCTGCTGGCCGCCCTGGCAAGCCTCGCGAATGCGGCGCACGACCTCGTCGCGGCGCGCATCTGAAATGAGTTTGGTCACCACCGGCGATCGTCCCGGCGGAAGCTCGTCGATGACCGATACGTCCAGATCGGCGTAGTAGCTCATCGAGAGCGTGCGCGGAATCGGCGTCGCGCTCATCATCAGCAGATGCGGCTCGATTCCCGCGAGCGCTTCCCTGCCCTTGCCCTTGCCCTTGCCCTTGCCCTTGCGCCGCAGCGCGAGCCGCTGCGCCACGCCGAAGCGGTGCTGCTCGTCGACGATCACCAGGCCGAGCGCGGAAAACGCAACCTGCTTCTGGAACAGCGCGTGGGTGCCGATCGCGACTTGCGTCTCCCCCGAGGCGATGGAGCGCAGCGCAGCGTCGCGCTCGGCTTTCGCCTGGCTGCCGCTCAACCAGGCGAGCCTCACGCCCAGCGGCAAGAGCCATTCGCTGAACTTGCGGTAATGCTGCTCGGCGAGAATTTCTGTCGGCGCCATTACCGCCGCCTGCACGCCGTTTTCCACCGCGCGCAGGCACGCGAGCGCCGCGACAATGGTCTTTCCGCTGCCCACGTCGCCCTGCAGCAGCCGGTGCATCGGGCGCGGCTGCGCGATATCGGCGCCGATTTCGCCCCAGACGCGCACCTGCGCGCCGGTGAGAGTGAACGGCAGGCGCCCGAGCAGCGCACCGACATGGCTCCCTTTGGCCTCCAGCGCAATCGCCGCCTTGGATTTGCGTTCGCGGTAGTGGCGCCGCATCGAGAGCTGCTGTGCCAGCAGCTCGTCGAACTTGATCCGCTGCCATGCCGGATGAGTGCGCGAGCCAAGCGCCTCGCCGTCGCTGTCCGGCTGCGGATGATGCAGCAGCGTCACCGCGGCAGCGAAGCGCATCAGTCCGAGCCGTTCGCGCAGCGCCTCGGGCAGCGTATCCGAAAGATCTGCGCCGGCAAGCGCCTTTCCGATCAGCGTGCGCAGCGCCTGTTGCGGCAGCGCCGCGGTGGTCGGATACACGGGCGTGAGCGTGGCGGCGAGCGGGGCCTCGCCGTGCAGGACGCGGAAGCGCGGATGGATCATCTCGGCGCCGAGAAACCCCTCGCGCACTTCGCCGAAAGCGCGCACCCGAGCCTGCGGTGCGAGAGCGTTCTTCTGGTTCGGATAGAAATTCATGAAACGAAGCACCAACTCGCCGCTCGCATCGCGCAGCCGGCACACCAGCTGCCGGCGCGGCCGATAGACGATATCGGTGTCGATGACCGAGCCTTCGACCTGGACCGGACAGCCGGGTGCAGCCTCGGCGATCGGGGTGAGCATGGTTTCGTCCTCGTAGCGCAGCGGCAGGTGCAGCACGAGATCGAAGTCCCTGCGGATGCCGAGCTTGGCGAGCTTGGTATCGAGAGCGCCCAGTGTCCTGTCCCGTAAATTCGCTTGATAGTTCGCGGCGGGTTTGGCTGCCATTCTGCGTTGCTCGGCCTCGCCGCAGTCCGCGCTACTGTCTCGGCCGTGCGCCTTGCCTGGCAGCCAAACCCGCACGCTCCTTTATCGTCGGAATTTGCGGGACAGGACACTCAGTCCTGCAGCACCAGTATCGCGTCGATTTCGACCAACGCCCCGCGTGGAAGCGCGGCCACGCCCAGCGCCGCCCGCGCGGGATAGGGCGGCGTAAAATACGCCGCCATGATCTCGTTTACTTTCGCATAATGCGCGAGGTCGGCAAGATAGACGGTGACTTTGACCGCATCGGCAAGCGAGCCGCCCGAGGCAGAGGCCACCGCGGCCAGGTTTTGAAACACGCGCTCGCTCTGGGCTTCGATGCCATCGACGAGTTGTCCGGTCTTCGGATCGAGCCCGATCTGTCCGGCCAAATACACCGTTCGCCCTGCCGCGACCGCTTGGGAATAGGTGCCGATCGCCGCCGGCGCGTCCTGGGTCGAAATGATGGTCTTGGGCATCGCCTCTCCGCGTGTTGCCGGTCTGGTTGAATTAAGATGCCGGCTTGCAACAGCGTCTATTCTAGATGAGCACCGCACTGATCGCCAATCTTGAGAAACTCCTCGGCACCGCGCGCGACGGCGCGCTGCTGCGATATTCCCTCGGCAGCGAACACCTCAAAGCGGGCGACCGCGAGCGCGCGATCGCGAGGCTGCGCGAGGCGCTGGAAAAGGACGCAGCGTACTCCGCCGCGTGGAAACTGCTCGGGCGCGCCCTGGCCGAGGCCGGCCGCGAGGCCGAAGCGCTGGAGGCCTTCGAGCGCGGCATTTCGGTGGCCCAAGCGAAGGGCGACAAGCAGGCTGCAAAAGAGATGACGGTATTCGCGCGGCGCCTGCGCGAGCAAGGCGGGGAGCGTTGAGGCTTATTGAGCGTTGTGTATATGACTGACGCCCCTACCCTCATCCTGTGCTCCTTCTCCCAAAGGGAGAAGGAAGGTTCGAGGCGTAAATGGGCTGTCACCCATTTACGCGAGGTTCAGTAAATGAGCTCCTTCGCCGGCCTGCGCCGCCGCCTCTTCGGCGCACCACTGGATCCGCTCGACGCCAAAACGCGGCGCAATATCGCGCTGGTCGCTTTCTTCGCCTGGGTCGGTCTCGGCGCCGACGGCATATCCTCCTCCTGCTACGGCCCGGAAGAGACCTTCCGCGCGCTGGGCGGCAACACCGATCTCGGTCTGTACCTGGCGCTCGCCACCGCGGTCACGGTTTTCATCATTGCGCTCGCCTACAACCAGGTCATCGAGCTCTTTCCGAGCGGCGGCGGCGGTTATCGCGTCGCGACCAGCCTGCTCGGACCGTACGCCGGCGCCGTCTCGGGCGCCGCGCTGATCCTGGATTACGTGCTGACCATCGCCATTTCGATCGCAAGCGGTGTGGACGCCTTGTTCAGCCTGCTGCCGCCGGGCCTCATG
Source organism: Betaproteobacteria bacterium (assembly GCA_016210745.1). Classification (GTDB taxonomy): domain Bacteria; phylum Pseudomonadota; class Gammaproteobacteria; order Burkholderiales; family SG8-39; genus JACQTO01. The sequence continues at coordinate 6,265 of JACQTO010000213.1, forward strand.
GACTATAAGCTGGCGACCGAGGTCATCATCATCATGGTGCTCATCCTGCTCAACCTGCGCGGGATGAAGGAAGTGATCACGATCCTGGTGCCGATATTCATGGGCTTCGTGATTACGCACGCGCTGCTCATCGTCTACGGCATCCTGGCGCACGTCGAGCTGCTGCCCGGCCTGATACCGGAGGCGGTCACGGCAAGCAGCGCCCTCGCCGGCAAGATGGGGTGGGTGCACGTCGCCTCGCTGCTGCTGCTGGCGTACTCCCAGGGTGGGGGCACCTACACGGGACTGGAAGCGGTCTCGAACAACGTCAACGTACTGAGCGAGCCGCGGGTGCGCACCGGAAAGGTAACCATGCTCTACATGGCCGCTTCCCTCGCCTTCACCGCCGGCGGCATCATCCTGCTCTACCTCCTGTGGGACGCCAGGCCGGTCGAAGGCAAGACGCTGAACGCCGTCGCGTTCGGCGCCATCCTCGACAGTCTCCCTTGGGAAAGCGAGTGGGCCGCGCACGGCGCACTCATCGTGGTGCTCGCCCTGGAAGCGGGGCTGCTGTTCGTGGCGGCCAACACGGGCTTCCTCGGCGGCCCGGCGGTGCTGTCCAACATGGCCGCCGATTCCTGGATACCGCACCAGTTTCGCTATCTGTCGACCCGGCTCGTAAGACAGAACGGAATCATGGTCATGGGCGTCGCGGGCCTTGCGATCCTGCTGTGGACGGCCGGAAGCGTGGCGCTTCTGGTCGTGATCTACAGCGTGAGCGTGTTCCTCACCTTCGCCATCTCGTTGTTCGGTCTGTGCGTGTACTGGGCACGCCACCGCAAAGAGCGCAAGTGGCTGGGTCGACTCGCGCTTTCGGCAAGCGGCTTCGTCGTCTGCTCGGTGATCCTGGTGCTGCTCCTGGCCGAGAAATTCCTCCAGGGCGGCTGGGTGGCAGGGCTCATCATCGCCGTCATCATCGCCGGGTGCGTCGTCATTCGCAACCATTACGAATGGACGCGCCAGCAGATCCGCAAGATCGACCAGATATTCGCCGAACTTCCCTTCGGCAGCATCGCCACGCCTTCCAAGATCGATACCGAAGCGCCCACCGCCGCCTTCCTGGTGGGCTCCTCGCGCGGCGGCGGCATGCATGCGCTGCTGTGGGTGCAGCGCATGTTTCCGGGGCATTTCCGCAATTTCATCTTCATCAACGCCCGCAGCGTCGACGCGCAAAGCTACGGCGGGCGCGAGCAGCTTGCGGCGATGAAGACCGAAGCGAACGCCGCGTTGTCCTACTTCGTCAACTTCTGCAACAGCAAGGGCTGGGCGGCCAAGTCGTTCTTGTCGTTCGGCACGGATTCGATCGACGAAGCCACCAGGCTCGCAGAGCGCGTCCAGGCGGACTATCCGGGCGCCATATTCTTCACCAGCAAGCTGATTTTCGAGCGCGAAAACCTGTTCATCCGGCTGCTGCACAACCAGGCGCCCAATGTGCTGCAGCGGCGCTTTCACCTGCGCGGCATGCAGATGGTGATACTGCCGCTGAAACTGACTACGTAGGATTCAGGATCTGGGATCTAGGATTTAGTCACTTACAAGTTTATTCTTCGCAAATTTGGCGAAGATTTAGTTTCTAAATTCGTCTCCCCTTTTCGTGCAGTTGCAAGCAACTGCACGAAAAGGGGAGATTGATAAACGGCAAAACCAGCTTCC
>JACQTO010000212.1 GCA_016210745.1 Betaproteobacteria bacterium
TACACCGGCGAGCGACCGCTCTTCGACTTTAACAACGTCGAAGACGAGATTCAGAAGGCGCATGCGCGCCTCGACGATCTCAATTAGGGCGGCTACCTCATCGTCGATCAGACCGATGCGATGACCACCATCGACGTCAACACCGGCGGCTTCGTCGGCGTGCGCAACTTCGACGACACGATCTTCAAGACCAATCTGGAGGCCGCGCACGTCATCGCGCGCCAACTGCGCCTGCGCAATCTCGGCGGGATCATCATCCTCGACTTCATCGACATGGACAGCGAGGACCACCGCGCCGCGGTACTGGCCGAATTCCAAAAAGCCTTGTCGCGCGACCGCACGCGCATGACGCTGAACGGCTTCAGTTCGCTCGGGCTGGTGGAGATGACGCGCAAGCGCACACGCGAGTCACTCGAACATATACTGTGCGAGCCTTGCCCCACCTGCGCCGGGCGCGGTGTAGTCAAGACCGCGCGCACCGTGTGCTACGAAGTCCTGCGCGAAATCCTGCGCGAGGCACGCCAATACAACGCCCGCGAATTCCGCATCCTCGCCTCGCAGTCGGTGATCGATCTGTTTCTCGAAGAGGAATCGCACGCTCTGGCGATGCTCGGCGACTTTATCGGCAAACCCGTATCGCTGCAGGTCGAATCGAGCTACACCCAGGAGCAGTTCGACATCATCTTGATGTAGAAACGCCCTAGCCGGAACCGAAGAAGGTGGTTTTGCCGTTTATCAATCTCCCCTTTTCGTGCAGTTGCGTGCAACTGCACGAAAAGGGGAGACGAATTTAGAAACCCGATCTTCGCCAAATTTGTCAACAGCAGGCGCGGCGTTTGTTCTCCGCAGGCCGGCGCCCACTCGCTACTTCGATTTTTCCCTGGGCAGGCGTCCCAGAAGGTAGAACTCGTCGTTGGGCCGCATGTCCACGAAATTGGCCATACGGTTGGAAAGCGCGAAGAACGAGGCGATCGCGGCGATGTCCCAGATGTCCTCCTCGGTAAATCCCTGGGCGCGCAGCGGCGCGAAGTCCTCGTCGGCGACGTTGCGCGCATCGAGCGCCACCTTCAGCGCAAAGTCGAGCATGGCGCGCTGGCGCGCACTGATGTCGGCCTTCTTGTAGTTGACCGCGACCTGGTCGGCGATGAGCGGGTTCTTGGCGCGCACGCGCAGGATGGCCCCGTGCGCCACGACGCAGTACTGGCAATTGTTTGCCCCCGAGGTCGCGACCACGATCATCTCGCGCTCGGCCTTGGTGATGCCGCTCTCCTTTTCCATCAAAGCGTCGTGGTAGGCGAAAAAGGCGCGGAACTCTTCCGGCCGGTGCGCCAGAGCGAGGAACACGTTCGGAACGAATCCCGATTTTTCCTGCACGGCGAGGATACGCGCGCGAATGTCCTCGGGCAGTTCTTCCATGCGGGGAACAGGGTAGCGGCTGATGGCCGGCTGCGGGGTGGCAGGCATGCGGTTTCCTCTTTATGCGGAATATGTGAAGATTAATGTTGTTTACGTTTCATTCTAGCGTGCCCAGGCCCTCAATCAAGGAGGAAACATGAACGACAAGGCTCAGTTTGACCAGCAGCACTTCGATAGCCTCTTTCCCGAGATGAAGTTTACGCGGCGCGACTTTCTCGCTTCGTCGGCGGCAACCGGGTTCGCGCTCGCCGCCGGGCCGGTCATGGCGCAGCAGGCGATCAAGACCTCGACCGACGGGCTTGAAGCGGCCGACATCCGGATCCCGGTCGCGGGGGGCGGGCAGATGCCTGCCTACTATGCGGCGCCGAAGAAAGCCGGCAAATTCGCCACGGTCATCGTCATCCCCGAGATATTCGGGCTGCACGAGTACCAAAAGGATATTTGCCGGCGGCTGGCCAAGGCGGGCTACTATGCGATCTCATCGGATCCCTTCTTCCGCAAGGGCGACTTGGCGAAGATGACCGACTTCAAGCAGGTGCTGGCGGCGGCCAATTCCCTCGAGGATACGCAGATGCTCTCCGATCTGGACGTACTCGCGAGCTGGGTGGAAAAGCAGCCCAAGGCCAATGCGAGAAAACTCGGCATCACGGGGATGTGCCGCGGCGGACGCACCGTGTGGATGTACTCCGCGCACAACAAGAAAATAAAAGCGGGTGTTTCCTGGTACGGGGGGCTGAACCCGACGCCGCCGGCGCAGCCGCAATCGCCGATCGATGTCATCGACCGGCTCAACGCGCCGGTGCTGGGCCTGTACGGCGGCGCCGACCAGGGCATCCCGATGAACATGGTGGAGCGCCTGCAAGCCGCGATCCGCGCCTTCGAGAAGCCCTGCGAGATACACGTCTACGAAGGCATGCCGCATGCCTTTCACGCCGATTACCGGCCCAGCTACCGCAAAGAGGCCGCCGAGGACGGATGGAAGCGCATGCTGGCGTGGTTCAAGAAACACGGGGTGGCGTAAGAGGCCTCCCCAGACCCAGTGAAAAAGGGGCGCTCATGCGCCCCTTTTTACTTTCCAAACCGCGATACCCGGAAACAAAAATCTGGTCCTGCCTTTAATCAACCTGAACAACGCCAGACTCTTCACCGGAATCCTCAGTCAACTCGCAAGCGGCTAATCCGCGTAGACGCCGGCCCTCTTGATGATCGGGCCCCACTTGTTGATCTCGGTCCTGAGGTGCGCCGCGAGCGCGGCGGGGTTGGCCTTGTCGAGCGGGACAGCCTCGGCCCCCAGATCGGCGAAGCGCTTCTTCACGGTGTCGTCCTTGATGCCTTCCTGCAGCGCGGCCGCAAGCTTGTCGATCACCGCCTTTGGCGTGCCTTTGGGCGCATAGAGGGCGTGCCAGATGCCGACGTCGAATCCCTTCAGCCCCAGCTCGTCGAGCGTCGGGACTTCGGGAAGGGAGGGCACGCGCTTTTTCGAGGTCACCGCATATACCTTCACCTTACCGCTCTTGATCTGCGTGGTCGTATTGGTGGTCTGGTCGCACATGAAATCGACCTGGCCGCCGAGCAGGTCGTTCATCGCAGGGGCCGTGCCCTTGTACGGTACGGTCAGCATATTGATTTGGATGGCGTTCATGAAGAGCATCCCGCAAAGGTGCGATGCCGCCCCGATGCCGGCATTGGCGTAGGTGACCTTGTCCTTGTTGGCCTTGACGTAGGCGAGGAACTCCTTGAAATCCTTGGCCGGGAAGTTGCCGCGCGCAACGAGCGTCATCGGCACGTCGTTGATCAGGCCGATGGGCTCGAAATCCTCGATCGGTTTGAAGCGCAGGCTGCGATACAGCGCCGGCGTCGTCGCCATACCGATGTGATGAATGAGGATCGTATAGCCGTCGGGCCTGGCGTTCTTCACCATTTCGGGGCCAATGATCCCCCCGGCGCTGGGGCGGTTCTCGACGACCACGGTCTGGCCCAGGGGCTTGGTCATCGCCTGCCCCATCACGCGGGCGACCGTATCGGTCGGCCCTCCGGCCGCGTACGGCACGACCATGTTAATCATCTTGGTCGGATAGCTCTGCGCCAGCGCGCCGCCGGCGGCGGCGAGGCCCAGAAGCACGCTCGTCACGCCTATGGTCTTGCGCATCATGTTGCAACTCCTGGTGAAAAACCGCATCGCTCGGCCCGCGGACTTCGACTGCGCCCTCGTTCCTGCAATAACTGTTTATTCTACACAGGCTCGCGCGCTTTGCCGCGACTGGCAATAAAGCGAAACCCGCGCACACAAATCGCCGCGGCGCTGCAGGTGGTCGATGCGATCAACGATGCCATAGCCGCCGCTGCCTTAGACGCCGATCGCCGCGATCGAGCGTGTCAGCCATTCGGCGTTGACATCGCGTTTGCCCCCGCTTACGATGCGGCGCTAGACAATCTGGATTCCCATCCGGAGCGCGGTGAGTATTTTCCTGCGTGAGACTTCCTGACTGAAACATCCCTGGATGGCCCCCGTGACCGCAGCGACGGGGCCGCACGGCACTTGCCGGCGATTTTGTCCTGCGAACCTTGAACGACGGAGGTTGAGCGTGTTTTACGAACCCGACAAGAAGAACCACGGACTGCGCTATACGCCGTTCAAGAGTTGCGTGGTGCCGCGTCCGATCGGCTGGATATCGACTTGCTCGCGCGCCGGCCGCGTCAACCTCGCTCCCTACAGCCAGAGCAACATCCTCAGTTATGAACCCGGCTTCGTGATGTTCTCGGCCGGCGCCCAGCATCCGGACGGTCACCGGAAAGACTCGGTCATCAACGCAGAGGAAACCGGCGAGTTCGTCTTCAACATGGCGACGTACGAATTGCGCCAAGCGGTCAGCCTGACCGCCTCGATAATCGATTCCTCGATCGACGAGATGCGTGCAGCGGGGCTCACCCCCGCCCCCTCGCGCCTGGTGAAGCCGCCCCGCGTTCTGGAATCGCCGATCAACATCGAATGCAAGTACTACACCACGGTGGTGCTTCCGGGACACGACTGGACCACGAATCATTACATGGTGATTGGCCGCGTCCTCGGGATCCACATCAAGGACGATTGCATCACACCCGAAGGAAAGATCGACATCCTGAAAATCCGGCCGCTCGCCCGCCTGGGCTATCTCGATTACACGTCGGTCGAAAGCGTCTTTCCCATCGAACCCACGGAGACTGCGCCGGCGTACAGGGTTCGCGGTTTGAGCGGGGGCTGAGCACAGCGCAGAGGAGGCGGGAGAAAATGATGGAAGATCGCAGGAGAAAGTCCCCGGGATCGATCGCCTTTCTTGCGGCGATCGCCACGATGGCCTACGCAGCCGTCTTCTCCAGCGCATCGCTTGCGGCCGACGCTTATCCTTCGCGGCACGTCACCATGGTGTTGCCATTCCCGGCCGGAACGGTCACCGACATGACTTTACGGCTCATCGCCGATCATCTCGGACGCGCGTTCGGCGCCCCTGTGGTGATCGAGAACAAGGGCGGAGCGGGAGGGATGATCGGAGCGACCACCGTGGCGCGCGCACAGCCGAACGGCTACACGCTGCTTTTCACGACCAATTCGACGCACTCGGTCGTCAAGAGTCTGTTCAAGAGCGTTCCCTACGATCCGGAGAAGGATTTTGCGCCGGTGGCCCGCGTGGTGAGTCTTGCGTCGATGCTGGTGGTAAACCCGGCTCTTCCGATCAACACGCCGGCGGAATTCGTGGCGTACGCGAAGAGCAACCCGGGAAAGATTCGATACGGTTACGGAAATTCAAGCGGGCTGATCGGCGGCGAGATGCTCAAGCAGGCGGCGCGCATCGACATCGTGCCGGTTGCGTACAAAGGCAATCCGCAGGCACTCACCGATCTCATCAGCGGGAACATCGAAGCCATGGTCATCGACCTCAACAACGGCATTCCACAGCTCAAAGCAGGCAAGATTCGGGCAATCGGCATGCTCCCCTCCAAGCGCAACGGCGCGCTGCCCGCCTTGCCGACCTTGAACGAGACGGTCGCTCCCGGCTTAGACGTTTCGGCCTGGGGCGGCATTTTCGCGCCCGCGGGGACGCCGCGCGAGATCGTGAAGCGTCTTGCCGACGAGATCGCGAAGTTCGCCGCGCGCCCCGACATCAAGGAGAAACTGCTCACCGTCGGAGTCGAGCTCGATTACGCCGGGCCGGAGGAGTTTTCGGCGTTCCTGAAAGTCGAGGAGGTGCACTGGACGACCATGGCCAAGGCGGCCGGGATCAAGCCCCAGTAGAGAATCGAGCGGCGCGAAGATCGACGGCGCGATCGACATGCGAACCGGTGAATTCGCCCGAGTCGATCGCCGGCGGTCCCCATGAAGAAAGTCGGCCGCAACGATCCCTGCCCGTGCGGCAGCGGCAAAAAATACAAGCAGTGTTGTCTGCTTCGCCATAGTTTCGGGGCGCCGGACCGAGGCTCCGATTCGGCGGCGAGCGCGGCGCGGGCTATCGGGATCGCTCGCGAGCATCATCGGGCCGGGCGCCTGCAGGAAGCGGAAATCGCGTATCGGCAAATCCTGCAGGCGCACCCGAACCACCCCGATGCGCTGCACCTGCTTGGCGTAATGGCCCTACAGCTGGGAAGCCACGAGATGGCCGTTGACCTGATCAGCCAAGCCATCCGAGCCGATGGTTCCGATCCGAGCTACCACTGCAATCTGGGTCTGACGTACAAAGCCCTGGGACGACCGGAGGAGGCCGTCGCAAGCTTTCGAAAAGCGCTCGCGATCAATCCCGGCGATGCCGAGGCTCAGGGCGAATTGGGAATCGCCCTCATCACCCAGGGCAAGCACCAAGAAGCCGAGGCCTGTTTTCGGAAAGCGCTCGCAAGCAGGCCTGATCATGCCGTAGCACACAGCAATCTGGGAAATGCGCTGGTAATCCAGGGCCGCGCCGAGGAGGCCATCGGCTGTTACCAGAAGGCGATCACCCTAGCACCGGATTATGCCGGCGCACACTACAACCTGGGCTGTGCGCTCATCAAGCAGGGCCATCCCGAGGAGGCTATCGCCTCGTTTCGAATCGCGCTTGCCATCGCGCCGGAGAATGCCGAAATCTGCAACAGCCTGGGCCACGCGCTCGTCATCCAGGGAAAGACCGACGAAGCCGTAGTCTGTTTGCGCAGAGCGCTCGCACTCAAACCGGATTATTTTGAAGCCCACAACAATCTGGGAATTGCCCTGGTCGCCCGAGGCGAGCTGGATCAGGCCATTGCCTGCTACCGGAGGGCCATCGCCATTGCGCCGGATTATGCCGCGGCGCACTACAACCTGGGCGGTGCGCTTTCAAGAAAGGGCGAACTAGACGAAGCCCTCGCCAACTACCGCAAGGCCATTGCGCTCAGGCCCGATTATGTCGAGGCCTACAACAATCTAGGCAATACTCTCGTGCTCCAGGGCAAGCCGGACCAAGCCATTGTCTCTTATCGACAAGCGCTGGCGCTCAAACCGGACTTTGCCGAGGCGCACAACGACCTGGGCGATGCGCTCAAGCAATGGGGCAAGATGAAAGAGGCGGCCGAGAGCTTTCGCACGGCATTGAAACTGGCGCCAGAGTTTGCCCAAGCCCATAACAATCTCGGCGTCGTGCTGCAGGAAATGGGCGAGCTGGAGGAGGCGGTAAAGAGCATCCGCCGAGCATTGACGCTGAAGCCCGACTTTGCCGAGGCGCATTTCAATCTTCACGCCCTGCTGCTCGATCCCGATGACCTGGGGACGTCCATCGAATGCCTGAGAAAAGCGGTTGAGCTGAAACCCGATGACGATGAATTCAGGTTCTGCCTGGGAATGGTCCTGGACTATTCCGGAGCCTCCGAGGCCGCCGCCGATCATCTTGCGCGAAGCGCAGAGCGCTCCGCTTTGCATCGGGCGAAATGCGATGCTTGGCGCTATATCAAATCTTCAGGCGATAGACTTCCTCGAATTACGGGAAGCACGATCCAGGCTTTTCGGCTCGGTTTTGCCGAGGCCAACGCGAAGGGGTTGGTGCTGGAATTCGGCGTCCGTTTCGGAACTTCAATCCGTCAAATTGCCGCCCTTGCAAACCAGGAAGTACACGGATTCGACAGTTTTGAGGGCTTGCCCGAGAGCTGGGGCGACGAGCCGCGCGGCAGCTACACGACCGGAGGTGTCATTCCCGCGGTTCCCGCAAATGTGATCCTCCACCCCGGCTGGTTCGAAGACACGCTTCCCGCGTTCGTAAACAAGTACGCCGCGCCGGTGCGCTTCATGAACATCGATTGCGACATCTACAGCTCGACCAGGACGGTGCTCGAATTTTTCGCCGATCGCATCGTTGCCGGAACGGTGATCGTGTTCGACGAATTCATCGGATTCGAGCGCTGGCGCGAGGACGAATTCAAGGCATTCCAGGAAATGGCCGCCGCCAATCGCTGGAAGTACGAATACCTCTGCTTCAGTTTTTCGACCAAGCAGGTGGCCGTTCGCATCATTTGACTGCCCGTGACAGGCCAGGCGCGGCGACCAAGTCGCCGGGCTCATCCCAGGCGAGCGCCGCATGGCCAAAACACCCCGCGACGGGGTTATATCACCCGTCCTTTCCAGACCTTTGGTTCAGGCGCTTCGTTTGCCCTGCCGCCGCGCTCGACGAAAATACCCTTGGGAAGAAGGCGTTAGGCAGCTTCCTCCGGCTTGCGCGGGCGTGCCTCGGAACCCGGCACGGTAGTTGCGAACCCCACTTCGCACGAACTCGATGTTTCCAACGACCCGGCAACTGCTGGGGCATTAGATGCGAGGCCTCGACATTGCCTGCGAGCGTTGCGCGACGGATGAAATCGTGGCGGGCAATCGCAAGGCTGCCGACCCCCTCGTCGGATGGGCGCGACTATGACGAAACTGGAATTCGATCTCATCTCCCGTGCCGTACTAACCTATCTTGGCGGCAATGCCTCGCCTGCCCTGGAATTGCGCGCTCTCCGGCGCTCTGATTACAGCCCGCAAACGGCCGTCGAGGTCGTAGTGCGCGAGGCCGGCCCGGCGCAGCAACCGCTGCGCCTCGTTGCCAAGCGCTTTCCGGACGGCAGGGGCGCCGGCACGTTTCGCAACATGGCCATGCTCTGGCAGGCGCTGATGGATAGGGGCGATGAGGGAACGCTCGCGGTGCCTGCACCGCTGGTCTATGACCCCGCGAGCCGCTGTCTGATCCAGCAGAAAGCGCCGGGTGTCGGGCTTGCCGATTTGACAGACACGGCTGCGTTCGAACCGGCGCTCGCCCTGGCCGGCCGCGCCTTGGCGGAACTGCACCGCTGCAGGCTGCCCCTGGGCACCCCGGCCGAGTTGTCGGACCACATGGCCGACCTGATCCATCCGCATCCTTTGAAGTTGGCGGAAGCGTGGGCGCCCGCGCGCCGGCGCATTCTCGACCTGGTCGACGCCTTGGCCGCGAACCCGGCGCTGCAAAGGGGTGCTAATCGGCCGGGGCCGGTGCATCGCGAATTCCATCTGCGCCAGGTTTTCTTCCACCTGCGGCGAGTCTGGCTGGTGGACTGGGATCTGTTGGCACGCGGCGACCCGGCGCTCGATCTAGGCAACTTCTCCATGTCCCTGGAGACGAGATTCGGTACGCAGCGCGGCACGGCGGCGTTCGAGGCCTTCTTGTCAGGCTATTGCGCTTTGGCGGGCGAGGGATCGCTTCCCCGGGCGCCCGCTTATCGCGCCTTGGGCTATCTTCGGCGCGCGTGCGAGTTCTGCCGCATCGGTCGTCCCGACTGGCAAATCGGCTCGGCAGCCATGCTCGATGCGGCCGAAGCCGCCATGAGGGCGGCTTAGGATCATCTCTTTCAACAATATTTGCCAGGCGGAGCACGTGCAACAGTCGTGCGCACGAAGTGCTGGTGCATTCCTGCCGTGTCCGACTCAATCGCTGCAATGCTCTTGGCCCCGCGCAGTCCGAATATGCGGCGACGCACAGCGGGCCTCACTCGAGACTCGAGAGATCCTTCATGAGAGGATAGATCGCCCGTCACGCAACGCGAGCCAGCCCCGTACGACCCGATAGACGACCCAAAGGCCCGTTATCATTAACATGATAGGCCCGATCAGAAATCCGATGAGCACAACCGCAAGTGCGACCCAAAGCAGCAAACCGAGCGTCGCCCACAGCGCAGCAAACCAAAATGTCCGGATTTGCCAGCGGAAATGGGACTCCAGAAACGTGCCGCGCACCTCGCTCCGTTTCACGTAGTTAATGATGACGGCAACGATCGAGGGTAGGCCGAAGACGAAAGCCCCGACGATCGTCGCAGCGCTCGTCACACCGATCAGGATGCTAAGCGAGTGCAGTGCATAGATGACATGCGCGATCGTAACGAGTGATGGTTCCACTGCGGTGCGTTGCGCCGTCACGCGTGTCGGCTGATCGTACGTATTTGTCATGTTGGCGCTCCTTTATGAGCCCGCGTTGCCTGTGCCACGTATCATGCGCCTGTTTGCCGCATCGAGTGCGTCCGCAGATATCCGACGCTGATATTCGACACGACCGTGGCTCATGACTCGCCCTTACACAGCGCTGGCACTAGACATGAAAGGGACACCCTTTCGAGGGGAGCAAATAAGGTCGGGCGAACCTTAAACAGCGGCTAATCGTTGATCAAGGACGAAATGACTGGACCATTGCGTATGAGATTCGAAGCTTGCGTTTCCTGGGCTGGCACAATCAACCCTTTATCGCGCAACGCGCTGATCACGTGCTCGATAACGCGATCCTTTCTCTTCGGTACTTGCTTCGCTGGCTTTGCGAGCTGCGATTTATCCAAATAAGCTGCATACCCACCCCGAATTTCCGTACCAGTGTCCGTACAGAATCTGACGTGTTATGTAACTTACTGATTTCTTGGCGCGCCCGACACGATTCGAACGTGCGACCCCTGCCTTCGGAGGGCAGTACTCTATCCAGCTGAGCTACGGGCGCGGAGGACGCAACTGTACGTTTTTTCGCCGGAACCGTCTAGACGGATTGGCGTTCCGTCGCAGGCCATTTCGAATCAGGCTCCGGTGGCCTGGGACCCGTGGCGATATAATGGCGACCTCTAGTGCACGGCGGCAAGCGGGAAGTCCATGAGCACCAATGAAAGCCAATCCCTGATCAAGACACCGAAGCAGCTCATCATCGTGGGCCTGCTCGGCATTCTCGTGCCGGTGCTCGGCGCGGTCATGGTCGCCTACTTCGTCGTCACCAGCAGCAAGAAGCCCGACAGCGAACACTCGTCGATGGCAGCCGAAGACATGGCCCGGCGCATCAAGCCGGTCGCCGATGTCGTGATCGCCGAGCCTGACGCGGGCGGCGCCAAGGCTATGAAGAGCGGTGAAGAAATCTACAAAACCGTTTGCTTGGCCTGTCACGGCAGCGGCGCCGCCGGCGCACCGAAATTCGGCGACAAGGCCGCCTGGAGCAAACTGATCGCCCAGGGCCAAAAGACGATGGTAGCCAACGGCATGAAGGGCGTGCGCGCCATGCCCCCGCGCGGGGGTGCCGCCGATCTCTCCGACATCGAGTTCGAGCGCGCCGTGGTGTATATGGCAAACACCGCCGGCGGCAGTTTCAAGGAACCGGCCCTGCCCAAGGACAAAGCGGCGAAGTAATCGCCCGCCCTGCCACGGGGCGCCCCGCACCGCCGTCACCCATCATGCGACCGCTCGAAGGCACCTTGGTGGTCACCTTGGAGCACGCAATTGCGGCACCCTTGTGCACGCGCAGCCTAGCCGACCTGGGCGCGCGCGTGATCAAGATCGAGCGTCCCGGTTCCGGCGATTTTGCCCGCAGCTACGACCGGCGCGTGCGCGGCCTTGCCTCTCATTTCGTCTGGTGCAACCGCTCCAAGGAGAGCCTGACAATCGACGTGAAGCACCCCGCAGCCGCGCAGATCCTGGGGCGGCTGCTGGCGAGGGCCGACGTGCTGGTGCAGAATCTCGCCCCCGGCGCTGCCGCGCGCCTTGGACTCTCGCACGCCCGGCTCTCGGTCCGCCATCCGCGGCTCGTCGTTTGCGACATTTCAGGCTATGGCGATGACGGCCCCTACCGCAACAAGAAGGCCTACGATCTGCTCATACAGAGCGAAGCGGGGCTGCTCTCGGTAACCGGCACTGGCGAGGAAGTCGTGAAGACCGGCATCTCCATCGCCGACATCGCCGCCGGCATGTACGCGTATTCCGGCATTCTCGCGGCGCTGCTCGAGCGCGTGCGCACCGGCCAGGGCCGGCGCATCGAAGTTTCGATGCTCGAGGCAATGGCCGAATGGATGAGCTACCCGCTCTACTACGCCTTCGAAGGCCAGCCGCCACCGCCGCGCTCGGGTGCGGCGCATGCCACGATTTACCCTTATGGGCCGTTTCGCGCCGGAGACGGCGCCAGCGTCATGCTCGGCATCCAGAATGAACGCGAATGGGCGAGTTTTTGCGCGAGCGTGCTCGGGCAGCCGGAACTCGCCTGCGATTCCCGCTTCGATTCCAATCCCAAGCGCAACGCCGCCCGCAAGGAACTCGACGCAATCATCGGCGCTGCGCTTTCCGCGCACACGGCCGAAGAACTCATCGGGCGCCTTGAGCTCGCCGGCATCGCCAACGCACGCGTCAACACGATGCAGGAACTCTGGGATCACCCGCAGCTTGCCGCCCGCAAGCGCTGGCGCACCGTTGCCTCCCCCGCCGGAGCGATTCCGGCGCTGCTGCCGCCGGCGACCATGGAGGGCGTCGAGCCCCGTATGGATCCGGTTCCCGCCGTCGGCGAGCACACCGACGCGATTCTCGAGGAACTCGGCTTCGATAATGAGGAAACGGCGAGACTGCGCGCAGAGCGGGTCGTTTGAAGGCGCCTCGGATGGCGCGCTTCGCGCCCGAGCCCGGCTGCGCCAGTGCGGCGAGTAACTCTCGCCGCCGCTTTCCGCTAGAATTCGTTCCCCGGCGTTTGGCTCGGATACGGCGTCGCCATGATCCGGCCCGAGAAACGACCCCATGATTCCCTATCTGACCACCGCCCTCATCGGCCCGTTGCAGGATCTGAAAACGCGGATTCTGGCCTCGAGCACCCAAATCGAGCTCTGGTTCCGTACCCAGTGGCGGGAACACGCGCCGCCTTTCTACTGCTCGGTCGACCTGCGCAGCGCGCTGGCGGCGGGCCACATCGGGATTCTCGCGCCGGAGCCCCCCCAATGAAGATCGGCTTCATCCTCGATCCTTTGCCCTCGCTCAAAGTCAAAAAGGACTCGAGCATCGCGATGATGACGGAAGCCGCGCGGCGCGGCCACGAATTGCATGTGATGATGCAGGAAGGGCTGATGTGGAAGGGCGCGCGCGTCATCGGCGAGAACCTCCATATCACGCTCACGGGGGAAAAGGACCACTGGTACCGGGCCGCGCCGCCCAAGGAAACGCCGCTCGCCGAATTCGACGCGATACTGCTCAGAAAAGACCCGCCCTTCGACAGCGAGTACGTCACCAGCACCTGGCTGCTGGAGCTGGCGCAGCGCGAAGGCGCACGCGTTTTCAATGATCCGCGCGCGGTGCGCGACCACAACGAGAAGCTCGCCATTGCCCGCTTCCCCCAGTTTGCCGCACCCACGCTGGTATCGCGGCTGCCCGAACAGATCCACGATTTCATCGACGCCAACGCCGACGTTATCGTCAAGCCGCTGGACGGCATGGGCGGGCAGTCGGTTTTTCGCGTCACCGACAGCGATCCGAACCGCTATGTGATCGTCGAGACCCTGACCCGGCACGGCGCGCGCACTATCATGGCGCAGCGGTTCATTCCCGAGATCCGCGACGGGGACAAGCGCATTCTTCTGATCGGCGGCAAGCCGGTTCCGCATTGCCTGGCGCGCATCCCCAAGCCCGGCGAGACCCGCGGCAACCTCGCCGCAGGGGGGACCGGTGTCGCTCGGCGGCTGACCGCGCGCGACGCGGAAATCGCCAACGCACTCGCGCCGGAACTCGAGCGCCACGGCCTGCTCCTGGTGGGACTGGATGTGATCGGCGAATACCTCACCGAGATCAACGTCACCAGCCCGACGTGTTTTCGCGAGATCACCGATCAGACGGGCTTCGACGTCGCCGCGATGTTCGTCGACGCGCTCGAGGCGGCCTGCGGCCATTGATTTCGTGCGCAGATTGCTGCTCCGGGCGCTAGTCGCCTCGCTGCTGCTTTCGAGCGTGGCGGCCGCGCAAGACCCTGACCCTGAGGCTATCGCCGCCGCGCTGCAGCTCTACCAATACCGCCTGCTCCAGGCGGGAACGAAACTGCGCGGCTATCCGCCCGAAGCCGTCAATGCGCGGCTGGAGGGCTCGGCGAGCGTTTCCCTGCATATCAGCGCCGCAGGAGCCCTTACGCGCCGGGCGGTGATTCAGTCCAGCGGCCATCGGGTCCTGGACGAACACGCGCTCGCGCTGCTGGAGGAGGCGGTCCCCCTTACGGAAATTCCTCTGGCGCTGCACAATAGGGCTTTCATCGTGCGCATCGTGGTGGCCTTCGTGCTGCCCAAAGAAGAGTAATCATGGTAGGCATACTCATCGTTTCGCATGGCACCTTTGGCGAGGCGCTGATTCGCTGCGCCAGTCACGTGCTGGGCGCCCGCCCCGAGCGGGTCGCCGAGGTAGGCGTGGCGGTCCAGGACGAACCCGACGAGATCCTTCAACGAGCGCGAAAACTCGCGGCAGAGCTCGACGAGGGCGAGGGCGTGCTGGTGCTCTCCGACATCTGCGGCGCCACCCCCTGCAATATCGCCTCGCGGCTGCTCGAGTCGGGCCGCATCGAAGGCCTGTCGGGGGTTTCCCTGCCCATGCTCATCCGCGCCATCACCTATCGCAACGAGCCGATCGACTCCGTCGTGCGCAAAGCCATGAGCGGCGGCCTCGAAGGCGTCGTGCACCTGAACCGAGATCCGTGCCATGCCGCAGACGGAAGTTGAAATCGTCAACAAGCTGGGTCTGCATGCGCGGGCCTCGGCCCAGCTGACCCAGCTCGCCAGCGGCTTCGCCGCCGAAATTTGGATTTCGCGCAGCGGTCGCCGCGTCAACGCGAAGAGCATCATGGGCGTGATGATGCTCGCCGCCGGCAAGGGCGCCCGCATTCTGATCGAGACCGAAGGGGCCGACGCCAACGAAGCGATGGCGGCGCTGCAGGGTCTTATCGCCGAGGGCTTCGGCGAGAGCGAATGAGGACCAGTGCGTGAAAGTGGCGCCCGAACCCAAGACCCGCGAGGATGCCCCTCGAACGGTGCATGTGTCTCCTCACACAGGCCCGAGTTTCACGCTGCACGGGGCCGGTGTCTCCGGCGGCATCGCGATCGGGTACGCGCACCTCGTATCCACGGCAAGGCATGAGGTCGCGCATTACGAAATTGCCGCCAAAGACATCGAAGAGGAAGTCCGGCGCTTCAACGACGCGGTAGCCGAGGTCCGCGGCGAGCTGATCGGACTACATACGGCGTTGCCGGCCTCGGCGCCGGCGGAGATCGCCGCTTTTCTCAAGCTGCATCTGATGATCCTGGACGACGCCCATCTGTCGCAGCAGCCGTGCATGACTATCCGCACGCGCCGCTGCAACGCGGAGTGGGCGCTGATGCAGCAGATGGATATGCTGCTGCAGCAGTTCGACGAAATCCAGGATCCGTACCTGCGCGAGCGCAAGCACGACATCGTGCAGGTGGTCGAACGCGTGCTCAAAGCCATGATGGGCAGCGTACGCGCGCCCAAGGCGCCGACCCGAGAGGAGATCGCCATCGTGGTCGCGCACGACTTGTCGCCAGCGGACATGATTTTGTTCAAGCAGCACCACTTCGCCGGCTTCGTCACCGACGTCGGCGGCGTGACCTCGCACAGCGCCATCGTCGCGCGCAGCCTCACCATCCCGGCGATCGTCGGCCTGCATCGCGCGCGCGACCTTGTTCGCGAAGGCGAGCTCTTGATTGTCGATGGCAAAGAAGGCGTGCTGATCGTCAATCCCGACGTCAAAGTGCTCGCGGAATACCAGTTTCGCAGCCGCAGGATGGAGCTCGAGCGGCAAAAGCTCAAGCGCCTGCGCTCGACGCCGGCAAGGACATTGGACGGAGAGCTGGTCGATCTGCAGGTCAATATCGAGCTGCCGCAGGACGTTGAGGAGGCAAGGGAGGCCGGAGCTACCGGGGTGGGGCTGTTCCGCTCCGAGTTTCTGTTCCTGAACCGAGACGACCTGCCGAGCGAGGACGAGCAGTTCGAGGCCTACCGCAAAGTGGCCGAGGCGATGAACGGTCTGCCGGTGACGGTTCGTACTCTCGATCTGGGCGCCGACAAAAGCATCAACGGCGCGGACCGCTCGGGGCCCAACCCCGCCTTGGGATTGCGCGCGATACGCTTTTGCCTTGCCGAGCCGCAAATGTTCATGACCCAGCTGCGCGCCATCCTGCGCGCCTCGCACTACGGGAAAATCCGCGTGCTCATCCCCATGCTCGCGCACATGCACGAGATCGAACAGACGTTTGCGGCGCTCGCCCACACCCGGGCGACGCTGGACCAGCTCGATATCCCCTACGACCGCTCGATTGCGGTCGGCGGCATGATCGAGATACCCGCGGCGGCCCTGTCCTTAGGGGTGTTCATGCGCAAGCTCGATTTCCTTTCCATAGGCACCAACGACCTGACTCAGTACACTCTGGCGATAGACCGTACCGACGACACAGTCGCGCACCTGTACGACCCGTTGCACCCGGCGGTGCTGCACCTGATTGCAAACACCATCCGCAGCGCCAACAAGGCAAATATTCCGGTCGCGGTATGCGGCGAGATGGCGGGCGACCTCGGCGCAACACGTCTCCTGCTCGGCTTCGGACTGCGCCAGTTCTCGATGCACCCGTCACAAGTGCTCGCCGTCAAGGAACAGGTGTTGCGCACCAGCGTCGCCGAGGTCGAACCGGTGGCAAGGCGCATTTTGCGCACCGACGATCCGCAAAAGTGCCTGGCGCTGGTGGAACGGCTGAACGGCTGAGCCGCCGACGCACTGCCGGTTGGGGCGTTGCCACTTGCGCGTCCATTGTTGACGATTCCGGGGAAGATTTTGCCGTTCTACAGGTCTCGTTTTTTCGTGCCGTTGCTTCGCAACGGCACGAAAACACGAGATCGAAGAAAGGCAGAATCAGCCTTGTTGGTTCCGGCTTGGGTCATTTGACTGAATTGCCGCGATCGGGTAACGTTCTGCACGCGCCGATTTGATTATCAGCTTGCGGGCGCTGGAGGCAATTGCTTCCTAAACCGGCTAAAGCGAGGGCGACCCGTTTAGCGACCAGCGAGCTGAACGGGTTTTTCATTTCTGGGGCCATGAGCGAACAACAATCGGTCGGAGCGGTAAGACCGCAGATCATGCATTTTGATCAGCCGCTTGCAATGAGGAGCGGCCCCGTGCTGGAGGCCTACGACCTCGCCTACGAGACCTACGGAACGCTCAATGCCGAGCGTTCCAACGCGGTGCTGGTTTGCCACGCCCTCAATGCCGCTCACCATGTCGCCGGCTATTACGCCGATGACCCGAAGAACATCGGCTGGTGGGATAACATGATCGGGCCGGGCAAGCCCCTGGATACCGACAGATTTTTTGTGCTCGGGGTGAATAACCTGGGCGGCTGCTTCGGCTCGACCGGGCCGGCATCGATCAACCCGAAGACCGGCAAACACTTCGGCTCGGCGTTTCCCGTGGTCACCGTCGAGGATTGGGTCAACGCGCAGGCACGCCTGGCCGACCGGCTCGGAATCGAGCGCTTCGCCGCTGTGATGGGCGGCAGTCTCGGCGCCATGCAGGCGCTGCAATGGGCGATCGGCCATCCGGATCGCATCAGAAACGCGATCGCGATTGCGACGGCGCCGAAACTCTCGGCGCAAAACATCGCCTTCAACGAGGTCGCGCGCCAGGCGATCACGACGGATCCGGATTTCCACGGCGGCGACTATTACGGTCACGGCGTCATACCCAGGCGCGGCCTGCGTCTGGCGCGCATGATCGGCCACATCACCTATCTGTCGGACGACGCGATGATGGAGAAATTCGGGCGCTCGCTTCGCTCCGGCGCCATCCAGTTCCATTTCGATGTCGACTTCGAGGTCGAGTCGTACTTGCGCTATCAGGGCGACAAGTTTGCCGAATACTTCGATGCCAATACGTATCTGCTCATCACCAGGGCGCTAGACTATTTCGACCCGGCACAGGACTACGAAGGCGACCTTTCGCGCGCTTTCGCTCGGGCCAAGGCGCGCTTCCTCGTCGTCTCGTTCACCTCCGACTGGCGTTTTGCCTCGTCGCGCTCGCGCGAGGTCGTCAAGGCGCTGCTCGATAATCGGCGCGACGTGTCCTACGCCGAGATCGACGCCCCGCACGGCCACGACGCATTTCTGCTCGACGATCCGCGCTACCACGCGCTGGTGCGAGCCTATTACGACAACATCGGCCGGGAGATCGCGCCGTGACCGAGCACGAACAGGCTCGACTCACGCTCTCGGACCGGGCTGATTTCGAGGCGATCGCCGGCTGGGTGAAGCCCGGCTCGAGCGTGCTCGACCTCGGCTGCGGTGACGGCCTGCTGCTCAGATATCTTAAGCAATCGCACAGCATCCGCGGCTACGGCATCGAGATCGCCGACGACAACGTTATCGCCTGCGTGAAGAACGGAGTCAACGTGATCCAATCGGATCTGGAGCGCGGCCTGGCGGGATTCGATGCCGAATCGTTCGATTTTGTCATCCTGAGCCAGACGCTGCAGGCGATGCGCCGGACCGAGGAGATCGTCAAGGAGATGCTGCGGGTCGGACGCGAGGCCATCGTGTCGTTTCCGAATTTCGGCCATTGGCGCTCCAGGCTGCAGGTGGTTTTGGGCAGGATGCCGGTGTCCGACGAGTTGCCCTACCAGTGGTATGACACTCCCAACATCCACCTGTGCACGGTCGACGACTTCGAGGATTTCTGCGACGAGCACGGCATCGACGTTTTGGAACGCGTGGTCATCCACCAGGGGCGGCGCGTGTCGCTGCTGCCGAACCTGTTGGGCAGCCTGGCGGTGTTCCGCATCGCGTAGGACTTCGTGAACGTTTCAACGAAGAACTATTTATTTGAATTTTGGCTTCCGCGATGTTGAAGACGCCAAGCCTTCCGTGCCGTTATCCGTAACCGGGTTTTCAGCACGGATGTTTTTCATCCGTGCTGAAAACCCGGTTGGCGCGCGCAGCGCGCAAGGCCGCGGTCGGCTGACTGACCGTATCGAGCTCCGCCTGTGCGGGTCTCAACCCCAGCCTACGGCGTAACGAGTTTCGGGCGCGGCGGGTCGACCGCGGCGATCTCCTCGCCCATGCGCCAGACCAGCCACAGGCCGGGCAGTGCGGCTAGAAACGTGATGACGAAGAAGTCGGCCCAGCCGACCCAGGCGACGAGCCCTCCGGTCACCGGTCCGAACAGCACGCGCCCCAGCGAGGCTAGCGCCGAGAGCAGCGCGTACTGCGTGGCCGAGAAGCTCGCATTGCAAAGCGCCATCGCGAAGGCGACGAAGGCGGCAGTGCCCATGCCGCTGGCGAGATTCTCGAACCCGACGGTGAAGATGAGCAGAGCATAACTCTTGCCGGCCCACGCGAGCCACGCAAACGAGAGGTTGGAGATCGCCTGCAGCACCCCGAAAAACATGAGAGCGCGGTACAGGCTCATGCGCGTGAGCAGTACCCCGCCGGCGAGCGCTCCGAACAGAAGAGCGCCCAGGCCCAGGAATTTGTTCACCACGCCGACGTCGGTCGGCGTAAAACCGACACCGCGGATCAGGAAGGCGGTAGTGAGCGTGCCTGCGAGCGCATCGCCGAACTTGTACAGCATGACCAGCGCCAGCAGACTCAGCGCACCGGGCCGCGAAAACATGTCGCGCAGCGGCCGCACCACGGCCTCGGTAAGCGATTTTGGCTGCAGCACCGGTGTTGCAGGTTCCGGGGCGAGCACCGAGGTCGCCAGCCCGATCGCCATCAGGGCCGCCATGATGAGATAGGCGCTGCGCCAGCTGACCTGGTCGGCAAGAATCAGCGCCAAACCACCAGAGGCGAGCATCGCAATGCGGTAGCCGAACACTCCCACCGCCGCCCCCATGCCGCGCTCGGGAGGATGCAACACGTCGGCGCGGTAGGCATCGATGACGATGTCCTGGGAGGCCGAGGCAAAGGCGACCGCCAGTGCGAGCCCTCCCAGCAGCCACAGCGAATGCTCGGGAGACGCGAACGCCATCGCCGCGATGCCGAGGGCAAGCGCCAGTTGCGTGAGCGCCATCCAGCCGCGCCGGCGACCAAGGAGCGGCGGCACGAACCGGTCCATGAGCGGGGACCAGAGAAACTTGAGCAGATAAGGCAGGCCGATCCAGGAGAACCAGGCAATGGTCGTGATATCGATTCCTGAAACGGTGAGCCAGGCCTGCAAGGTGCTGCCCGTGAGCGCAAGCGGCAGGCCGGAAGAGAAACCGAGCACCAGCACCGCGGCGACGCGCGGGCTGCGAAAGACTTCAGCGTAGGGTGAATTCACGAGCGAATTCTAACCGCTCATGGAGAACCGCCCCATCGCGGTTCACCAAGGCGGCGTCGAATGGCTACGATTTGATCGGGCCAATCTCGGGGCGAAGCGCCTCTGAAGCAGTCCCTCCTCGGCAGAGCCAGGAGCAAGCGCGCGGCGTCGTTCAGCTCAGAGGTTGCAGGCCCGACGTTGCCTCGCCGACGGCGCTGATGGATTACCTACTTTTCGCGATTGATTTTGCAGTGCAAAATCGGTAGGCTTGCCGTGAGGGGAGGCCGGTCATCGCCGGTCATGCTATCCAGCCAAGAGGTTCTCCATGGAAACCACCGAAGTCACCCGTGAAAAACTCGCCGCCGATATGAAGGTCGTCATCGCCGACGCCGAGGAACTGCTACGCGCAACGGCAGCTACGGCGGGAGAAAAAGCCGCCGCGGCCCGCGTCAAGATCCAGGACAGCCTGGATGCGGCCAAAGTGAGGCTGGCGCAACTGAGCGATGCCAGCGCGGAAAGGGCCAAGGCAGCTGCCCGCGCAACCGACGACTATGTTCACGATCATCCGTGGCACGCCGTCGGCATCGCCGCGCTGATCGGGCTGGTGATCGGCACGTTGATCAGCCGGCGCTAGAGCCCGGACCATCCGATGGCTGACGAGGCCGGGCAGCCGGTCGGCCTTTTCGACTCGCTAAAGGCTTTCGCGAGGACGATACTCGCGCTGGCGCAAACGCGACTCGAGATTCTAGTCAATGAGATCGAGGAGCAGCGCGCCCTGCTCGCGCGCGAGGCGTTTCTCGCTTTGGCCGGGGTATTCCTGCTCGGTCTCGGCATCGTTTTCGCAGCCTTATTCTTCGTCATCCTGTTTTGGGACACCCACCGGCTGTTGGTCGTCGGCCTGTTGGCCGTGTTGTTCCTCGCCGGCGCCGCGGCCGTCTTTGCGGGCTTGCGCGCGGCGCAGGCTAACAAACCGAAGGCGTTCTCCGCGACCCTCGGTGAGTTTGCGAAGGATCGCGAATCGCTGCGATGAATCGCATCGAGGAAATCCGTGCCAGAAGAGCCGCACTCGTTGCGCGCGCCGCCGTCGAGCGTGAGCGCGCGGCGGTGCAGTTTGCGCACTGGCGCCCGCGCTTCGCACTGCTTGACCGCACAGCTGCCGCGGCGCGCGCCGTCCTCGCCCATCCGGAATGGCTGGTCGCGGGCGCCGCAGTGATTCTGATTGTGCGCCCGCGACGCGTGCTTGCCTGGGCGCGTAACGGGTTTTTGGCCTGGCGCACCTGGCGCTGGGTCGCTCGCGCCGCGCATGAAATCTCCGCCAGAAGACTTGCATGAATCGCCAACAATTGCTGTTGCGCCAGTTCTACGATGTGATGGAACGCGAGCGGCGTTACATGGTCGCCGAGGTCGTGAAAGTGGGCGGTTTGATGCCCCTGCTCATGAAGCAGCGCAACAAGCAGAAATGGTCGGCGCAGGACAAGCGTGAACTCATGCTGCATCTGCGCCACCTCAGGCACGTAAGCCCCTACATCGCGGTCTTGGTGCTTCCCGGGGGTTTCGCCGCGCTGCCGGTGCTCGCCTGGTGGCTCGACCGCCGACGCGGGCGAAGGCCAATGGCCGGATCGCAGGCCAGCTCGTAGTCGTAGTCGATGACGAGCGGCGCATGGTCGGAGAATCGCCGCTTCGTGTAGATTGAAGCTTTCCTCGCTTTGGCGGCGATGGCGGGAGTGGCGATCTGGTAGTCGATGCGCCAGCCGACGTTCTTCGCCCAAGCCTGCCCTCGGTTCGACCACCAGGTGTACTGCTCCGGGCGCGGATCGATGCGTCTGAATACGTCGACCCATCCGATTTCCTCGAACACTCGCGTCAACCACGCACGCTCCTCCGGCAGGAATCCGGAGTTCTTTCGATTGGAACGCCAGTTCTTCAGGTCGATTTCCCTGTGCGCGATGTTCCAGTCGCCGCACACGATGTATTGCCTGCCGTCGCTCCCCAGCTTCTTCAGCAGCGGTAGAAACTCCTCCAGGAAGCGGAACTTGGCCTGCTGGCGCTCCTCGGAACTCGAACCCGACGGCAGATAGACGGAGATGACGGACAGGGGGCCGAAATCGGCGCGCACAAGCCGGCCCTCGGCGTCGAATTCGCGGCTGCCGAACCCGAATGAAACACCCGATGGCCTGACGCGAGCCAAGAGGGCGACCCCGCTATACCCCTTTTTCTCAGCGCAGTTGAAGTGCGCATGGAAACCGCGCGGTGCGCGGATTTGCGCCGACAGGTCCTCCTCGCGCGCCTTTATTTCCTGCAGGCAGACGCAATCGGCACGCTGGCGCGCAAGCCATGCGGGGAAGCCCTTGGCATAGGCCGAGCGTATGCCGTTCATGTTGAGCGTCACGATGCGCATCGGCAGGAATCCACTCCGGCGATTTGGTTTCTAAATTCGTCTCCCCCTTTTCGTGCAGTTGCTTGCAACTGCACGAAAAGGGGGAGATTGATAAACGGCAAAACCAGCTTCCTTGGTTCCAGCTCGTCCGGTTTAGGACTCGGGAAAACTCGACGCGCCGCCATGCGCGGCCGACCATTGTGCCGGCGCATGCAGGAATTTCTCCACCTCCGCAAGGGTCGATTTGGTGAAGTGCTTCTGCTCCTTGGCCACGCGAAGGATGTCCCACCAGGTTGCAAGCGCGTGCAGTTCAACGTCCAGCTCCGAGAGGATCTTCTTGCTTTCGGGAAAGATGTCGTAGTAGAAGATCACGAACACGTGCTCGACGGTCGCGCCGGCATCGCGCAGCGCCTTGCAGAAATTGACTTTGCTGCGCCCATCGGTGGTGAGATCCTCGACCAAAAGCGCACGGGCGCCCTCGTCGAGGTGGCCCTCGATCTGCGCGTTACGTCCGAATCCCTTGGACTTCTTTCGCACGTACTGCATCGGCAGCATCAGCGCATCGGAAATCCAAGCCGCAAACGGGATTCCGGCGGTCTCGCCGCCCGCGACCGTGTCGATGCTCTCGAAGCCGATCTCCTGGGAAATCGTGGATGCCGCAAATCCGGTCAGCGCGCGCCGCAGGCGGGGATAGGAAATCAATTTGCGGCAGTCGATGTAGACCGGACTGGCCCAACCCGAGGTGAAAATGTACGGCTTGTCCTCGCTGAAATGCACCGCTTTGACCTCGAGCAGTGCTTTGGCGGTCTGCTCGGCGACGAATTTCTTGTCCTGCAGGATGATGCCTTCCATGAAACGGCTCCGGAATGTGCCGCGGTCGTGCGGCGGTGACCGGCAAGCTTATACCAGATCCCCGACCGCATGGCAGCGCGCGCAATGGGCTCTGGCGCTTGTTTCCCCAGCCCCCCAGGCGCAAAATAGCGCCGTCCTTCCAGCAATGCGCCTGCGGAGAGCCACGCCCGCAATAACATGGCCACGGCCGGCGCCTACAGTCGAGAGGTTATGGTGATCGAACTCCGAAATGGCGCAATCCTTTTCGCTGCCCTCGCGCTGGCATACTCCGCTCAAATCGGCGCGCAGCAGCGCATGTACAAATGCGTAGACGACAAGGGCAAAGTCTATTACACACAGACGCCGCCCAAGGAATGCCTGGGCAGGGAAACCGAGGAGTTGTCCCGCCAGGGCCGGTTGCTTAAGCGCCACGAGGCCGCGCTCACGCCCGAACAGCAAGCCGCACGCGAGGCCGAACGCAAGAAGCGGATCGAGGATGAGCAACTGGCAAGGGAAGAGCGGCGCAAGAACCAGGCCCTGCTCAATACTTACTCAAGCGAGAAAGACATCGAGGAGGCGCGCAGTCGAGCGCTGAACCAGGTCGAGAAGGCGATCAAGGACTCGCAAACGAAGATCGCCTCCGGCGAAAAACGCCGGAAGGCGCTCGACGCGGAAAAAGAGTTTTACGCCAAGAAGGCACCGCCGCCCAAGCTGCAGGACGACATCAAGAACAACGAAATCGAGCTCAAGAACGAGTCCGAAATGCTCGATGCGAAGAAGAAGGAAATCAGCGCCATCAACGCCAAATACGACGAGGACAAGCGTCGCTATCTCGAGCTGACCAAGGGAAAAGCGGCGGCGCGAAGATCCGCATCGAAGAACTAGCGCTAAACGCAGCGACGCCCCGTCTGCAGTTCGCCTTCGACAGCAGCCCTCCGGCTTCGACCACGCGAATTCGGGGCCGCGCGATCGAGCTCAGAGGGCGAGTTTCTTCTTCAAGATTTCGCTGATCCGGGCCGGATTGCCCTTGCCCTTGGTCGCCTTCATCGCCTGGCCAATCAAGGCGTTGAATGCCCTGTCCTTGCCCGCGCGGTATTCCTCGACCGATTTGGGATTCGCGCCGATCACCTGATCGACAATAGCCTCCAGGGCGCCGCTGTCGGTCACTTGCTTGAGTCCCCGCGATTCGATCAACTCGTCGACCAGCTGCGGATGCCCCCCCCGGCGTTCGTAGCCTGATTGCCGGGCCTGATCCCAGAATTCGTAAAACAAATCCTTCGCTGTCTTGGCATTGATCACGCCCTCGCGCAACCGACGCAGGATATGCCCCAGGGTATCGCCGCCGACGCCGAGTCTCGATGAGGGCAGGTTCTCCTCGTTCAGCTTGGCCGTAACCTCGTTGATGACCCAGTTTGCGCACAGCTTGAAATCGGCACCAGCCAGAGGCTCGCCGTCTTTCAGTGAACAGCGTACGACTTCCTCGAAATGCTCGCCAAGTTCCCGATCCACGGTAAGCACGGCGGCGTCATACGCGGACAAACCATGGTCGGACACATAGCGCTGCCTTCGCTGCTCGGGCAATTCCGGCATGCTCCGCCGCATTTCCGCGATCAGGTCTTCGGAAACGCTCAGGGGCAGCAAGTCCGGGTCGGGGAAATACCGGTAATCGTGCGCATCTTCCTTGGTGCGCATGGCGCGGGTTTCGCCGGTGTCCGGATCGAACAGCACCGTAGCCTGCGTGATGGTCCCCCCGTCTTGAATCGTTTCGATCTGCCACTTGGCTTCGTATTCGATCGCCTGCTGGAGGAACCGGAAAGAATTGAGGTTCTTGATTTCTCTGCGCGTGCCGAGCTTGTCCGAACCCGTGGGCCGGACCGACACGTTGGCATCGCAGCGGAACGACCCCTCCTGCATGTTTCCGTCGCAGATGCCGATCCAGCGCACCAGGGAGTGCAGGGCGCGGGCATAGGCGACGGCCTCCTCGGCGCTGCGCATGTCCGGCTCCGACACTATTTCGAGCAGCGGCGTGCCGGCGCGGTTGAGGTCGATTCCCGACATGCCGTGGAAATCCTGGTGCAGCGATTTCCCGGCGTCTTCCTCCAGATGCGCACGCGTGAGGCGTATCGTCTTCTCGCCCCCGCCTTTGAGGACGATCCTGATTGCTCCCCCGAGTACGATCGGGCGCTCGTACTGGCTGATCTGATAGCCCTTGGGAAGATCGGGGTAAAAATAATTCTTGCGCGCAAAAATCGACTGGCGATTGATATTGTCCGCACGGTTTGCATTTACCGCGAGTCCGAAACGGACAGCCCGCTCGGCCGCGCCCTGGTTGAATACCGGCAGCACACCCGGGAGCGCGATGTCCACCGCGCAGGCCTGCGCGTTGGGCGCGGCGCCGAATTGCGTCGAGGCGCCCGAAAATATCTTCGACGCGGTGGAGAGCTGGGCATGAACTTCGAGCCCGATGACGATTTCCCACTCCATGCTAGATTCCCGGCGGCGCTCGCCGGTGCCAATCGGTCGCGCGCTGGTAGTGGTGTGCCGCTTTGAGCATGCGCGCCTCGGAAAAATAGTCACCGACTACGTGCAAGCCGACGGGCAGATCGTTCTGCCCAAACCCGCAGGGAATCGACATGGCGGGCAAACCGGCAAGATTCGCGGGTATGGTGTAGATGTCATTCAAGTACATCTGCACCGGGTCGGAGGCCTTGGCTCCCAGCGGAAATGCCACGGTCGGCGAGGTCGGCCCCATGATCAGGTCGCACTGGCCAAACGCCTCGGCGAAGTCCCGGGCGATCAGCCGGCGGATCCGCTGCGCCTTCAGGTAGTACGCGTCGTAATATCCATGCGAGAGCACGTATGTGCCGATCAGAATGCGGCGTTTGACCTCGGCGCCGAACCCTTCAGCGCGCGTCTTGCAGTACATGTCGAGGAGGTCGCGGTACTCCGGCGCGCGATAACCATAGCGCACCCCGTCGAAGCGCGAGAGGTTCGAGGAAGCCTCGGCGGGCGCGATCACGTAATACGCCGGCACCGACAGCTCCGAGCTCGGCAGCTCGATCTCGACGCGTCTCGCGCCCAATTTCTCCAAATCCACCAGCGCGGCCTCGATGGCCCGCGCAACATCGGGTGAGAGTCCGGCGCCGTAATGCCCCTTGTAGACGCCGATGCGCAGGCCCTTGAGCGGTTGGCCCGCGGGTCCTTCATCCCAGGGCAGGTCCAGTTCACGCGCATAGTCCTCGGCGGAACGCTCGAGCGAGGTCGAGTCGCGCTCGTCGAACCCCGACATGGCGTTCAGGAGCAGCGCCACGTCTTCGGCGCTCTTGCCCATGGCTCCGCCCTGATCCAGGCTGGAGGCAAATGCGATCATTCCATAGCGCGACACGCACCCATAAGTGGGTTTCAGACCGGTGATGCCGCTCAGGGCCGCCGGCTGGCGGATCGATCCGCCGGTGTCGGTACCCGTCGCAGCAGGGGCCATGCGCGCGGCAACGGCACAAGCCGAACCGCCCGAGGAACCCCCGGGAACGAATGCCCTGTTCCATGGATTCTTGACCGGCCCGTAGAATGAGGTCTCGTTGGACGAACCCATGGCGAACTCGTCCATATTGGTCTTGCCCAAAATCACCGCGCCGGCCCGGTTGAATCCCTCGATCACGTGCGCGTCGTAAGGGCTGACGAAATTGGCAAGCATCTTCGAGCCACAGCTGGTCAGCCATCCCTTGGCACAGAAAATATCCTTGTGCGCCACGGGTATGCCGGTCAGTGGAGCGGCATTGCCGCGGGCGATGTGCGCGTCGGCCTGGGCTGCCTGGGCGAGGCTTTTTTCCGCATCGACGGTGATAAAGGCGTTCAGATCCGCATTCAGGCGTGCGATGCGATCCAGGAACAGCTTGCACAGCTCCGCGCTCGAGATCTTCCTTGAGCCGAGCGCAGCGGAGAGTTCCTTCAGGCTGGCGTGTAACATGGGTCAGGATCTGGGATCTGGGATCTGGGATCTGGGACTTAGGATATTGGATTCAGGATCTGCCGGGCTCTGGCGCGCATGTCCCTCAATCCTCAACCCTAGATCCTCAATCCTATTCGATCACTTTCGGCACCAGATACAGTCCCGCCTCTACCTGGGGGGCGACGGACTGAAACAGGGCACTTTGGTCGCGCTCGGTGACCCGATCCTCGCGCAGGCGCAATTCTTGACCCTGAGCGTGGGTCATCGGTTCGATCCCGGTCGTATCGATCGCCTTAATGCGCTCGAGTAAGCTGAAAATATCGTTCAGCTGGCCCTGGGTCTGGAGCGCCACGGACTCGCTGATTTCGATGCGGGCAAGATGGGCGATGCGTTTCACCTCGTCGAGGCTCAGAGGCACGAAAAATTTCCTTCGATGACGATAGTTGAATGCGGTATTATAAACCATTCAGGGTGTCCCTTTTCCAAGCGAATCAAGAGGATGTTACGGATGTTCGGTTTTTTGCGCGGTTATTTTTCCGACGACTTGGCCATCGACCTGGGTACGGCCAATACGCTGATCTACATGCGTGGCAAGGGCATCGTGCTCGACGAGCCCTCGGTCGTCGCCATCCGCCAGGAGGGCGGCCCGAGCGGCAAGAAGACCATACAGGCCGTTGGCAAGGAAGCGAAGATGATGCTGGGCAAGACCCCGGGCAACATCACCGCGATCCGGCCGATGAAGGACGGTGTGATCGCCGACTTCACCGTCACCGAGCAGATGTTGAAGCAGTTCATCAAGCGGGTGCACGTTTCGCGCCTGCTCTCGCCTTCGCCGCGCATCATCATCTGCGTGCCTTGCGGCTCGACGCAGGTGGAACGCCGCGCCATTCGCGAATCAGCACTCGGCGCCGGTGCGTCGCAGGTATACCTGATCGAAGAGCCGATGGCGGCGGCCATCGGTGCCGATATGCCGGTGTCGGATGCGACCGGATCGATGGTGGTGGATATCGGCGGCGGCACGACCGAGGTCGGTGTCATTTCGCTCGGCGGCATGGTGTACGCCGGCAGCGTGCGCGTCGGCGGCGACAAGTTCGACGAGGCGATCATCAATTACATCCGCCGCAACTACGGCATGATGATCGGCGAGGCAACCGCGGAAATGATAAAGCAGCAGATCGGCTCGGCGTTTCCTGGATCCGAAGTGCGCGAAATGGAAGTGAAGGGTCGCAACCTGGCCGAAGGCATTCCGCGCAGCTTCACCATATCGTCGAACGAGATTCTGGAAGCCCTCACCGAGCCGCTCAACCAGATCGTCTCCGCGGTCAAGTCGGCATTGGAGCAAACCCCGCCCGAGCTCGGCGCCGACATCGCGGAAAAGGGCATGGTACTCACCGGCGGCGGGGCATTGCTGCGCGACATCGACCGCTTGCTCATGGAAGAAACCGGACTGCCGGTCATCGTCGCCGACGATCCGCTCACCTGCGTGGTTCGAGGCTCGGGTGTGGCCCTGGAAAAGATGGATAAGCTGGGGATCATATTCACGAATGACTGAAGAGCGTGAGGAGTGAGGGGTACGGAGTGAGGAGAAAAACCAAGACCGAGCCCGCTTTCACTTCTCACGCCGCACTCCTCAGCCCTCACTGAATGGAACATCAGGCACCACCGCTCTTTGCCCGTGGTCCCGCCCCGCTGGTTCGCTTGGCATTCTTCGCCGGTCTCGCCATTCTCCTCATGGTCCTGGACGCGCGTTTTCACTACGCCGAAACGCTGCGACAGGGGTTGGCTCTGGTCGCCTACCCGATTCAGCGCCTTGCGCTGGCACCCGTGCAACTGCTCTTGGGAGCCGCCGATTATTTTTCCACCCAGGTACAACTGCAGCGCGACAACGAAGGACTGCGCACGCAGCAACTCCAGCTGGCGAAGGACCTGCAGACACACGAGGCGCTCGAAGCGGAAAATGCACAGCTGCGCCGCCTCCTGGAGGCACGCGAGCGACTGCCGCGCAAATCGATCTTCGCCGAGATTCTTTACTCGGGCCGCGATCCCTTTTCACGAAAGGTGATCGTCGACAAGGGCAGCAACGACGGCATAAGCGCGGGATCCGCGGTCGTCGACGACATCGGCGTCATCGGCCAGGTCACCCGCGTGTATCCGCTGCTTGCGGAAGTCACGCTCATCACGGACAAGGATCAGCCGATTCCCGTTCAGGTGGTTCGCAACGGCCTGCGTGCGGTAGTCTATGGCGCAGGAGACGGCGCCACCCTGGACCTGCGTTTCCTCGCGGCGAACGTCGACATTCAGAACGGCGATACGCTGGTGACTTCCGGCATCGACGGCACCTACCCTGCCGGACTGCCGGTGGCCAAGGTGGCGCGCATAGAGCGCGATGCGGCTTATACGTTTGCGAAGATTTCCTGCGTGCCTGCTGCAGGCGCCGGCCGTCACCGGCAAGTGCTGGTGCTCGCGCAGGAAACCAGGCTCGCGCCACCCCCGGAAGCCGAAGTCGTGAAACCGAGGCCGACTAAGAGCAAACGCGTGCGGAGGCGTGAATGATCAAGGAGCAGCCGCATCGCATTCTGCGGCCCGTCAGCACGGAATTCATGGTGCTCACCGTGGTGCTTGCGGTGGTATTCAACTTGCTGCCATGGCGCGATGTCATCGGACTGCCGGACCTGGTGGCCCTGGTGCTCGTGTTCTGGTGCATCCACCAGCCGCGCAGGATCGGCATCGGTTTGGCTTGGCTGCTCGGTTTGCTCATGGATGCGGGTAATGGCGCACTAATCGGCCAGCATGCCTTTGCCTACTCGGTGATCGCATTCGCCGCCTTGGCACTGCACCGGCGCATACTCTGGTTTCCGCTCTGGCATCAGGCCGCGCACGTTCTGATTATGCTTTTGGTAGGTCAAGCGCTGATGGTGACGGTGCGGCTTGCCGCGGGCGGGACATTCCCCGGCGTCATCTATTTCGCCGGCAGCCTGATCGCCGCCGCACTATGGCCGGTCGCAACCTTTCTGCTGCTCCTGCCGCAGCGCCGGCCAGAAGATGTAGACCTGAATCGGCCCATTTGAGCAAGGAGTAGCAATGAGGGTTGGCGATTTGGGAATTGGAATCGAGGCTACGGCGAGCAGGCGCAGCCCCTGCGTGTCCTCGTCCTCCCTAGGTCCTACGCCGGACGAGCCGGAACCAAGGAAGCGGCCGCTTATCAATCTCCCCCTTTCGTGCGGTTGCTCGCAACCGCACGAAAGGGGGAGACGAATTTAGAGACCAATTCTTCGCCAATAAGTGACTGAATCCTCGATCCCGATTTCTGAATGAGCACCGCATTCAAAAACACCGAGCACGAGCTCTACCAGTTCCAGATCCGGCTGGGCATCGTCGGCGTCGTAGTGCTGGCCGCATTTGGCTTGCTGCTGGCGCGGTTCTTGTTCCTGCAAGTGGTGCAGCACGGTTATTTGCACACCAAGGCCGAAGACAACCGCATCTCGATTGTGCCGATCTCGCCCAATCGCGGAAACATCGTAGACCGCAACGGTGTGGTTCTCGCACGCAACTACTCTGGCTACACGCTCGAAGTGGCACCGAGCAAAGTGCCCAACCTCGAAGAGACCATCAACCAGATCGCAACCATCATCGACATCCGCCCCAGCGATCGCGCCCGCTTTCGTCGACTGCTGATAGAGGTAAAGGGTGCCGAAAGCCTGCCGATCAGGACCCGATTGAGCGACGAAGAGGTCGCGCGTTTCGCGGCCAATCGCTACCGCTTCTCCGGCGTCGAGATCAAGGCGCGCCTGTTTCGCCAGTATCCCCACGGCGAACTCGCCTCGCACGTGCTCGGCTACATCGGCCGCATCAGCGAGCGCGACCTGGCTGCGATCGAGGCCGATGGGCTTGCCCCCAACTACAAGGGCACCGATCAACTCGGAAAGACCGGACTGGAGCAAAGCTACGAGCGCGAGCTGCACGGCGTCACCGGCTACGAGGAGGTCGAGGTCGATGCGGCCGGGCGCGGCGTGCGCACGCTGTCGCGAACAGCCCCCAGCCCCGGCAACAAGCTGGTGCTGACGATCGACATCAAGCTGCAGGAGATCGCGGAGGCCGCGTTCGGCGAGCGCCGCGGCGCGCTGGTCGCAATCGAGCCCTCGACCGGCGGCGTGCTCGCATTTGTATCCAGGCCGGGGTTCGATCCCAACCTGTTTGTCGATGGCATCGATCCCGCGAGCTGGGATGAGCTGAACAATTCGTCCGACAGACCGCTTAACAACCGTGCGCTCACGGGCGTGTACCCGCCCGGATCGACGTTCAAGCCCTACCTGGCGCTCGCTGCGCTCGAATTGGGCAAGCGCACCCCGACGCAGACGATAAGCGACCCCGGCTATTTCATGTTCGGCGGCCATCGCTTCCGCGACTCCAAGAAGGGCGGACACGGCGTGGTCGACATGTACAAATCGATCGTCAAATCCAGCGACACCTATTACTACATGCTCGCGAACGACATGGGCATCGACAACCTCTCCCGCTTCGTCGGCAAATTCGGCTTCGGTGCCCGCACCGGCATCGACCTCGAGGGCGAGGCGACGGGCGTCCTGCCCTCGCTGGAGTGGAAGATGAAGCGCGTCCGCCGGCCCGAGCAGCAGAAGTGGTATGCCGGAGAGACCATCAGCGTGGGCATCGGCCAGGGCTACAACGCCTATACGCCGCTGCAACTGGCGCAGGCCATGGCGACCCTGGCCAACAACGGCGTCATGTATCGGCCGCATATCGTCAACTACATCGAGAACGCAAAGACCGGCGAGCGCTCCTATATCGAGCCGCAGCCGCTCAAGACCATCGCTTTGAAGCCCCAACATGTCGAATTCATCAAACGGGCCATGGTCGGGGTCAACAGGGAAGGGACCGGCGCGCGAGCATTTGCCCGCGCCGAATACGTGAGCGGCGGGAAAACCGGCACCGCGCAAGTGGTGGCGATGAAAGCAAACGAAACGTATCACGCATCGCGGCTCCCGGAGCAGCATCGCGACCACGCGCTTTTCATCGCCTTTGCGCCGGCGGAGTCCCCGCGCATCGCGCTCGCGGTGATAGTGGAAAATGCCGGTTTCGGCGCAGTCGCGGCCGCGCCGATCGCGCGCCAGGTACTCGATTACTTCCTGCTCGACAAGCGCCCCCCCCTGCTCGACAAGGCACCGCTCGCGCAACCTCTCGACGAAGACGATGAAAGCGATTGACCGGCTCGTGAATCGAATCGCAGCGCCGCTCGACGGGACGCTGCTCGTGATCGTGCTCGGCTTGGTCACGCTGGGACTGATTACGCTCTACAGCGCGACCTTCGATGCGCCTGCCAAGGTCGCCTCGCAAGGAGCCAACATCGTGCTCGCATTGGCGGTTATGTGGATTGCGGCGCAAATACCGCCGCAGACTCTGATGCGATTTGCAGTGCCGGCGTATCTTGTCGGCGTGCTGCTATTGGTTGCAGTCGCGCTTTTCGGCGATGTCAGAAACGGCGCGCGCCGCTGGCTTTCTATAGGCCTGGGCAGCGTACAGCCCTCGGAGATCATGAAGATCGCCATGCCGCTGATGCTCGCGTGGTATTTCCACAAGCACGAGGCGGCTCTGCGCGCTCGCGATTACGTCTTCGCAGGAGTCTTGCTGGCGTTGCCGACGTTGCTGATTGCGCGCCAGCCCGATCTGGGCACCTCCTTGCTGGTGGCGGCCGCCGGGTTCTACGTCATCTTTCTCGCCGGCCTGCCCTGGAAGATCATCTTCGGAGCCGGCCTGGCCGGCGTGGCGAGCCTGCCGCTGCTTTGGTCGGTGATGCACGACTACCAGCGGCGTCGCATTCTCACCCTGCTCGACCCGACCGAGGATCCGCTCGGGGCCGGCTATCACATCATCCAGTCGACCATCGCGGTCGGCTCGGGCGGCATCACGGGCAAGGGCTGGCTCAACGGCACGCAGACGCATCTCGAATTCATTCCCGAGCGCTCCACCGACTTCATCTTCGCAGTGTTTTCCGAAGAATTCGGCCTGATCGGCAATCTCCTGCTGCTGGTGCTCTACCTCTCACTGGTCACGCGCGGACTGATGATTACGGCCAACGCCCCAACCTTCTTCGCGCGGCTGCTCGCCGGCGCGATCACCCTGACCTTTTTCACCTATGCGTTCGTGAACATGGGCATGGTCAGCGGCATCCTGCCGGTGGTCGGAGTGCCCTTGCCGTTCGTCTCCTACGGAGGCACGGCATTGGTGACGCTGTTTCTGGGCGCAGGCATACTGATGAGCATCAGCAAGCACCGCACGCTAGTGCAAACTTAGGGGCAGGATTTGGGATTCAGGATTGAGGATCTGGGATTGAGGATCGAGGGATCGGGGATCGGGATTCAGTGGGTCGCGGTGATTGTTGCGGCGCTGGCGGCGGCTGGGTGCGGCAGCGTCGCAACACGCGCCCCGGGTATCGACCGCGGGTCCGCATCGCCGTCGGCTAAGCCAGAGGCGCAGCCGCAAGCGGGCGCGCCACGTCGCGGCGGCTATTATCAAGACGACGGGCCGGGAGACAATCCGCCGAATATCGATGCCATCGCCGAACCAGAACCCAAGGCGGAACCACTGCATCGATTCGCCAACAACCCGTACAACGTATTCGGCACGGAATACCGGCCGTTTCGCGAGCTCAAGCCGTTTCGCGAACGGGGTACCGCGAGCTGGTACGGCAGGAAGTTTCACGGCCGGAGGACCTCGAGCGGCGAGCCCTACGACATGTATGCGATGACCGGCGCGCACCCGCTATTGCCGATTCCGAGCTATGCGCTCGTTACCAATCTTGGCAACGGCAAGAGCGTGGTTGTCCGAATCAATGACCGCGGACCCTTTCGTTCGGGGCGCGTGATCGACCTTTCGTGGAGTGCCGCTGCCAAGCTCGGCTACACCGAGATCGGCAGCGCCCCGGTCGAAGTGGAGGCGATCACGCCCGCGGATATGCCCGCGCTCGCCGCGCGCCGCAGTGCCCCATCGATCGAGCAAATCGCCGACTCCGGTGGCGCCCGGCCCGTGGCGCAGGCCAGGTCGGTGACGAGCGAGTCCGCTCCCGAGGTGAGAGCCCTGGCGCCCGCGCCGGTCCAAGCGACACCGGCGCCCGCCCGGCAGCCGGATCCGGTTCCGCTCGCCGGCGGCGCCGCCGGCGTATTCTTGCAGCTAGGCGCATTTTCCGAGCGCGACAACGCCGAGAGTTTCCGCGCGCGCGTCTATCAAAGCCTTGCCTGGCTGGAGCACGCGATCCAAATCCTGCAGAGAGACGGGCTATTTCGCCTGCACTTGGGACCGTTTCGCGATCGCGTCGAGGCTGCGGGAATCGCCGAGCGCATTAGAAGCGCGCTCGATCTGCGCGCGGTGGTGGTAATACGATGAGCAACACGGGGCACACCCATCGGCTGCATGCCGTACCCGTTGCGTTCGTCTGCGCCTGCCTCGCCGGATGTGCCGAAGTTCCGAGCAGCAGCCCGACCGCGAGTCCGGTCAGACCGGCTCAGTTATCGGTCGCGCAGCTATTGCGCCAACCCGGCGGCACCTATACCGACGACGCTCCCGATGGGGCGCCGCCCGTCGATCTGGAGCGCGTTGCCGATGCGATGCCCAAAGTCGAGCCCCTGCATCCGAGCGCGAACGAACCCTACATGGTGTTCGGCCGTGACTACGTGCCGATGGCTGCTCTCACCCCTTATCGCCGGCAGGGCACGGCCTCCTGGTATGGGCGCAAGTTTCACGGCCAGCGCACCACCAGCGGCGAGGTCTATGACATGTACGCGATGAGCGCCGCGCATCCCACGCTGCCGATTCCAAGCTTCGCCCGCGTAACCAACCTGCAAAACCGCAAGAGCGTGATCGTGCGCGTCAACGATCGCGGGCCATTCGCCTCCGGACGCATCATGGACGTTTCCTATGCGGCAGCGCATCGGCTCGGTTTCGCCGGCACCGGTTCGGCGCAGGTTGAAGTCGAAAGCGTGTTGCCGCAAGAAACAGCCTCGCCCGCCGCCGCGCCGGGTTCGGGCGCGGCGGCAAAGGCCGCACCCAAGGCGCATGGCGGGCGCGTCGACGCAATCCCGAGCGCAACGGCGACCGATCCGCGACCGGCGACAGACCGCGTCGCCCCGGCGCAGCCGGAACCGGCCCTGCATGCGCGCCTGGAGCCGGCTGCCGCAGCAGCCGAATCCCCACCGGTGCCGATGGTATCGGCCGAACACAACGGCATTTTCCTGCAGCTTGGCGCCTTCTCAGTGCGCGCCAATGCCGAGTCGTTCCGAGTCCGAATGGCGAGCCGAATCGGGGCAATCGGGGCGCGGCTCCTCCTCGACCACCGCCAGGACTTTTTTCGCGTACAGCTCGGACCGTTTCGCGACCGCAGAGAAGCCATCGCCGCCGCCAAGCAGGTGCGTGAACTCGTCGATTTGCGGCCGATCGTCGTTGTTCGGTGAAGACGGGCGAGCGCAATGCGTCGACCCAACAGGTCGCGGTTTCCCCGTTCTTCGCACGGGCGCCGAAATTGTCTCCCGACCCCCTTTGTTATAATTTTCAATTTCAGGCCGTAACGATGTCCTTCCGGCTTTTCCTGTCCCTGTTCTTGATTCCGGTTTCGATCGTCGCTAGGGCCGACATCACGCCGCCGCCGGTCGCCGCACGCGCTTGGCTGCTGATGGACTCCTCGAGCGGCCAGCTGATCGCCTCGCAAAATGAACACGAGCGCATCGAGCCCGCCTCGCTCACCAAGCTGATGACTGCATACCTCACGTTCGCTGCGCTGAAAGCGAAGACGCTCGCGTTGAACCAGAACGTGCCGGTGTCCGAGCGCGCCTTGCGCACCGGCGGCTCGCGCATGTTCATCGAGCCCAAGCGCCCGGTGACCGTCGAGGAACTGATTCAGGGCATGATCGTGCAATCGGGCAACGACGCATGCATCGCGCTAGCAGAAGCAATTGCGGGCTCGGAAGACCTTTTCGCGCAAATGATGAACCGCGAGGCACAGCGCCTGGGAATGAAGAACACCCACTTCACCAACGCCTCGGGCCTGCCCGACCCCAAACACTATTCGAGCGCATACGACCTGGCGTTGGTGGCTTCGGCGATCATCCGCGACTTTCCCGATTACTATCGCTACTATTCGGTTCGCGAGTACCGCTACAACAACATCACCCAGCAGAACCGCAACCGGCTCCTCTGGCTCGATCCCAACGTCGACGGCGTCAAGACCGGCTACACCGAGAATGCCGGCTACTGCCTGATCGCCTCGGCCAAACGGACGCAACGGCGCCTGCTTTCGGTGGTCCTCGGGGCAGCCTCCGAGAGCGCACGCGCGCAGGAGGCGCAAAAACTGCTCAATTTCGGATTCCAGTTCTATGACAGCGTGCGTCTGTATGAGCACGGTCAGACCGTAAGCAACCTGCCGGTATGGAAAGGAGGACAATCGACGCTGAAGGCCGGGCTCGCCCGTGAACTCAGCGTGGCCGTGCCCAAAGGCATGGCCGAGAAAGTCAAAGCCGACCTGGTCAGCATGCAGCCGCTCGTCGCCCCCGTTTCTGCGGGCCAACGCGTCGGCACGGTCCGTGTCATGCTGGAAAGCAAACTCATCGGCGAGTACCCCGCCATAGCGCTTGAAAACGTGGCAATTGCCGGATTCTTCGGTCGCGCCTGGGACACCATGCGACTGTGGTTCAAGTAACGCTGAAACTTGCGCGGTTAACTGTTGACGGTTCCGGCGAAGAATTCAGTGTCGTAGAGGTCTCGTGTTTTCGCGCAGTTGCAACTTCGCAACTGCGCGAAAACACGAGATTGATAAAGGCAAAATCAGCCTCATTGGTTCCGGATATGCCGGCTTAGGAGAGCATCATTACCGTATATCTCAACGGCGAGTTCCTGCCGATCGAACAGGCTAAGATCCCGGTGCTCGACCGCGCCTTCATGTTCGGCGACGGGATCTACGAAGTGATTCCTGTCTACTCGCGCCGAGCGTTTCGCCTGGCCGAGCACCTCGCCCGCCTGGAGGCGAGCCTGCGGGCGATCCGCATCGACAATCCCCATGACCCCTCGCAGTGGTCGAGCCTGATCGGCAAGGTCATCGAGCACAATCCCTGGCAGGATCAAAGCGTCTATCTGCAAGTGACACGCGGCGTTGCACCGCGCGAACACCAGTTTCCCCAAGGGCTCACGCCCACCGTGTTCCTCATGGCCAACGCGCTGGTTACGCCCTCGAAAGATCAGATCGAGCGCGGTGGATCGGCCATCGTGTTGGCCGATTTCCGCTGGCTGCACTGCGAGGTAAAGTCAGTTTCGCTGTTGGGCAACTGCTGGCTGCGCACGCTGGCGGCCGACTGCGGCTGCACCGAAGCCATTCTGGTGCGCGACGGTTTTCTTACCGAGGCATCCTCGAGCAACGTATTCATCGTGAGGGACGGCGTCGTCATCACGCCGCCAAAATCGAACCTGATCCTGCCCGGCGTCACCTACGACGTGGTGCTGGAAATTCTGCGCGCGAACGCCATGGCGCACCAGGTTCGGCAGGTGAGCGAGACCGAGTTGCGCGCGGCCGACGAAATCTGGGTCACCTCGTCCTCGAAAGAAATATTTCCGATTACCACGCTCGATAGCAAGCCTGTCGGCCAAGGGGAAAACCTGGGCAAGCCCGGTCCCGTCTTTGCCCGCGCCTATGCGCACTACCAGGTATTCAAGGCGACCGTCATGCGCTCAGCGGCTCATGTCTGATGCATCGACCGCGCTCGCATTCCCCTGCGACTTCCCGATAAAGATCATGGGCAAGACGCAGGCAGGCTTCGCGCAGGCGATAGTCGAAGTGGTGCAGCGGCGTGCGCCCGGATTCGACGCCGCGACGCTGGAGATGCGCAGCAGCCGCGAAGGGCGCTACATTTCGCTTACCTGCACCGTGCACGTGACCTCGCGCCATCAGCTCGACGAGCTGTACCGCGAACTGTGCGACCATCCGATGGTCACAATGGTGCTGTAGGTCGGGAATCGGGATTGGGTCACTTACAAGTTTACTGTTGATAAATTTGGCGAAGATTTGGTTTCTAAACTCGTCTCCCCTTTTCGTGCAGTTGCAAGCAACTGCACGAAAAGGGGAGATTGATAAACGGCAAAACCAGTTTTCTTGGTTCCGGCTCGTCCGGCTTAGGACCGGGATTTAGGATTTGGGGGTAGGCGTTGGTGGCTGGATTAGACATGAAGGAGTTCCCTGTATCGGGGGAGGAGATCACCTCCTCGCCTCGGGGGAGTTCTCAATCCCCGATCCTAGATCCCAAATCCCCCCCTATCATCCGCCGCCTCGGCGTTGTCCCGTACCGATCGGCCTATGAGGAAATGCGCCGATTCACCAGCACACGAACGCCCGCAACACCCGATGAACTCTGGATAGTGCAGCATCCGGCCGTCTACACCGTCGGCATCGCCGGCCGGCCCGAGCATTTCCCGAAAAGCACGTCGATTGCGCTCGAGCGCATCGATCGCGGTGGACAGATCACCTATCACGGCC
The DNA here is from genome assembly GCA_016210745.1 of Betaproteobacteria bacterium. GTDB lineage: Bacteria > Pseudomonadota > Gammaproteobacteria > Burkholderiales > SG8-39 > JACQTO01. The sequence continues at coordinate 38,634 of JACQTO010000212.1, forward strand.
CAGGCCAGGTGCTGGTCTATACGCTCCTGGATATGACCCGGCAAGGTCTGAAGGTGCGCGAGCTGGTGCATCTGCTCGAACAGGCTGCGATCGATATGCTCGACCTCCATGGCATTCGCGCCGAGCGCCGGTCGGGCGCGCCCGGGGTCTACGTCGACGGCGCGAAAATCGCTGCGCTCGGCTTGCGCGTGCGCGCCGGACGCTGCTATCACGGCATCGCGCTGAATGTCGACATGGATTTGGCGCCGTTTCTGGCTATCGATCCGTGCGGCTATCCGGGACTTCGAGTCACGCAGACCAGCGCGCTGGGCATCGCCGCAGACCCCGTCGAAATGGGAGAGGCGCTGGCCCAGGCCATCGCGCGCTTGTTGGGAGAACGCCATGGATAGCAACGGCGACGAGCGCCAGAAAGGACGCAGCAAGACCGCGCGCATTCCGATCAAGATCGTGCCGCAGGCGCGCCTGCCCAAACCCGCCTGGATCCGCGTGCGCTCGGCCGCGAGCGGTTCGCGCTTTTACGACATCAAACGCATCCTGCGCGAAAACGAGCTGCACACGGTCTGCGAAGAAGCCTCCTGCCCCAACATCGCCGAGTGCTTCGGCAAGGGCACTGCGACTTTCATGATCCTCGGGGACCTGTGCACGCGGCGCTGCCCGTTCTGCGACGTCGCTCACGGCCGGCCCAAGCCCCCCGACGTGCACGAGCCGCTGCACTTGGCGAAGACCATCGCGGCGATGCGCCTTGCCTACGTCGTGATTACCAGCGTCGATCGCGACGATCTGCGCGACGGCGGCGCGCAGCATTTCGCCGATTGCATCCGCGCGGTGCGCGAGCATTCACCGCAGACGCGAATAGAAATCCTGGTGCCCGATTTTCGCGGCAGGCTGGCGCGCGCGATCGAGATCCTGTCGGCCGCGCCGCCGGACGTGATGAACCACAACCTGGAAACCGTGCCGCGACTGTACCGCCAAGCCCGGCCCGGGGCCGACTACGCGCATTCGCTTGCGCTGCTGCGCGAATTCAAGTCGCGCCAACCGGCAATTCCGACGAAGTCCGGGCTCATGCTGGGGTTGGGCGAGACCGATGAGGAGATCGTCCAGGTGATGCGCGACCTGCGCGCGCATCACGTGGACATGCTCACCATCGGCCAGTACCTGCAGCCGTCCGCGGATCACCTGCCGGTGACGCGCTACGTTCATCCGGACGCGTTTGCTGCGTTGGAGGAAGAAGCGAAGGCGCTCGGGTTCGCGCATGCCGCGGTCGGCCCGCTCGTGCGCTCCTCCTATCACGCCGACCAACAGGCGCATGCAGCCGGCGTCGCCTAAGTCGGGAAAGCCTGAACCGACTGCTCTTGCCCTTAATCGATCTCCCTATCTTGTGCCGTTGCGATGCAACGGCACAAGATAGGGAGACCCAACGAAAGCCAGTTCTTGCCAACGGCGTCAACGGTCATCTGATAACCGGATAGGTTCAAACCACACGCCGCATCGCGGCAGGACTACCAGAACACTTCGGTGCCCGCTCCGCGGCGCGTGACCTCCCCCAGCGCGCGAAAGATGACGTCTGTGGCCTTGCGCAGACCCGACATCGACAGCAGCGTGTGGTCGGCGTAATCGCTCTGCTCGCTGCACGCGTTGCGCAGATCCACGATCGAAACGCCCGCTGCCAGCGCGCAACGAAAAATGCGCCAGTTGAATATCGTCAGTGCGGCTACTGCCGCGCGCTGGCGCACCGGTTCCCGGTAGCGCGGCGGCCACATAGTGCAGATCACCCCGGGAAGACGCGTTGCCTGGCCTGCGCGGATCAGTGCCTCGACCTGATCCTCGAACTGGTCGGCGGCAAACGACAGGCGCGCCAAGCCTTCCTCGAACGAGGCCGGCTGCCCACCGAGCACGCCGCTCGCCTCGATGGCGCGATTGCCCTCGATGCTTATTACGACGTGCGTCGCATCATGCGGAATATCGGGCCGCAGCGATGTCCGGGCGACATCGCTCGCCGACAGGAGCGTCAGCTTCCATGGCTCGCTTCGCGAGGGCAGCAGCCTGCCTTCCAGCGCGCCCGATTGCTGTACGCGTGCAAGATCCCCGAGTCCATCGCCCAGCAGAACAACGTGGCGAATCGCGCTCGCGTCCTCGCCATCAATCGCTTCAAAATCGCCATTGGGTATCACGGCAGAAAGCCCTCCCCGTTGCCGATTGAATGCGTCGTACCAGTGGCGAGACCGAACGAGCCGAAACCGGCGATGCTGCCCTTGCCTTTATTCGATCTCACCATTTTGTGCAGTTGCAAGCAACTGCACAAAATGGTGAGACCTAATGAAAAAGCGGATTCTCGCCGTCAGCCGGTGATAAATGATTAACGCTCAATGCGCCTTCTCCCAATTGGGTCCCGATCCGACGTCGACTTCGAGCGCCACACGGAGCCTCGCCACACCGGCCATCAGCCGCGGCAGTTCGTCCTTGACCCGCGCCAATTCCGCCTGCGGCACTTCCAGCACCAGTTCGTCGTGCACCTGCATGATCAGGCGGGCACTGAGCGCCTCGCGGGCCAGCCAGTCGCTCACGGCGACGGTGGCGAGCTTGATGAGGTCGGCGGCAGTGCCCTGCATCGGCGCGTTGATCGCCGCGCGCTCCGCGCCGCTGCGGCGCGCCGGCACGCTGCTCTTGATGTCGGGCAGCCACAGCCTGCGACCGAAAACCGTTTCGACGAACCCCTGCTCGCGCGCGCGCGTCCGCGTCTCGTCCATATAGCGCTTTACCCCTGGGTAGCGGGTGAAGTAACTGGCAATATACGCATCGGCGGTGGCACGCGCCAGGCCCAGCTGCTGCGCCAAACCGAAGGCGCTCATGCCGTAAATGAGTCCGAAGTTGATCACCTTGGCGTAGCGCCGCTCCTCCGGTGTCACCTCGTGGGCCGCACGACCGAAGATCTCGGCGGCGGTCGCGCGGTGAACGTCTTCCCCGCGCTCAAAGGCATCGAGCAGGCCCGGGTCCCCGGAGATGTGCGCCATGATCCGGAGCTCGACCTGTGAATAATCGGCAGAAACCAGCATGTGCCCGGGCGCCGCGATGAACGCCTCGCGGATGCGCCGGCCCTCGGCGGTGCGCACCGGGATGTTCTGCAGGTTGGGATCATTGGATGCCAGGCGTCCGGTGACCGCTGTCGACTGGCCATAGGTGGTGTGCACGCGTCCGGTGCCGGCATTCACCATGCGCGGCAGCTTGTCGGTGTAGGTGGACTTGAGCTTGGATAGCGCGCGGTACTCGAGCAAGGTCCTGGGCAGGGGGTAGTCGAGCGCGAGACGCTCGAGCACGTCCTCGTCGGTCGAGGGCGCGCCACCCGCGGTTTTCTTGAGCACTGGCAGCTTGAGGCGTTCGAAAAAGATCTCGCCGATCTGCCGAGGTGAGTTGAGATTGAACGGCCCACCGGCCTCCAGGTGGGCGCGCGCTTCGAGCTCCATCATCTTCTGCCCGAATTCGCGGCTCATCGCCTCCAGTTGCGCGACGTCGATCAGGACTCCGGCGCGCTCCATGTGGAACAAGACCTCGCGCACCGGGATTTCGATGCTCCCATAAACAAGAGCGAGCTTCTCGTCAGCCTGAACCTTCGGATAAAGCGCCTGGTGCAGCTGCAGCGTTATGTCCGCGTCTTCGGCGGCGTACTCGGTGGCGCGTCCGATTTCCACCTGGTCGAAGGCGATGCGCTGCGAGCCCTTGCCGGTCACCTCGTCGTAGGTGATGGTCTTCACCCCGAGCCAGCGCTCCGCGAGCGAGTCCATGTCGTGGCGCGCGTTGCTCTCCAGCACGTAGGACTGGAGCATCGTGTCGTGCACGACCCCGCGCAGGCGCACGCCGTGATTGGCGAACACGTGCTGGTCGTATTTGAGGTTTTGCCCGAGTTTCGGGGCGCTCGCATCTTCCAGCCAGGGCTTCAAGATCGAGAGCGCCTCCGCAAGCGGAATTTGCACGGGGGCGCCCGCGTAGCCATGCGCGAGCGGAACGTAGGCAGCCTCGCCCGGAGTGACGCAAAACGACAACCCCACCAATCGCGCCGCCATCGGTTCGAGACTGGTCGTTTCGGTGTCCAGAGACACCAGCGCGCCCCCCTGGAATCGTGAGACCCACTGGCGCAAGGCGTCGGTTGTCAACACCGTCTCGTAACGGCGCGCCACACTCGCCGGCCTTACGCTATCGGGCCGAACCGCCGGCGTATCCTGTACCGCCACATCAGGCGGAGCGCCCGCCGGGGTGCCGCTTTGCACTTCCTTCAACCAGCTCTTCAGGTTGAAGCGGGAGAACAGCGCGACGAGCTTTGCTTCGTCACGCGGCTGCGGCGTGAGGTCCTCGGGCTTCAACGGCAGCGCGACGTCGCATTTGACCGTGAGAAGTTCTTTCGCCTTGGGCAGCCACTCGAGCGCGGCCCGCAGATTCTCCCCGACCACGCCGCCGATTTCGCCCGCATGCGCGATGACGCCATCGAGCGAGCCGTATTGCTGCAGCCATTTCACTGCGGTCTTGGGTCCCACCTTGGGCACACCGGGAACGTTGTCGACCGCGTCGCCCACCAGCGTCAGGTAGTCGAGAATACGCTCGGGCGGCACGCCGAACTTTTTTTCCACTCCGATCTGGTCCAGCCGCTCGTTGGACATCGTGTTGACCAGGGTAATCGCCGGCGTCACCAACTGCGCCAGATCTTTGTCGCCGGTGGAGATGATGGTGCGGATCCCCTTGTGCTCGGCCTGGCGCGCGAGCGTTCCGATGACGTCGTCGGCCTCGACACCTTCGATCTGCAGCATCGGCCATCCGAGCGCGGCAATCGCTTCCAGCAGCGGCTCGATCTGGCACGAGAGCTCGTCGGGCATCGACGGGCGCTGTGCCTTGTACTGCGGGTATAGATCATCGCGAAAAGTCTTGCCCCGGGCATCGAACACGCAGGCGAGGTAGTCGGCCTTGTGGTCGGCCTGCAGCCGTCGTAGCATGTTGAGCACACCGTAGAGCGCGCCGGTGGGTTCACCCGCCGCAGTGCGCAGGTCCGGCAGCGCGTGAAAGGCGCGGTACAGATACGAAGATGCGTCCACCAGGAGCAGGGTTTTACCGGTCATGAGAGAGAAAAAACTGGCGAGAACACTCGGCGGCTTGGGCGCCATCGCAAGCGAGTCCAGCGCGCGCGAAGCGTGGCACCTGATGGGCATTATGTCAGAATTCGTCGAGGCCACCGAGCGCCTGACCAACGTCGGCCCCGCCGTGAGTATTTTCGGCAGCGCACGAGTGCCGCAGGGGCATCCCTACTATGTGCTTGCCGAATCCATCGCCAAGCGGCTATCGGATGCCGGATTCACTGTCATCTCCGGCGGCGGCCCGGGCATCATGGAGGCCTCGAACAAGGGCGCCCACTTCGGCAAGTCCCCGTCGGTAGGACTGAACATCGAGCTGCCGCGCGAGCAGCTGGGCAACACCTATCAGGACATCAGTCTGTCGTTCCGCCATTTCTTCGCGCGCAAAGTGACTTTCGTGCGTTTTGCCTCCGCCTACGTCGTCATGCCCGGCGGTTTCGGCACGCTCGACGAGTTGACCGAGGCGCTGACGCTGGTGCAGACCGGCAAGTCGCGGCGCATGCCGCTGATCCTGGTGCACGAGCCCTTCTGGCGCGGATTGCTCGACTGGATTCGCGACAAGCTGGTTGCAGAGCAAATGATCAACCCGGAGGATATCAACCTGGTGCAGGTGCTGGACGATCCCCAGGACGTAGTCGAGGCGATTTTCAAGCATTACGAGAAGCGCAGCTTTGGCCCGCTTCCGGCCGAGCGCGAAACCATGCTCAATTTATGAACGGGTCGTTTCTTTATCCGAGCAAACTACTCGGCATACGCCGGCACACCCATTCAGCGCCTGCACAGATGAATCTGCTACACTTTCGCGGAGCCCACGCTCCTTTTTCCCCCCGACACCCTGGTCCACACCATGATTCGCCGCGCGGTACTGGTTTCGCTTCTCGCCCTGGCGCTGCCGCTGGCTGCGCAGCAGCCGCCCAAGCTCGAGCCGCTGCCGGTTCCACCACCGCCGCCCCCGGGGTTGCAAGAGGAATCCGTGAGTGAGCGTCCCATCCGCATCGCCCCCGGGACCAACGAACAAATCGAGGAAACGCTGATCGATGGAAAGCGCGTCGTGCGCGTCGCCACGCCTGGCGGCGCGGTGTATTACCTGCGCGAGGATCTCGGCGAAGCGGGGTTGCGGCGCGACAGCCTCGATCAGGGTATTCGCGCCCCGCTTTGGGTGATCCAGGAGTTTTGAGCGCCTGGCCGCCCGCGGTCCATGGGGCCGGATTGCGACACCCACGCACAACGCTCCGCGACCCATGTCCGTTTTTACCAAGGTCAGTCCGCACCAAGTCTCTTTGTGGCTCGAGAACTACGCTGTAGGGGAACTGGTGGAGATGAGCGGTATCGCGGCAGGAATCGAGAACACCAACTATTTCGTCACCACAAGCCAGGGCGAGTTTGTTCTGACGCTGTTCGAGAGGCTTACCGCGGCTGAACTCGGCTTCTACCTCAATCTGATGGCGCATCTGGCGCACCACGGCATCCCTTGTCCGGCACCCGTTGCCGATCGCCAAAGCGCATTGCTCGGTGCGCTCGCCGGCAAGCCCGCGACGCTGGTCACGCGGCTGAGCGGCGCACCGATATCGCGGCCAACGGCACAGAACTGCGAAGCCGTCGGCGCCATGCTCGCCCAGATGCACCTCGCGGGACGCAGCTATGCAGGCACCCAGGAGAATCCGCGCGGAGCGAATTGGTGGCGCGAGACCGCGCCCAAGGTGACGGCATTTCTGGACCCCTCGCGCGCGGCGCTGCTTGCATCGGAACTCGAATTCCAGTTCGGCCAACGCGCCGAGTCGCTGCCGCGCGGACCCATCCATGCCGATCTGTTCCGCGACAATGTGCTCTTCGAGAGCGCAGGCGAGGCCCCGCGATTGCGGGGCGTGCTCGATTTTTATTTCGCCGGGGTCGACACGCTGCTGTTCGACGTCGCGGTGACGATCAACGACTGGTGCATCGACGATCGAGGCGAAATCGATGCATCCAGGGCGCAGGCGTTGCTCGGCGCCTACGGCCGCAGGCGGGAATTCTCTCCAAGCGAACATGAAGCCTGGCCGGCGATGCTGCGCGCGGCAGCGCTGCGCTTTTGGCTGTCACGCCTCGACGACTTTTATTGCCCGCGACCGGGCGAGCTGACGCATGCGCACGATCCGGAGCATTTTCGCCGTATTCTGGAACTGCGCCGCACAAAGGTCTGCCCGCTCCGATGACCATTCGCGAGCCACCTGTTGCCAGGTTCGACGAAGCATCGGGTGTTGTCGTCGGGTGCTGTATAGGTCCCGTGTTTTCGTGCCGTTGCGTTGCAACGGCACGAAAACA
>JACQTO010000215.1 GCA_016210745.1 Betaproteobacteria bacterium
TCGATGATGATCTCGGCTTCGGCCGGCACCAGCAGATCGACCGTCTTCGCCTTGACCACATTGAGCGGCTTGCCTACCAATGCCCCGCTGACGTGCAGTTCGTCGATGTTCTCCGGCACCTTTTGCACCGAAGTGAACGACACCGAAGGCGGGCAGCCGAGCACTACTGCGCAGGGCATGGGCTTGCCGAGCTTTTTCCATTTTTCCCAGTGCCAGTAGCCGCCGGTGCGAAGCTCGATCGAAGGATTCATGCCCAAGCGATCCGGCGCCTTGATCTGGCCACGGTAGTTGCCCATGTTCTGGATCCCGTTCTCCGGGTCCTTGGTGATGAAGTGGCTGGCGCTCATGTAGGGCGCATTGTCCCAGCCGGGCGAGGAGATCGGCACCGGAATATCGTCCAGCCCGTGCCCGTTGCGGAGGTCCTTGCCCTTGTATACGACCTCCTGGCAAGGAGCGTTCTCCACGATGCGCGGCGGGATCGGATTTTTCATCGCGTGGATCCACTTGTCGCGGACGTCCTCGAGCTTGCACTGCATGCCGATCGAGTAGATGGCGCGATTGCCTGCAAGGCCGCCGACCAGCACCGGGATGTCGAACTTTCTCCCCTTGCTGTCGGTGATGTTGGTAAACAGGAACGCCCTTCGGTCTTCCTCGTTCTGCAGGCCGCGAAACTGCCAGCGCACGAGCGGGTGCATCTCGGTGTCCTTGTTGATCTTCTCGTCGACGACCACCAGCAGCCCCGCTTTCTTCAGCGCCTCGATATGGTCATGGAGGTCCGGGTATGCCCGCGTCGGGGCACGCGCTGCGGACTTGACCTCTTTCCTCGCTGCGGGCTGGCCTGTCTTCTTTTTTGCAGATTTCGAAATCATGATTACCCTCATTTCAGTTTCGACGGTGAGTGGGGACGAAGCCGGCGGCTGGCGGTAGCCGATTCGGAACTGCATCGACAGGATGCTTTTTCTAACGGCGCGTTCGGCACACGAGCCCGACAGCGGGCGATTATGACATCCGCACCGGCATGCGTAAACGTTCGACGGGATCCGCCATCCCGGCGCCCGAGGCGCCGGGATCAATGCGGGAATCGCAGCCGCGATCCGATCAGTCGCGGGTGACCTTGATCAGTTTGATGAGCTTGCCGTAGCGCTCGGATTCGCTATGAATTTTCGCCGCAGCTTCCTCGGGTGTGGAACCGACGGCCTCGGTAGTGACCGCGGCCAGGCGTTCGCGCACGTCGGCCATGCCCAGCGCACGATTGGCGTCGGCGTTGATTTTCGCGATGACCTCCCGGGGCGTGCCGGTGGGCGCCGCCAACGCCGTCCAGTTCGTGGCGTCAAAGCCGGGCACGCCCGACTCGGAAACCGTAGGCCAGTCCGGAGCGAGAGCAAGCCGTCGCGCCGTCGTCACTGCGATCATTTTTACCCGCCCCGATTTGACGAAAGGAATGGCCGATGAGGCCGCCAAGGGCGCGACCATCACCTCGCCGCCCGCGAGTGCCGCTCCGGCCGGACCCCCGCCCTTGTAGGGCACATTCACCATTTTCGTGCGTGATTCGAACGCGAATCGCGCGGCGATCAGGTGGCTTAGCGAACCTATTCCTGCCGTCCCGTACGCCAGCCCTTCCGGACGCGAATTGGCGTACGCGATCATTTCTTTGATGGTGTTGAACGGCGCACCGGCATTTGCCGCAAACACCATCGGGGCATCGCTGACAAGTACGATGGGCGTGAAGTCCTTCAGCGGATTCACCGGATATTTGGTGTAAAGATGCTGGCTGGTAGCGAACTCGCCGACCGCCCCCATCAGCAGGGTGTAGCCGTCCGGCGCCGCTTTGGCCACGAATTCGCTCCCGATGAGACCGCCTGCGCCGGCGCGGTTTTCGATGATGACCGGCTGCTTCCAGAATTCCGAGAGCCGGTTTCCCAGGATGCGCGCGGCGATGTCGCTGACGCCCGCAGGCGCGTTGGGCACCACGATCTTGACCGCCCGGGCCGGGTACTCCTGGCCGGCGGCGAAAGTCGCGGCAAACGCCGCGACCAAACCAAGCAACAGCGAAGCGATCAATCGCATGTGACAACCCTCCTCTCCAATGTGAAATCCCAATCCAACCTGCAAGCGGCCGTCATGGTCAACAAACTATTGATCAACCGCTGCCCCATCAGGACATTCCGCTCCTCGGATGCACTCGGGGACTCGCCGGGCCTATTGGAGCAAGTCAAGGAACCACCGAGGCTTGTCCGGGTCGAGCAGTGCCAATGCGAGCAGGCCGCCGATGAGCGAAAGGTTCTTGGTGAAATTGATCATCTGCTGAAAATCGAATTGTCCCTGTTTGTCATAGAGCGGGTAATGAAACATGAAATTGACGGGGATCAGGTAAAGACTCCAGACCAGGGCGGCCAGCCAGACAAACTGATTGGTGAGCAACATCAGAGTGCCGCCGAATTTCATGATGAGAACCGGCACCAGCATGACCGTTGGCCAAGGGACATGATTCTTCGCCATTTTTGCCACCGTTTCCCGGTAGTGGAAGAGCGCGTAAATGCCCGTGGCCCCCCACAGGACACAGGTGCAAAGCCTTGCCAGCAGATACACCCATGTGGCTTCCATTTCTCCTCCTCGTGCGGTCTTGTTTGAATTCGCCGCGAGCGACTGGCGCGTGTCACATCATAAGATGTGATGCCATTTCGCCCGAGTCTTCTCCTGCAGTTCCCTGCTTGCTTCGGCCACCGGCGGAAAATCGTTGAGGTGGTCGAAGGGCCGGCAGGCGTCGATTACCGCCTTCGAGCAAAACCCCTTTTGCTGATACGCAACCGACATCGGATCGGCCTTCGATCCCGTCCCGCGCTTGATGATGTCGATATCCACATCCGGGTCGGTCCGGGTTGCCACCGCCCACATCACTTCCTGGAGATTGGAAGGATCGATGTCATCATCGACCACGATCGCGTACCGGGACAGGTAGTAGCCGACCCCGCATTGGCTGAGCACATGCCCTGCCTGTCGGGCGTGCCCGGAATAGCGCTGCTTGATCGAGGCAACGTTGAACATCCGCGCGCCACCGATCTCGTGCGTCCAGGCGGCCACGACATCGGGCACGCCGCCGGCCTGGAGCGCGTCGGTCAGCATGGCCGAGCGCACCACGGCTTTCGCATACGAGAAATCGTGCGGCGGTTTGGCCGGCGGGCTGCCCAGCACGATGGGATCGTTGCGATAATAGATGCGCTCGATGGTGACCACTGGGGTCGGCTCGGATTCGCTCGAATAATAGCCGTGGAATTCGCCGAAGGGGCCTTCGAGGCGCTCATCTCCCGGATGAGCCCAACCCTCGAGTACGATCTCGGAGGCGGCCGGGAACGGAAGACCGGTCACCGGCCCGCGCACGACCGAGACCGGCTCTTTCATGACCGAGCCCATATAGTTGTATTCGCAGATGCCGAACGGTATCTCGATGCCCGAGATCCAGTAGCCGAGCGGATCGCAGCCGAGCACGATGGCCACCGGGAACGGCTTCCCGGCATTCATGTATTTCTTGTACTGAATCGACCCGTGCTTGGCCGGGATCATGTTCAAGCCCACATGATTCTTGTCGTGAACCATGTTGCGGTAGCACCCGACATTGATCCAGTCGGAATCGAAATCCTTGGTCACCACCATGCAGCCGGTGCCGAGATACCGGCCCCCATCCTTTTCGTGCCACAGCGGGGAGGGAAACTTGTACACGTCGACCGCCTCGCCGCTCAGCACGTTCTCGAAAACCGGCCCGGTGTCGGCGAAAACCGGATCATAAGCCGCGGCGCCCGCGTGCCACTGGTTAGGCTTTCCGCGCAGCGCCTGGACCAGTTTGAGCTGGGATCGCTCCACCTCCAGCCGCAGAATGGTCGACAGCCGCGCGGGGCTGCTGGTGCTGCAGGTGAGCATCCGAAATCCTTTCGGATGGCCCTTGATCTCATCGAAGAGCAAGGCCGGCGGCAGAGCCTTCTTGACGTTCAGTTCGCTGATCGCGCCCAACTCTAGGTTCCAGTCGGCCCCGTTGACCTCGGTCAATTCGCCAAGCTCCCTGACCTTGTTCAGCCAGGCGCGCATATCCAGCGGATTTCCCTTGGTCGATTTCGTCATTCGATTTGCCCCTATTTACGTGCCGGATCGCACGCAGCGTCCTAAGCCGGACGAGCCGGAACCGAGGGAGCTGATTTCGCCGTTTACCAATCTCCCCCTTTTCGTGCAGTTGCTTGCGACTGCACGAAAAGGGGAGACGAATTTAGAAACCAAATCTTCGCCAAACAAGCGAGAATCCAGTGTAGCTCACGATCCTCGCTGACGTGCGTCCATCTGACCTGTCAAACGTTTCGCAGCGCCTTGGTCTGGTCCCAATCGATCTGCCGGGTTGCCGGATCGATCACGACCTTGTACACCTCCCGTGCCGTCTGGAGCGTCACCAGCTCGCTGATATAGACGTCCTTCCACACCGCCTGCGGGTCACGCTCCTCAGGCCGGCCGACTCCGCCGCCGCCGCTGGTGTCCTTGACGATGCGGTCCCCGCCCTGGACGTGGTGCAGCCGGTGAACCTGCGCGCGCATTCTTTCGCCGTTCTTGCGCACGATGAAGCACTGGTTTGCCATCGTCGGCCTTCCGCCCTGGCACCCATGGCTGAAGGTCGTCTCCCCCTGGCCGGCGCCGGTGTGCACCCCTGCGTCGCCGCCGAGGTTCTCGACCTCCCAGTGGAATCCGGGGCCGCCCCGCCACTTGCCCGCCCCCGAGGAATCCTTGCGGAATCCCCTGCTGATGAACTTCCACGGATACTTGATCTCGCAGTCCTCCGTGTTTGGCCGCGAAATCTCGCCCAGGGTCCCGACCGAGGCCGAACCCTGGTAGCCATCGTAGCCATTGACCGCGCCCGCACCGCCTTCGGCGTGGTATCCCGGAAACACGTAGAGGCCGTTGGTGCGCGGATTGACGCCGTAGATATACTGGCCGTAGCGCCGTCCCCACCCGGCCGCCGCCCGGTCCGGGACCGCCGCGGACATCGCCATCATCACCGCCTCCAGGATATTGTGGCCCATGCTGACCGGTGCGCCCCCCATGGGCGCCGGATATTTCGCGTTGACCACCAGTCCTTCGGGGGCGACGATGTCGATGCACTTCATGGTGCCTTCGTTGTGGTATTCCACCAGCGCCGGGTCGAGAAAGATGATCGCTCCGCCCATGGCGACGCTGTAGGTCGTGGGGTAGCTGCAGTTGACGAAGCCCTTTGCCTGTTTGTCGCTCTTGGAGAAGTCCAGCGTCAGGCGGTCGCCCTTGACCGTGGCTTCGCAGCGGACGGTCACCGGGACATCGAGCACGGCGCCGTCGTCGTCAGTGGAGGATTCACCGTAGTAGGTCCCGTCGGGAATGCTCGCGATATAAGCGCGCACCGCGCGCTCGGTCCGGTCCTGCATCACCGCGATGCAGTTCTCGACCGTCTCCATCCCGTACTTGCGAATCACTTCGTGCAAGCGGCTCTCCGACATCGTGGTGGCGCCGATCATGGCGTTGCTGTCGGCACGGACGCCCTCGGACAGGCGTACGTTGTTGTAAATGAGCCGCAGGACGTCGCGCTGCTCGCGGCCCTTCGCGATCACCCTGATCCCGGGAACGAGGATTCCCTCCGAGTGGATGTCGTAGGGATCGGAGAAATAGGCGCCGGGATAGGCCGCGCCGGTATCTTCCACATGGGCGCGCGCGAGCGTCCAGAAGACCACGCGGCTTCCGTGAAAGATCGGCCGGAAAAATCCCCAATCTGGCGGATGGCAGGAATAGCCCTTGTACGGATCGTTGGCGAGGAACACGTCGCCGGGGTGAATATCGCCCGCGTATTCCTTCATGATGTAGCGCACGGAATACTTCGCGCCGATGAACTGCACCGGCAAGCCGACCGGAATGGCGACGGTGTTGCCTTCGCCGTCCCAGATGCCGACCGAGATGTCCTTCAATTCGGAGATGAGGTAGCTCTGGGAGGTGCGCTCGATCAGCCGCCGCATCTCCCGGCAGATCCGCTGCAGCGAATGCCACACCGTGGACAGCGTCAGCGGATCGACTTCCGCACGTTTCCTTGCGGGCTTTGCCGCTCCTCCGGCCGCAGGCTTCATCGCTGTCTTGCCGGTGGGTTTCGCCGCGGGCTTTGCCGCTGCCTTACCCGCGGGCTTCGCCGCCTTCTTCGCCTTCACCTTGGAAAGGACGCCGGGTTTCTTTGACTTCGGTTTCATTGCATCACCTCCGCTTCAACAGATAGCTGCCCGATTTGTCAACGGTGCACACGAATGTTTCCGGGATGACAACCGTGGTGGCCTCTTCCTCGATGATGGCTGGGCCCGCAATCACGTTCCCGGCCAGCAGCCGCGCGCCGTCATAACAGGACGTGTCGATCCATTTTTTTCCGAACAGGCAGCGGCGTTTGCGCTTGAAGGCCGCCTTTGCGTCTGCCTTGGCGCGAGAGAGCGGCACGAGCTTGAGCTCGTGTCCACCCTTGACAGTGGCCTTGAGCGAAATGGTGCGGAATTCCACGCCCCGCTCGGGCAGGGCGAAGGTGTAGAGCTCCTTGTGCCGGGCGTGGAACGCCTTTACCACCTGCTGCGTGTCCTCGGCCGACTTCAGCTCGCCCGGCAGCGGAATCTCGATCTCGTGGAACTGGCCGACGTAGCGCATCTGCGCCGTCCGGGCGAGAACCAGATCGGATGCGTCGCCATGGCTCTCCTTGAGATCGGAGGTGGCCTGCGCGATCAGACCGCGGAAAAGTTTTTCGAGGCGCTGCAGTTCCAGTTTGTCGGTGCGCACCATGTAGCTCTGGGAATATTCGCGGCCGACATCCATCGCGAACATGCCGAACGCGCTGTACAAGGCCGAATACTTCGGAATGACGACGTTCGGAACGCCGAGCAGCTCGGCGATGGCCGCGCCGTGGACTGCGCCGGCGCCGCCACCGACGATAAGCGCAAAATCGCGCACATCGTATCCCCGTTTGGTGGAGAGTTCGATCACCTGATCGGCCATCAGCGAATTGATGATGTTGTAAATGGCTTGCGCAGCCTCGCTCTCGGACATCTTCAGCGGCTCGGCCACTTTGCGTATCGCCTGGCGCGAGCGTTCCGCATCGAGCGTGATCTCGCCGCCGAGGAAGTAATCAGTCGGGATATATCCCAGCAGGACGTTGGCGTCGGTGACGGTGGGCAGGTCGCCGCCGCGGCCGTAGCACGCCGGCCCGGGCGCGGCCCCCGCGCTCTGCGGTCCGACCCGCAGCAGTCCGAGCGAATCGATCCAGGCGAGGCTGCCGCCGCCGGCGCCGATGGAATGCATTTCGACCATCTTGATTGCCACCCGCTCATCGCCGACCCAGCTTTCGGTGGTGGTCGGGATCTCGCCCTTGCGGATGAGGCTGACGTCGAAGCTCGTTCCGCCCATGTCGACGGAGATCAGATTCTTGTGACCCAGCAGGCGGCCGTAGAAACGTCCGGCCGTAGGTGCGGCCGCCGGCCCCGAGTTGATCAAGGTGACGGCCTCCCGGCGCGAGTGCGCTGCCGACTGGACCAGGCCGTCGGAGCGGACCATCATCAGGCTGCCCCTGAAGCCCAGTCCTGCCAGGCGCTTTTCAAGCGCCAGGAGATAGTCCGAGACGATGGGGCCGATGTAGGCGCTGACGACAGTGCTGCTGAATCGCTCGTACTCTCCAGACACCGGCAGGATCTCGTGCGAGGCCGTTACGTAGACGTCGCCTCCCAGGCGCTCGCGGCAGATTTCCGCGGCTTTTCGCTCGTTCTCCGGGTTTGCATAGGAATGCAGAAAGCAGACTGCGACCGCACCGACTTTCTCCGCCTCGAACTTGTCCAGCGCCGCGTTGACGCTGGCCACGTCGAGGGGCGTTTCGATTTCTCCCGTGTAGAGCGTGCGCTCGCGGGCTAGAAGCCGCAGGTAGCGTTCCACCAGCGGCTTGTACGGCGGCACGATCAGGTTGTACATCGAGGTGCGGATGTTCTTGAAGCCGCGGCGAATCTCCAGCTCATCGCGGAAGCCGTCGGTCGTGAGCATGCCCACCTTGGCGCCCCGCTCCGTTAGCAGCGCGTTGGTCGCCATGGTCGTACCATGAATGATGGAATCGATCGACCCAATGAAAGAACGGACGTCCTTCTTGGCCGCCCGGGCGGCTTTTTCGAGGCACTCCAACAATCCCTTGCTTCGGTCCTCGGGGGTGGTCAGTGCCTTGAACTGGCTGAGCTGCCCATCGGCATTCATGACCAGGCAATCGGTAAAGGTCCCCCCCACGTCAATTGCTACTCCGATCATCGATTGTCTCCAGCGGAAAACGATTCAAATCTGTCAGGCCGCACTGGCAAGACCCATTTCGGTCGGGCACCAGCGGGTGGTGAACTCGCGTACCGACTACGGGTAATACCCCCGGTCAATGAAGCTGCTTTCTTATCTGTGCACCAGGGTGTCAAAGAACTGTAGCACGAATTGCATCGACAATGCGTTCCTCCGAAGGGCTGATCGCCTCTTCGAGCGGCAGGCTGTATGGAACAGGAACATCGAGCCTGACGACCCTGCGAATCGGGGCTTTGAGCTTGTCGAATCCTGCCTCCACGATGCGCGCCATCAGCTCGGCGGCCACGCCGCAGCTCCGGTGGCACTCGTCGACCACGACGACCCTTCCCGTTTTTTCCACCGAGGCCATGATGGAGTCAAGGTCCAGCGGAACGAGGGTGCGGGGATCCACCACCTCGACCTGAATTCCCTCGCGGGCCAGGCGTTCGGCAGCGTCGAGCGAGCGCTGCACCATGAAGGAAGTCGCGACTACCGTTACATCGGAGCCTGTGCGCTTGATGTCGGCCTGGCCGAAGGGAATGGGATCGTCGTCTTCCGGAACATCCCCTTTGTAATCGAAGAGCCGCACGTGATCGATGAAAACCGTCGGGTTGTTGCTGCCCACGGCGGTCTTGAGCAGACCTTTCACGTCGCGGGGCGAGGACGGGAGCACGATTTCCAACCCGGGGCAGTTCCACAACATCGCCTGCGGACTGTGCGAATGCTGCGCTGCCCCGCCCCCGCGCAATCCGTGCAGCAGATGAAAAACGACGGGAACCCTGGTCTGCCCTCCCGACATGTAATAGGCGTTGGCCGCTTCGTTGACGATCTGCGGCCAGGCTTCCAGGGCAAAGCTTGCGGTGATCAGATCCACCACCGGCCGCAGACCTTTCATCGCTGCCCCGATGGCAAGCCCGCAGAAGGCGAGCTCCGATATCGGCGGGGCGATGACCCTGTCGGGAAAGTCCTTGGCGATTTCCGCAAATCGGACGCGGTGCGGGCTCAGCCCGAGGAATCCCGTGGCGATGTCCGAAATGTAATGAACGCTGTCGTCGGCGGCGATGATTTCGCGCAGCGCCTCGAGCTTCGCCTCGAAGTATGCCAGTTCCCTCATGGCCGGTCCTCGGCGGCAAACACGTCGCGAAGCGCCTCCTGGGGCTCGGGATACGGGCTCGCCAGCGCAAACCTGACCGCGTCGTCGACCTCCTTCAGAACGCCGTCCTCGATCTTCACGAGCGCTTGCCTCGTCGCTGCGCCTCGTTCGACCAGCTCGCGGGCGAAAATCAGGACCGGATCGCATGAGCGATACCAGTCCCGCGCCTTCTCCGGCACCGGGCTCACATCCCAGGCGAGCCCGATCCTGGTGGCCGCGGGAGCGACAGGCCAGTTCTCATCGTTGCCGGGCCAGCGCACCGTCTGTGTCTCGATGAATTGCGGTCCTTCTCCGCCCCGGATTTTTTCGACGGCGTCGGAAACGACCTTGTAGACCTCGGCCGCATCGGTGCCATCGACTTGCCGCGCAGGGATCTTGTAGGCCCCGGGCAGATCCGTGAGCGGATAGGCCGCCATGTTCTGCGACTGGGCCGCGGCTGCCCGGCGGTCAGCTCCATATTTGCCGTTGTTCTCGCAAAGGAAAAGGACCGGGAGTTTCCACAGCGAGGCGATATTGAGCGTCTCCGGCGCCGCGCCCTCCTCCAGGGCGCCGTCGCCGATGAGGCAGACCGCGAGCGCGCCAGTCTTGCGCGCCTTCGCGGCATACGCAGCGCCTGCGGCCAAGGGAATGATCCCGCCCACGATCGCTGAAGTGTGGTGGAACCCCAGCGCGGGAACGGCGGTGTGCAGGGTGCCGCCTTTCCCCCTGTTATAGCCGTCGCTGCGCCCCATGATCTCGGCATACAGGCGCGCGGGCTCGGCTCCCCGGGCGAGCAGGTGCCCGTGATTCCTGTGCGTGGTGAAAAGAGAATCGCCCGGCTCAAGGCAGGCGATCGCCGGAACCCCGGTCGCTTCCTGTCCGATATAGACATGGTAGTGACCGCGGGTCTTCCCCGCGTCGTGGAGCGCGATCAGCCGTTCCTCGAAGTGCCGGATGAGGAGCATCCTGCGGCAGCACTGCATCAACCATTCGCGCGGTCTGGAAAAAATGGCGCTGCTCCTGATGGCGTGAGGGGAGGGATTGAAGCGATGGGATCGGATGATAATCGATCGATCGGGTTTTGGGCAGGCAGCCGAGAAACATTTGCGACGGAGGCTTTCGTAAGTCCGGTACCCTTGTCCGGAAGGCGAACGTTTCCCGGAGCATCGGCCAATCGGAGCTTGTCTTCTAAGTCATGTGTGTGCTGTTTCCGAATCGAAGATCACAGTCTCCTGGCCGACTTCTACTTCGCCGTACTTGAGGTCGCCAGCGCGCTCGTACACGTGCAGGACAGCACCGGTCTTGGTCTGTTCTGTGTCGACAAGCCGGAAGCTGGCCGGGACTGTGCCTTCGCCGAACAGGCGTTTGCCGGTACCGATAACCACGGGGAACTGCCAAAGGCGAAGCGTATCGATAAGATTGTGCTTGAGTAGGGTTTGGAGGAGGTCACCGCTGCCGTGGACCTGAATCTCGCCACCTTCCTGTACCTTGAGCTTCGCGACCTCCTCGGCTACGTCGCCTTTGAGCAGGTGGGAATTGTTCCAGTTGACCTTATCAAGCGTACGCGATGCGACGAACTTCGGCCGGGTGTTGAGGGCCGTAGCGATCTCGTCCGCCGGGTCGGTGGCCTTGGGCCAGGAAGCCGCGAAGATCTCATAGGTCTTGCGGCCGAGCAGGAAGGCACCGGCTCGCTTGGTCCACTCAGTCATGATTTCAGCGAACTTCTCGTCAAAATAGGGCACTAACCAGCCGCCGTGCCGGAACCCGCCTTCGCGGTCCTCGCTGGGACCCCCGGGCGCCTGCATGACGCCGTCCAGAGTCAGGAAGGTTCCCACAACCAGCTTTCTCATGTTCTTGTCGTCCTCCACGAAGATTTCACGTTCTTGGTGCGTGGCGGGCCAGCATTGACCGTTGATCAGGTGCGGCGCTGGTGGCCCGTCCGCACCACCTGGAGTTAGACGGAGGAGGCTTCAGGTAGTTGCTTGAGAGCCTCGTCCAGTAGCTTCGCCGATGGCGTCATAGCGCAGTTGCTCGCGACCGGCTTCGGTCTGGTGTCGATGAGTTCCATGACCGCCGGCTGGATTCTGTCGGGCGCGTCCTCGCAGTGGAAACACGCCAAGCCGGGCAAGGTGTTCGACACGCTGCTGCACGGCAACTACGCCAATCCGGTGATCGTGGTCGACGAAATCGACAAGGCGGGTGGCGAGTCCCATTACGATCCGCTGGGCGCGCTGTACTCCCTGCTCGAGCACGACACGGCATCACAGTTCGTCGATGAGTTCGTCGAGATTCCAGTCAATGCCTCGGGCGTGGTCTGGATCGCCACGGCCAACGACGGCACACAGATCCCGGACCCGATAATGAACCGCGTCAACGTCTACTCGATCGAGGCGCCCGATCAGGACGGAGCGCGCCGCATCGCGCAGTCCATCTACGACGACATCCGCACGAGCCACGACTGGGGCAAGTCGTTTCCCGAGATCCCGGCTCCCGCGGTGCTCGGCCGGCTGTCCGAACTCGGACCCCGCGAAATGCGCCGGGCAATCATGAACGGTTTCGGCAACGCCAAACTCGACGGCCGAAATGATGTCCAGATCGGCGACATCGCCGAAAACCACGCGCAGAAGAAGCAACGCATCGGATTCTGAACCGGGGCGCTCGCCCGCCTGGACGCCCACAGCCCAGCAATTGGAATTCGGCCGAAAGCTTCAGTCCATTCCTGCGGAATTCAGGAACGCATGACCAGCGCCGCAGCGCCCTGGAATTCGCCGCGGCGCAGGGCAGCGAGCGCCGCGTTGGCTTGCTCCAGCGGAAACGGCCGGACTGCGGTGCGCACCGGCACCTTCGGCGCCAGCGAGAGAAACTCATCGCCGTCGCGGCGCGTGAGATTGGCGACCGAACGGATCACGCGCTCGCCCCACAGGATCGAGTAGGGGAAGGACGGAATGTCGCTCATGTGAATGCCGGCGCAGATGACGCGGCCGCCTTTCTCTACGTGACGCAGTGCCGCCGGCACCAGAGCCCCGGCCGGAGCGAAGATCAGCGCGGCGTCGAGTCTTGCCGGCGGCGTATCTTCCGCGGCTCCAGCCCAGGCAGCGCCCAGGCTGCGGGCGAATTCCTGGCTTTGTGCGTCGCCGCTGCGGGTGAAGGCATAGAACTCGCGCTTCTGGTATCGGAGCACCTGGGCGACGATATGCGCTGCAGCGCCGAAGCCGTAAATGCCCAAGCGGTGTGCGTCATCGGCCATCGACAAAGCGCGGTAGCCGATCAGCCCGGCGCATAGCAACGGCGCGAGAGCAGCGGGATCGCCGTCGTCGGGCAGGGCAAAACAGTAGCGTGCGTCGGCCACCGTGTATTCGGCATAGCCACCCTGTATCTGATAGCCGGTGAAACGCGCCTCATCGCACAGGTTCTCGCGGCCGCCTGCGCAGAAACCGCAATGCCCGCAGGTCCAGCCGAGCCAGGGCACGCCGACCCGCTCGCCCAGGCGAAATCCGGCGACGCCGCTGCCGATGGTTTTGACGCGGCCGACGATTTCGTGGCCGGGAATCATGGGCAGCACGGGATCGGGCAGTTCGCCATCGACCAGGTGCAGATCGGAGCGGCAGATGCCGCAGGCTTCCACCTCGATCAGGATGTTGCCTTCGCCCGGTTGCGGCAGCGGCAGTTCGGCCAGGCGCAGGGGCGAGCCCGGCTGATCGAGGACCATCGCGCGCATGCTTGGTTTCAGGTTCGCATTCAAGCGAACAGTCTTCTCAGGCAACGCCCGAATCGAATCCCAATTCCTTGCTCAATCGTATGACGTCGCCTTGCCTAAAGTTTGCCATAGGCACTGGTCTCCGCCTCGGAGCCCCATTCCTTGAAGGTGCGGAACGGATCGTCGGTCTTGCCGCCTCGGCGGGCCTTGGTGAGGATTACGCGCTGATCGTCGATTTCGTAAATCAGCTCATCGCCCGCCTGAAGGCGAAGCGCGGCGCGGACCGGCTGCGGGATCGTCGTCTGCGCCTTGTTTGTGAGCTTGCTCGTGATCATGATGGCCCCGCTGCGTGCAGCGTAAGGAACTTCCTGATGGTAAGGATTTTCCTTGTGCACGGCAAGCGCTGCGCGCGTGGTGCCCCCGCGCATGGAGCTGTTGCGGTCAGCGCCGGGTCACTCCGGCTTGGCCTCGGTTATGGTGACGCCCAACGTCCGCGATGACGCGCGCGAGCAAGCGCGCGAAGCCGCGCTTGCGAAGCGTCGCTGTCGATCGCGCGGTTAGTCGTCACCGTATTCACGCCAAGTAGCCGCTGTAAGACGCTCGACGGCGGCATAGTACCTTGCCCGCAAGGACTCCGGGCTGCCTTTCAAATGCAATGCGTCGTGGATCTCCTCGGAAACCACGCAGCCGATTGCGTGAACCGCATCGTGTCTCGAGAGCCCTTCTTTCATCAGGCGAGCGAGCGCCCGAACAACGGGTTCATCGTTTTCGGCCAGTTGATTTTCGACAACCACATGAATGGACGCATGGAGCGTTCGTGCCGCCTTCGGAATGTTTGCTCGGGCCTCTCGGTGGTACGACTCAACCAGGAAGATTCTTTCCCCTTCATCGAGGGCAACCCAATCCTCGGCGACGGGAGCAACTTCGGGGTCATAGCGGTCCATCATCGGCCGGCGCATCTGTGACGACTAACGTCGCCGTTGAGCCGCGCCGAGCGAGGCGTGCAGCGCCGCTGCGACGGCGTCGGGCTCAAACGGCTTGTTAGCTGACATCGTCTCCGTACTTCATGTGCTCGCCCCACTTGTAAAGCCATGATTGGTACTCGGCCAAACCATTGATGTCCGGAAACAACGAGGCCTTATGTATGCCGCACTTATTGAGATTGAGCTTAAGCGTTAGCGGACCATGCGCGATTGTGATTCGTACAACGTTCTGCGGCTTGAAAGGATTGTCGGGATTCTTGTGTATGGTGAATAGGCCGGTTTGAGCAGGTATGCGCGGGCTAATGTGCGGCGGGTAGTACAGCATCACGTCGTCAAGAATCTCGAGGTCATTGTGCTTTTCCGCTGGCGCCAACGGCACGTCTTTGACGGCGTAGATCATCGGCGGGCAGGAGCGTTTGCGCGCGTCTTCGACTGCAAAGTACGCCGCGACGAAAAGACTTTCGCTCCAATCAAGCAGTCGAGTGAACATACCGTGATGTTGCGCCAAGGCGAGCCACTCAAGCCGGTTCGCAGGAACACGCTTGACGTACGGTCCGGCAGCGCGCACGAAATGCCGAATCATTGTTTCCTCGGCATTTCGGTCATAGCCAAGATCACCGCCTCCGCTAAGGGCTTTGCGCGATCCCGGCCGACCAATTTTCGGCGTGAGTTCGTAGTTGCTCTGACGCACTCCACGGAAGATCCAATTGCCGTCTTTACGAAATGGCTGAACGAGGCCGGCCAGTTCCTCAAACGAACTTATTGTCCGATCATCCCCGATGTTGATTGCGTCCAAATTGCCCCTCGGTCGGTGGTGATGTCGGCTAACGTCTGAGTTCAGGGGCGCTGCGCGGCTTCATCGCGCAGCGTCCCCTGGAACGATGGGTTAGCCCTATTTGTCGAGCTTGGCTGCAATGAGTTCGCGAGTGAACTCAATCGTTGCCTTGGCGTCTTCGATTTCATACTCATCCCACTGGGCATGACTTGCCTTTGTTCGAACGTGTGCTGCAACCCGCGCTCGCTTGGCCTTCACACCTGAAAGTTCGCCGCGATTTGTTAGCTCAGAAATTAGCCCATCAAGATTCTGACCCTTCTCGGAGATTCCCTCGTTGCGGCATATTTGACGGAGGGTGTCTTCGAACACAACGCCGGCTATTACACCCGCTTCGTTCTTCCGCGTCTCTTTGAGGTAGGCATCAGCATGGTCTAGGAAATCATCGAACGTTTCGGCTCGGGCTTGGTTGGCGACTGATGCCAGCAGCCCGGCATTTGCATCGACGACCATACTTTGCAAGACTGAGGCAAGCTCTCTAACCGCTTGATGAATCATAAAGCCATGATTAGCACCGGCGATTTTGTCGGCTTTGAGTCGATACGGTGCGTTCGATGAGGCAAACACTAAGTGAACCGCGTTTTGGGCGGCTGTTATCCAAGCGGAGCAGTCTGCACGCTGCGTGCCGCCAACACATTGATCATTCTGATTTCCTACAGAGAGCGATTTGCTTTGCTCGATCAGCCCTGCAAGCCGCTGCTGCACTTTTTCTTCTACTGACACGGAGTCGCTCCCTGCATATTTGATAGGGCTAACGCTCGCGCTAACCGGCGCGCGCCGCTTTTGCGCGCGTCCGCGTTGAGCGCGTGGTTAGACCTTTCGCCACGACCTTGCGCAATTCATCGTTTATTCGGGTCTGATAGCCGCTGCCTTGGGCTTTGAAAAAAGCGAGGATGTCAGCGTCCAGGCGAACAGTAGTAAGCACTTTGGTTGGTGCCTTTTGCGGGCCGCGGCCGCGCTTAAGGACCGGCGGTCCAAGCATTTCTTCGGACCAGGGCGGGTTATCCGGGTCAACCCGCCTATTTGAAGTAGTCTTTGGCGATTTCAAAGTAATAGCGTGTTTCATGTTTCTCCGCCTTGCGCAAGGAAATGATGTGGGAACCAGTTCGCCGTTCGGTGTGCACCAACACAGCTACAGTGCCTTCCAATAACCCGAAGGTGACCAAACGCTTCTCACCGTAAGCTTGACGGACGTCTTCACGCGTGATCGTGAAGTTGTCCCAAATGGCCTTGCACCCGACGAAATCGAGCCCGTGATCCTTGATGTTCTTACGGCGCTTGGCTTCGTCCCAGGTGGTCACAAGTAAATTGTAGTAACAAAGTACG
This sequence comes from Betaproteobacteria bacterium, assembly GCA_016210745.1. Taxonomy (GTDB): domain Bacteria; phylum Pseudomonadota; class Gammaproteobacteria; order Burkholderiales; family SG8-39; genus JACQTO01. The sequence goes on from JACQTO010000215.1 coordinate 16,299, forward strand.
AGCTACGCAAGGGGAATAATCGAAAGGTCTAACGTTCGGGTTCAGGCGCGCGCGGCTTCATGCGCGTCGCCTGCGACCGGCTGTTAGCCGTCACTACACAGTCATGGCAACGTTCCACGACACCAAGGACGAACTCTTGTTGTTGCATAGCCATCGCTCGACACCAGCGACAATTCCCTCGCCGTCGCCCCGCAAGGCGGCAAACGCGGAGAGTGGCGGGCCGAGGCGCTCCAGAAGGGAGAGAAGCACTTCTGAGGTGATGCAACGGATTTCATAGGTGGCACGGGGATTCGCCTCACTCTCACGTTCAATGTGTTTCCAGCATTGGCTATGAAAAAGCTGATTGGTAGGAAGCCTCACCATTGTCTTGGCATCATGCGCGGGAGACACACGCCATCGATCCTTCATCCGATTGCGAGAAATTCCAACATACCTGATGACCGCGTCGCTTCCAGCGACGAGGTACAGACAAGGAATACGAGCTTTCCATGCCTTGTCATTTACGACTTCAAACTTTGCGGGTAACCATGGACCAATACGACCGCCCTTGGCGACATTTCTTTTACCGGCACTGCGCGGCCTTATCGCGCAGCGGCCGAGTCGACCGACAAGTTAGATTCTTCACTATCAGCCTCTCTAAGAACTGTCACTCTGTACAGATTTTGATCAGGCATGTCGATAAGGTCTTCCCGCACGGCTTGTGAGCGCAGCATCTGCGCGACATAGTACGGCGGCTCGTCCACGAGCTGCGAAGATTCCTCAGTTGAATACCCGCTCATATTCAGGAAAGCACTCGCGCGCGTCGGAAGGTCGCCATTCGCATAGCCCTGACAACAAAAAAGACAATGAAAAGGATGCAGCGACTTCGCCACCAATTTCAGCGAATCCAATCCCGTAGGCTTCAGAGCCTGGACGTCGTTAACCGACATCCAACTCGCGCCAAACAACCGGGAGCTCTTCTTGAAAGTCCCACAGGGCCACGTGAGCTTTCCTGCCTCGGGTGCTTTCCAGTACGAGTAGAGACAGTACAAGGGCACCGCACCGTGCTTCTTCGCGTCTGAGACTAGCTGATCAACTTGAAAAGTGCCGTCTTTCCTCTTGTAGTGAAGCTGGGCGTATCTCGTTCCGTCAATCGAGATGACCTTGGCCTGAACTCGAAGCCCCAGCCACTTTCCGGACGAGCCCGTAAACCAAAGCTCCCAGTCAGCGCCAGTGACCTTTTCCTTCGGCCGCGTGAAGGACTCTATGTAGTAGGCTCCTTTTGCCGCTTTCTTCAGCTGAAGCACTAGAAAGTCGGTGATCGACTCCTCGCCGATTTTGGATTCGTGCAGGCGAGCTGTTCGCAGTGCGGTCCAAACCCAACTGGCTTGTTTTTGCGTCACTTGGCAGAGCATGTCGAATCTAGAATCTAACGTTCCCGGCCAGCGGCCGCCGGAAGCGCGCAGCGCTGGAGGCGGTCCGACTGCGCCGGGTTGTTAGGCGCCACTACTTACCTTTTGCACTCTTAATTCCTCGCTCAACTCGAGCAGGCAGCACAAAGAGGAACTGACCAAACGCAATCGCGAATTCGACACATTTCTTTGCCTGTTCTTGGTCTGGGAGAGGAACATCTTGGTCTGAGTGACGTTGGTCATTGGCATCCAGCCGAACATCATGTGCCCACTCAGCCATTTCAGCGGTGATCAGATGTGCTTTGGCGGCTTCATCGATGCGCGAATAAAGTGACCCTGACGAAAGCTTTTTCGCCTTGAGCATTGCGTCTACAGCACTGGCCGCAAGCATCACTGCCCCCGCAGGTGAACTAAGGAAGGTCTGCGAAATGGGTGAAATTCATAGGTCGTGATCGAGATGACGGCGATTTTTGCGACTGGAAGCAGCATTTGCGCCGATTTTCGCTCGGGTAATCCGCTCTTTCGCTCCTATTTTCATTCATTAGGCGCAA